>JAYSZH010000177.1:0-7868 GCA_043738155.1 Polaromonas sp. | reverse complement strand
TGGCCAGCTCTGGCACCACAGTACTGCCGGAGACACGGCCATCGACCTTGTCTACAACCGCCTGACCGACTTTGACCTGTCTATCCCCACCCACCAAGCCCTGCATGACGCTTATCTAGCGGGCGGTGCCGTCGTCACCCCGCATCCCTATGCCCACGCGCTGCGAGCCAACAAGCAACATCTGATCACCCTGTCCAACACTGCGCTGCTCAGTAGTTGGGACGTTTCCAGCGCAGACCGCGCCTGCCTGTCCGGCGCCATCCCGGCCACTCAACGCGTTACCCTCGAACATGCCGACGCCCTGTGGGCGCAGCGCAAACAGCTCTTCTTCAAACCCGTGGCCGGCTACGCCAGCAAAGCCGCGTATCGGGGCGACAAGCTCACCAAACGGGTATGGGAAGAGATTTTGTCCGGTAACTGGGGCGACTTTATCGCCCAAGCGCTCGTGCCGCCCGGTCAACGGCTGGTCAATGTCGATGGCGTCGCCACCGACCTGAAGTTTGACATCCGCGCCTACACCTACGGTGGGCAAATCCAGCTCTTGGCAGCCCGCACCTACACCGGCCAAACCACCAATTTCCGCACCGAAGGCGGTGGTTTTTCACCGGTGGTCGTATTGCCAGACTTGGAGTTTTCAACTTCGCAAACTCTAAATGATGCAGCGATTCGTAGCGCAGACGCTTCAGCGAGCAGTTGCACGTCAAGTTGCTCTTTTGCACCATCCCCATCCCTCGACTCACCCAACCCCACTGTTACACCCATTTAAAGGAAATTCACCATGTCTGACAAAGCCATCAACGTTCTATTTTTGTGCACCCACAACTCCGCCCGCAGCATTTTGGCGGAAGCATTGCTGAACCACTTAGGACAAGGTAGATTCAAAGGCTACTCCGCCGGTAGCAGCCCGCGCGACAACCAACAACCCAACCCTTTAGGGCTTCAAACGCTGCAAAAAGCAGGCATCAACGCTGACGGTTTGTACAGCAAAAGCTGGGACGAATTTGCGTTACCCGATGCACCTCACATGGATTTGGTCATCACCGTGTGCGACAACGCCGCTGGCGAAGTATGCCCTTACTGGCCTGGTCAACCAGCTACGGCGCACTGGAGCTACAGCGACCCCTCTGCGGGCGACGGTACATACGCTGAAAAACTCGAAGCTTTCCGCCAAACCCTGCACGCCATCCGTCGTCGGTTGGAGTTGTTGGTCAATTTACCCGAAGCCAGCATCACCAAATTGATGCTGCAAACCAGCGCCCGCGAACTTGCCAAATCATGAGTAAGGTTGAAAACACCAACGAAGCTCCAAAAATTGATATCAAAAAGCAACTTTTTGCAGAATTCTTAGGTACAGCCGCCCTGCTCTGCGCTGTCATCGGCTCGGGCATCATGGCTGAGCGTTTGAGTGGCGGCAATGTGGGCGTGGCTTTGATCGCCAACACACTTGCCACCGTTTTTGCGCTGTTTGTGTTGATTGAGATTTTGGGTCCCATCAGCGGCGCACATTTCAACCCATTGGTGACTTTGGTTGTTTACTTTAAAAACAGGTCAAATAGTACTATAGCCGGCGTATTTATTGCTTATACTGCTATATTATTTATAGCAATGCAGTTACTAGGAGCCGTAGCTGGCGCATGGTTAGCGAATGCTATGTTTGACATGCCAGTGCTGCAATTCAGCACCCATGTACGCGGTGGGAATGAGGGAAGTTGGACTGGTCAATGGCTGGCGGAAGCCGTCGCCACGGCGGGTTTGATTATCGTGATTTTGCGCTCTGGCGCTGCCCATGTGAACGCCAAAGCCAGCTCTTTGGTTGCTTGCTACATTGGCGCAGCGTACTGGTTCACCGCCAGCACCTCGTTTGCCAACCCCGCCGCTGTGATGGGACGCATGTTTAGCGACAGCTTTGCTGGGATTGCACCGGTTAGTGCTTTGGGCTTTGTCGCAGCTCAAACCTTGGGGGCAGTCGCTGGATGGCTCATCGCAGAGGCCTTGAACGATCAAAATACTCCATAAAATCAAACACTTAACTAAAACAAGAAGACTTAAATCATGTCCACTTCCATACCTATAACCGTCTACCACAACCCAGACTGCGGCACCTCACGCAACGTGCTGGCGCTGATTCACAACTCGGGCGTTGAGCCAGAAGTTGTCGAATACTTGAAAAACCCACTTGGACACGACAAGCTCGTGGCATTGGTTGCCCAGCTCGGTATCCCCGTGCGCGAACTGCTGCGCCAAAAAGGCACGCCGTATGACGAACTGCAGCTGGGTAACCCTGCCTTGAGTGACGAAGCACTGATCGATGCCATGGTTAGCCACCCAATTTTGATGAACCGCCCCATCGTCATCACCCCACTCGGCACCCGGTTGTGCCGCCCGTCCGAAGCTGTGCTGGACATTTTGCCGCAGGCGCAGAAAGGCGCGTTCAGCAAAGAAGATGGCGAACAAGTTGTCAACGCGCTTGGAGAACGTGTTGCCAAAGCTTGATGTGAGTAATTTGACAAATTTGCCTAACGTTGACGCCGCCTTATTTGCCGTGCCATCACAAGCACCGTTACAAGCAAATCCTGCATCCACACACCCACCACGCATTTTGCTGCTCTACGGCTCGCTGCGAGAACGCTCATTCAGCCGTTTGCTGAGCGAAGAAGCCGCCCGCTTGCTACATGCTATGGGCTGCGAAACCCGCACTTTTAACCCGCATGGCCTGCCGCTGGTAGACGACGCGCCAGATAGCCACCCCAAAGTGCAAGAATTGCGTGAATTGGCCGCTTGGGCCGAAGGCATGGTGTGGACGTCGCCCGAACGCCACGGCGCGATGACCGGCATCATGAAAACCCAAATCGACTGGATTCCGCTGTCCGTCGGTGCCGTGCGCCCCACACAAGGCAAAACTTTGGCGGTGATGCAGGTTTGCGGCGGTTCGCAGTCGTTCAACGCCGTCAACCAGTTGCGCGTTTTAGGTCGCTGGATGCGCATGTTGACCATTCCCAACCAATCCTCCGTCGCCAAGGCGTTTTTAGAGTTTGACGAGGCTGGTCGTATGAAGCCATCGCCCTACTATGACCGCGTGGTGGACGTGATGGAAGAACTGGTTAAATTTACACTATTAACCAGAAACGTCTCACCTTACTTGGTTGACCGCTACAGCGAGCGCAAGGAAAGCGCAGAAGCACTGATGAAACGGGTGAATCAGAAAGCGCTTTAGCTCAGCAAGCTGTATTCACCACCCCGTTCGAGTGCGCGTTTGTAGCCCGCTCTGTCGTGGATACGCTTGATAAACGCGGTGATTTTGGGGTAACTGCCGTCCAAACCTCCACGCGCAGCGGCGGCTTCTAGTGGGAAGCTCATTTGGATATCTGCACCGCTTAAACGACCTCCCGCAAACCAAGTCGATTTTTCTAGTTCCGACTCAATATAGTCCAAATGCGCTTTGATCTGCGGGTCGATAAAACTCTCTTTTGTTTTTTTAGAAATCGCTTTGGCAATCGGTTTGGCGAAAAACGGCATGGGTGCCTTTTCAATGTGGTTGAACACCAGTTTCATCAACAGCGGCGACATGGCCGAACCTTCCGCGAAGTGCAGCCAATAGGTGTAACGCAAACGCGTCGGTGTGCCGGCTGGTGGCGCTAGCTTGTGCTCAATGTCGTAGCGATCAATCAAATACTCAATAATCGCGCCTGATTCAGCCACCACGGTGTCACCGTCTGTAATCACTGGAGATTTACCCAGTGGATGAACCTTGCGCAGCGACTTAGGTGCCAGCATCGTTTTAGGATCGCGTTGGTAGCGTTTGATTTCATAGTCCACACCCAACTCTTCTAAAAGCCATATGACGCGCTGCGAGCGCGAATTATTCAGATGGTGGACTGTGATCATTTTTTTTGTTTCTTAAGGATTACATCGAAGTTTTCAACGTGTCTGCTATCCGCTGTGCGCAGTTTTGAGCCTGTTTGGCATCTTGCGCTTCCACCATCACCCTGACCAGTGGTTCGGTACCGCTGGCGCGAATCAACACGCGTCCAGTGTTGCCCAACTCGGCTTCTACTGCTTGAGTTGCAGCAGCAAGCTGGGGTAGTTTCTGCAGCTCGCTCCAACTTTGGCCGGGCTGCAGGCGCACGTTGATCAAGGTTTGTGGAAACAGCGTCACATCACGCAACAGCTCTGCCATGGTTTTGCCACTGCGGGCACAGGCTTGCAGCACTTGCAAGGCACTGACGATGCCGTCGCCCGTGGTGTGTTTGTCCAGTGCCAGCAAGTGGCCGGAGCCCTCGCCCCCCAAAATCCAACCCCGTTTATCGAGTTCTTCCAGAACATAGCGATCGCCTACTTTTGCGCGTACGAAAGCAACGCCTTTACCCTTTAAAGCCAACTCGACAGCCAAATTGGTCATCAGCGTGCCAACGGCGCCCGGCACGTGCTCATCTCGCGCCAAACGCTCTGCCACCATCAAATACAAAACTTCGTCGCCGTTGAACAGCCGCCCATTCGCATCGACAAACTGCAAACGGTCAGCATCGCCGTCTAGCGCAACGCCGTAATCAGCTTTGTGTAACTTCACTGCGGCAATCAGCGCATCGGGATGCGTCGCTCCGACTTCGTGGTTGATATTCAAACCATCGGGTGTGCAGCCGATAGAAATCACCTCAGCGCCCAACTCGTGAAATACTTTGGGCGCAACTTGGTAAGCAGCGCCGTGCGCGCCGTCAACGACGATTTTCAAACCCTTGAGCGTCAAATCATTAGCAAAGGTGCTTTTACAAAACTCGATATAGCGTCCTGCAGCATCGTCTAAACGCTTGGCTTTGCCTAAATTCGCTGAATCCACCCACTTGGGTGGTTCTTCCAAAGCGGCTTCTACGGCAATCTCCCAGGCATCGTCTAATTTGGTGCCTTTTGCACTGAAAAATTTGATGCCGTTGTCCGCAAACGGATTGTGGCTGGCGCTGATGACGACGCCTAAACTTGCTCGCTGTGCACGCGTCAAATACGCCACAGCGGGAGTTGGAATGGGCCCGAGCAAAACGACATCAACACCGGCTGAATTGAAACCAGACTCTAGAGCACTTTCCAGCATATAGCCCGAAATGCGCGTGTCTTTGCCAATCAATACCGTGGGACGTGCTTCAGTTTGTTTGAGCACGCGACCGACGGCGTGAGCGAGTTTGAGCACAAAATCGGGCGTGATGGGGTGCTGCCCCACTGCGCCGCGAATGCCGTCAGTGCCGAAGTATTTTCTTGTCATATTATTTAGTTTATATTAAATTATATATTCATTTGTAATAATATTAAATATAAATTAATAAATGCTCGGTTGTGCCGCAGCGAGCACTTTTAGCGCGGCTGCCGTTTCCCGAACATCATGCACCCGCACGATGCTAGCGCCGTTTTGCACCGCCAATACCGCTGCCACAATGCTGGCGGGCATGCGCCCCGACATAGCCAAACCCGTGACCGCGCCTAATGAGGATTTACGCGACCAGCCCGACAGCAGCGGTAAACCCAACGCCAAAAACTCACGCTGCCGCGCCAACAAAGCAAAGTTTTGCTCCACCGTTTTGCCAAAACCAATGCCAGGATCGATAGCTATGCGCGATAAATCAACACCTAGCCGGCATATATATTGCCTACGCTGCTCTAAAAATAATAGCACTTGGGAGACTATAGAAGCCAGATCGCCCTGCATGGGCTCTGTTTGCATGGTTTGCGGCTCTTTGTGCATGTGCATCAGGCAAACGCCACAGTTTGGGTGTTGAGCAACGACATCTTCAGCTCCGGCTTGTCGCAGAGCCCAAATATCGTTGATGATGTCAGCACCCGCATCCAGCACAGCCTGCATGACTTGTGGCTTGTAGGTGTCCACCGAAACGGGTACGCCTAGTTTGACGGCCTCGATGACGACTGGCAGAACGCGAGACAGCTCAACTTCCAACGGCACCTGTGGCGCTCCTGGACGGGAAGATTCACCACCAATGTCCAAAATATCTGCCCCATCTTTGAGCAGCTTTTCAGCGTGCTTGGTGGCAGAACCCGACGATACATACTTGCCGCCATCGGAGAACGAATCAGGTGTAACGTTGACAATGCCCATGATTTTGGGCTGGGTCAAGTCGATTTGGAATCGACTCGTCTGCCAAATCATGCAGCTGTAGGTGCGGCTTCTGGTTTGATGACTGGCGCGCTGCCACTGCCACCCCCACTGCTGTTGTCAGCCGGTGGAATGCGCGGTGTCCAATCTTTAGGCGCGCGTGGTGCTTTGCCCGCCATGATGTCGTCTAACTGTTCAGAGTCGATGGTTTCCCACTCCAACAAAGCCTTAGCCATGGCATGCATTTTGTCTTGGTTGTCTTCAATCAACTTGCGGGCACGACCGTACTGCTCATCAATGATGCGGCGCACTTCAGCGTCCACTTTTTGCATGGTGGTTTCAGACATGTTGGTGGTTTTGGTCACTGAGCGACCCAAGAACACTTCACCTTCGTTGTCAGCATAAACCATGGGACCCAGCGCTTCAGACATGCCATAGCGCATCACCATGTCACGGGCCAAACCTGTGGCACGTTCAAAATCGTTGCTCGCACCGGTGGTCATTTGCTTCATGAATACCTCTTCCGCAATACGGCCGCCAAACAGCATGGCGATTTGGCTCAACATGAACTCGCTGTCGTAACTGTAACGGTCTGCCGCTGGCAAGCTCATGGTCACGCCCAAAGCGCGCCCACGCGGGATGATAGTAACTTTGTGGACAGGGTCGCACTTTGGCAGCATCTTGCCAATCAAAGCGTGTCCTGATTCGTGGTAGGCCGTGTTGCGGCGCTCTTCCTCGGGCATGATCATGCTCTTGCGCTCTGGACCCATCAAGATTTTGTCTTTGGCTTTCTCAAAGTCTTGCATTTCCACAACGCGGGCATTGCGACGCGCTGCCATCAAAGCCGCTTCATTGCATAAGTTCGCCAAATCCGCACCGCTCATACCGGGCGTGCCACGGGCAATCGTGCCTGGGTTGACGTCTTGCGACGCCGGAATTTTGCGCATGTGGACGTTCAAAATCTGCTCGCGGCCGCGAATATCCGGCAGAGTCACATAAACCTGACGGTCGAAACGGCCTGGGCGGAGCAAAGCGGCATCCAAAATATCAGGGCGGTTGGTTGCAGCAACCACAATCACACCAAGATTGGTTTCAAAACCGTCCATCTCAACCAGCATCTGGTTCAGCGTTTGTTCGCGTTCGTCATTGCCGCCACCGACACCCGCACCACGTTGGCGGCCAACAGCGTCAATCTCGTCAATAAAAATGATACAAGGTGCGTTTTTCTTGGCGTTTTCAAACATGTCGCGCACACGGGATGCGCCCACGCCGACAAACATCTCAACGAAGTCCGAACCTGAAATCGCAAAAAACGGCACTTTGGCTTCGCCAGCAATCGATTTGGCAAGTAAAGTTTTACCCGTGCCCGGCGGGCCTACCAGCAACAAGCCGCGGGGAATACGACCACCTAATTTCTGGAAGCGTCCTGGGTCTTTCAAAAAGTCGACAACTTCTTTGACTTCTTCTTTGGCTTCGTCGCAACCTGCCACGTCGGCAAAGGTCACGGTATTGGCGCTTTCGTCAAGCAGCTTGGCTTTGCTTTTACCGAAGCTGAACGGGCCGCTTTTACCGCCGCCCTGCATTTGCTTCATAAAGTAGACCCAAACGCCGATCAACAACAGCATGGGACCCCAGCTGACCAACAGGGTCATGAGCAATGAACCCTCTTCGCGTGGTTTCACATCAAACTTCACATTGTTGGCAATCAAATCACCCACCAAGCCACGGTCTAAATACGTGGCTGTGGTACGGATTTTGGTGTCATCGCCCTTGA
>JAYSZH010000176.1:0-7871 GCA_043738155.1 Polaromonas sp. | reverse complement strand
TTCACCCAATTGGGCAATTGCCACGGCTTGCTTGAATAGAGAAAAAAGCAGCGTGTGATAACCGTCACCAATGCCAAGCCGGCAATGGTGACGAGCGTCCAAGCGTCAGACGTATTGGCCGTCATGCGACCTCCCTTTCTTCTGCTTCTGCTTCTGCTTCTGCTTCTGCTTTTTGCATCGTTCGTTGCGTTTTATCAAGCAACAAACACATGGCCACAGCCGCTGCAATGGCTACAACAATGTTCATTTTGAGCGGCAGCGCGTAAGCCGCCACTGCCACAGCGCTAGACACGGCGGCAGCTACTATTCGCAACTTGCTGGTTGCCAAAGAACACAAAATACCCAACAGCGACAAAATACCCGCAAAACCCAAGCCCCAACTCACTGGAATTTGAGCCGCCAGCGCGATGCCCAGCAAACCAGCGCCCATCCAGGCCACCCACGTCAAGCCGCAGTTGCCCGCCAAATACGCGTCTTGCGCATGATGCTGAGCAGTCGAAGTGCCAGGCTTTGAAAATTTACTGACGAACTGGACATAGCTTAAATCTGCCGTCAAATAGCCGCTCATCAAGCGTTTCCATAACGGCAAATGCATCAAATACGGCCGCAAATGGGCGCTGAACACGACAAAACGCAGATTCACGCACAAACCGGTCAGCAAAATCACCCACATGGGCGCGCCCGCAGCGATGAGCGGGATAGCGGCCAGCTGCGAGCTGCCGGCGAAAACAAGCAGCGTCATGGCGACCGATTCGACCACGCTCATGCCACTGTTGACCATGGAGACGCCCATCGTCAGCCCCCACGCCACCATGCCGGGCAGCATGGGGATGCAATCTTTTGCGCCCTGTAGATACTCTGGGTGCGTGTAGTTTGTGCGGCTTAGAAACATGGTTTAACGATCTTTAAACGGTATCGCCAAAACACATGCCCACTTGTACATCGAAGCCGCGCACAAAATCTGCCACTTTGAGGCGTTTACCGCCTGGGCGCTGCAATTCGGTTAAGCGAACGACGCTGTAATTTAGTTTCACATCACTTAAATTTGCTATATTATCTATAGCTACGCAATCAATAAATACGCCGGCTACATCCAATATTTGGCCATTTTTATAGGTTTTATCGCCTTTATTAGCATCCTGCAGGGTTTTGTCGCCCAAACTGGCTTCCCACACTTTGATCTGCTCACCTTTCAACGTCGTTACCGCGCCGGGGAACGGGTTGAACGCACGGATGCGGCGGGTGATCACATCGGCGCTTTGCGACCAGTCGATCAGTGCTTCGGCCTTTTCGATTTTATGGGCGTAGGTGATACCCGAATCAACGCCTTCGTCAGGTTGTTTGACAGCTTTCAAATCAGCCAATTCAGCAAGGGTTTTGACGATCAAATCGCCGCCCATATCGGCCAATTTGTCGTGCAGAGAGCCAGTAGTATCCGTGTCCAGAATCGGCAATTCGTCACGCAACAGCATGTCGCCGGTGTCCAGCCCCACATCCATCTGCATGATGGTGACGCCGGTAGTGGCGTCGCCCGCTTCGATGGCGCGATGGATAGGCGCTGCACCGCGCCAGCGTGGAAGCAATGAGGCGTGGATATTCAAACAACCCAGCTTGGGGGAAGTGAGTGCCCATTGCGGCAGAATCAAGCCGTAGGCGGCGACGATCATCACCTCAGCACCGTCTGCAATCGCTTTGTCGATGGCAGCCTTGCCGATTGCAGCTTCGTCAGGAAATTTGCCATCCAAGCGCAAACTGCGCGGTTGGGCGACGGGGATGTTGTGGTCAAGGGCGAATTGTTTGACAGCGGATGCTTGTAGCTTCATGCCGCGCCCGGCGGGGCGGTCGGGCTGGGTCAGTACCAAAACGATCTCGTGCCCAGCGCCCGCCAAGGCTTGCATCGCTACACTGGCAAATTCTGGCGTGCCAGCGAAGATGAGTTTCATTAGCTTTTGTTCAAAAAACTTACATCTTCGGACGGCTTAATTTGTCATATTCAGCGTCTTTTTCGTCTTCACGCTTGATTTTGAGCATTTTGGTTTTGATGCGGTTGAATTTGAGCTTTGACAAATACTCCACAAACACCTTACCCAACAGATGATCCAGCTCGTGCTGAATGCACACAGCCAGCATGTCATCGGCCTCAAGCTGCTGTGGTTGGCCTTTGGCGTCTAAATACGACACTTTGACGGCCACAGAACGTTCGACTTTGTCGTAAATCTCGGGCACAGACAGACAGCCCTCCTCGCCCACGTGTTTTTCAGGGCTGTACCAGGTGATTTCGGGGTTGATGAGTACCAAAGGTTGGTCGCGTGTGTCAGACACGTCAATCACCACCAAGCGTTCGTGCACATTGACTTGCGTGGCGGCCAAGCCAATGCCTTTGGCCTCGTACATGGTCTCTAACATGTCAGCAATCAGGGTTTGGATGCGCTGATCGACCTCAGCCACTGGTTTGGCGACGATGTTCAAGCGAGGATCTGGGAAAGACAGGATGGGTAAAAGCATGGCGAAATTGGGTACAAATAAAGTGTGAAAACTAAACTAAAGGCTAAATATGAGAGCATTCTCCTCAAAAAACCAGAGCTCTTGCGAGCGGTAGAGGGGAAAAGACAACAATTATTTTACTATTCCTGCCTAATTGGTGCGATTTGCGGCGATTTCGATAGAGAATTATCTGAATTAGTTGAAAATAACTAAATGTTACTTATGAATAAAACACTGAATTCTCAATCACTTAGCACAACACCAACATTGCACGCCAGCTTGCTGCTTATCGCACTGGTCGTCGCATTGCCCATCGCTATACCGCTGGACGCTGCGGCCAAGACGCTGACAGTCAGCCCCGGCCAACAGAAAACAGCCACTCAAGTGGCGAATGACGGTGTTCCTTTGAGCGAGCTGGCGCCGAACGCGCCAGACGTGTACACCGTGAAGCGTGGAGACACGCTGTGGGCTATTTCAGGACTCTTTCTCAAAAGCCCCTGGCGCTGGCCTGAGTTGTGGGGCATGAATATGGCGGATATTAAAAATCCGCATCTGATTTATCCGGGTCAGACTTTATATCTGGACAAGTCGAACGGCAAAGCGCGTTTAAGCAGCCGGCGTGGCGGTGCGGATAGTCTGGAAACGATCAAATTATCCCCGCGCTCGCGCATCAGTAATTTGCCAGATGATTCGATACCAACCTTGCAAAACAGCCTGATTGAGCCGTTTTTGACCGAGCCCATCATCGTTGAAGAAGCAACTTTGCAAGCTGCACCGCGTTTCGTAGCCACCCAGGAAGGCCGTGTGTTGCTCAGCGAAGGTGACCGTGCTTATGCGCGCAGTGCGGATGGACTGGCACTCAGCATAGCGGCTGGTCAGCCGCGCGATTTCAGAGTCTTTCGCAACGCGACTGCGTTGAAAGACCCGGGTACGGGTGAGATATTGGGCTATGAGGCGCAATACGTGGGGCGTGCCAAATTGATTCGAGGTGAATCAGTGGCCTCTGTTCGCGGTGCAGAGGTAAAAACAGGTGAGCTTGTAGCGACTGAAATTGTGCCGGCAACGTTGGATATCGTTCGCTCCAAAGAAGAAATTCGCACTGGCGACCGTCTGCTACCAGAGCCACCACTAGAGTTGCTGACATACACGCCGCGCGCACCTGCGAACGCTGTCGAGGCGCGTATTGTGTCTGTCTACGGAAGTTCTGTAGCAAATGTGGGACAAAACCAAGTCGTGGTCATCAACCGCGGCTTCAAAGATGGTATGGAGCGTGGCCATGTGCTGGCCATTCAAACCAATGGTCAGCGCTTGGTTGATAAAACGGGAACAAGCTTCCAAGATATCAAATTACCCGATGAACGCAATGGTTTGTTGATGGTGTTCCGACCTTTTGAGCGAGTCTCTTACGCTTTGGTGCTTACGGCCACGCAAGCCGTACGTGTAGGCGATTGGTTGATAAACCCACGTTGATACGTCCACGTTAAATTGCCAAATTGTTGAACCGAGAAGAACTCGCTGCATGGCTGAGGCTGTGCATGACGCCTGGTGTAGGTAATCAGCACGCGCGTAGGCTGTTAACTGCATTTGGCTTGCCTCAAGCAATATTTGCGCAACCTCAGCTTGCGCTGAAACAAGTTGTCAGCGCTGCCATGGCGCGTGCGCTGCAAGTTGTTCCTGAAAACTTTGAGGTGCAACTCAAAACGACATGGGATTGGCTTGAAGCTGGCGCGTTAGACCCCGTCACAGGGCAAAATAACCGTGTTTTTTTGACGTTGGCAGACTCGCGTTACCCAACTTCGTTGTTAAACATTGAAGACCCGCCGCTGGTGCTGTACCTGCAAGGCCATGTGGATTTGATATGGCAGCTTGATCATCAAGATAACCCTGCGCGCAGCAATGTGCCTGGTAAATCATCAGCCTACAAACATGCTAAAGACGGCATTGCCATGGTGGGTAGCCGCAACCCGACGCCACAAGGTTTAGCAACTGCGCATGCTTTTGCCCAATCGTTTACCCAGGCTGGCTTGGTGGTTGTCTCTGGGCTGGCACTGGGTATTGATGGTGCGGCGCATGAAGGTGCATTGGAAGGTTTTTTAGAAGCTCAGCAGAAAAGTGGTGACGGTTGCACCATTGCCGTGATTGGCACAGGCTTAGACCGCGTCTACCCTAGCAAGCATTTGGCTTTGGCACACCGCATCGTTCAACACGGGCTGATGGTCAGCGAATTTCCGCTGGGTACACCGCCGTTGCCAGCAAATTTTCCAAAACGAAATCGCATTATTTCTGCACTCAGCTTGGGCACACTGGTGGTGGAGGCCGCGGTTAAATCAGGCTCACTCATCACCGCACGATTAGCCAGTGAGCAGGGAAAAGAAGTTTTTGCGATTCCAGGCTCGATTCACTCTACACAATCCCGCGGCTGCCATGCTTTGCTCAAGCAAGGAGCCAAACTGGTGGAGTCTGCACAAGATGTTTTAGAGGAATTGAGACTTCAGTTGACGCCGCCTTTGGTGCCACCCTCAAAACTGCTTAAAACTGAAAGCAAAGTGGCAGACGATGAAGCGGCAGCGATTGAGCCAGACGATTTGGTCAGGTCACTGGGTTATGACCCCGTCAGCTTAGACGCATTGGTTGCCCGCACTGGTTGGGATGCAGCAACATTGCAAGTGCGCCTGATGGAACTTGAACTGGATGGACAAGTCGCCCGATTACCGGGTGGTTTGTATCAGCGGGTTGTGGTTGGCTAAATCGCCAACACCACCACTCTAAACCACAGCGCCGTCGTTTTCGTCAGTCGGGTCACCAGGCTTTTTAGCTACTGGAGCTACTTTGATCAAATCTTCTCGTTTGATGCCCAACCACATGGCAATGGCAGCAGCAACGAACACAGACGAGTAGATACCAAACAAAATACCGATGGTCAACGCCAAAGCAAAATAAAACAAGGTGTGACCACCAAACAGCAGCATAGATAAAACCATGATTTGCGTGCTACCGTGCGTGATGATGGTACGGCTGATGGTGGAAGTGATGGCGTTGTCAATGATTTCATGTGTGTTCATTTTGCGGAAACGCTTGAAGTTTTCACGAATTCGGTCAAAAATAACCACGGATTCATTCACAGAGTAACCCAAAACAGCCAGCACAGCCGCGAGTACTGAGAGCGAAAACTCCCATTGGAAAAAGGCAAAAAAGCCCAAAATAATGATGACGTCATGCAAGTTCGCAATGATGGCAGCAACCGCGTATTTCCATTCAAAACGAATGGCCAAATAAATCATGATACCCAGCACCACAAAGCCCAGCGCTTTGAGGCCATCAACAACCAACTCTTCACCCACAGAAGGACCGACGAAATTGGTGCGGCGTAAATTTGCATCTGCTGACTCGGCCTTGAGTGCCGCCATGACCTTGTCACTTTGCTGTGCCGAGCTCACGCCTTTTTGAGCAGGCAAACGAATCATCACATCGCGCGCTGTGCCAAAGTTTTGCACTTGAACATCGGTAAAACCTAAGCTGGAAACTTTGCTACGTAATTTCTCCAGATCAGCAGGTTGCGAGTAGCTCACTTCCATCACGGTTCCACCAGTGAACTCCACTGACAAATGCAAACCGCGAGAAAAAAGAAAAAATACGGCGAGTACAAAGGTGATCAACGAGACAGCATTGAAAATCAAGGCATGTCGCATGAAGGGAATGTCTTTGCGAATCTTAAAAAATTCCATGATTCGTCTCCTTATTTAGTGATCGTTGATTGTGTTTTAGCGTCGCTGTCTGCTGTCCAAATCGTGCCTATAGACACCGATTTCAGCTTCTTCTGCCGTCCGTACCACAGGTTCACCAAACCGCGGGAGAAGAACACGGCAGAAAACATGCTGGTCAAAATACCGATGCAATGAACGACGGCAAAGCCACGAACCGGCCCAGAACCAAAAGCCAAGAGTGCCACACCTGCAATCAAGGTGGTGATGTTGGAGTCCAAAATAGTTGCCCATGCACGATCAAAGCCTGTAGCAATAGCGGCTTGCGGCGATGAGCCGTTGCGCAGCTCCTCCCGCACACGTTCATTAATCAACACGTTGGAATCAATCGCCATACCCAGTGCCAGTGCCATCGCCGCGATACCAGGCAAGGTCAATGTCGCTTGCAACATGGACAAAACCGCGACCAACATCAACAAATTAACGCCTAAAGCCAAAGAAGAAAACACGCCAAACATCATGTAATAAACACACATAAAGGCAACGATGACCAAGAAGCCCCACGTTACGCTGTTGAAGCCTTTCTCAATATTGTCTTTGCCCAAACTAGGACCAATTGAGCTTTCTTCGATAATTTCCATCGGTGCTGCCAATGAGCCAGCACGCAACAGCAGCGCAGTGTCGTTGGCTTCTGAGGTGTTCATACTGCCAGAAATTTGTACGCGTCCGCCGTTGATTTCAGAGCGAATAACCGGTGCTGTGACGACTTCACCTTTGCCCTTTTCAAACAAAATAATCGCCATGCGCTTGTTGATGTTTTCGCGAGTGATATCAGCAAAAATGCGTGAGCCTTTGGCATCCAAACTCAAATTCACCGTCGCACCTTGGGTTTGACCGTCAATGCCGGCTTGTGCATCGGTGAGGTTTTCACCTGTCAAAATGACTTGCTTTTTAACAATCACAGGGCGACCATCGCGCTCTAAGAAGCGCTCTGAACCAAACGGGACGGAGCCAGAGTTGGATTCAGCCGCTTGCCCCTCCGCAGATTCGTCGACCATGCGCAATTCAAGCGTTGCAGTGCGTCCCAAAATATCTTTGGCTTTGGCCGTGTCTTGTACACCTGGCAGTTGCACCACAATGCGGTCCAAGCCTTGCTGCTGAATCACCGGTTCGGCCACGCCAAGCTCGTTGATGCGGTTGTGCAAAGTCACGATGTTTTGTTTGAGCGCTTGGTCTTGAATTTTTAAAGCCGCTTCTGGTTTGATTGTTGCTGTTACCTTGTACTCGGTGCCTTCAGGCGCATCAGTGGCTGCCAGTTCGGGAAATTGGTCAGCAAGCACTCTTTTAGCGGTAGCAAGCGTTTCTTGGTCACGAAATCTGATCTCAATGTTTGACCCGTTGCGTGACACACCGCCATGACGCGCATTTTTCTCACGCAGTGCAGAGCGAATATCACCTGTCAATGATTCTGTCTTTTTGGTCAAAGCAGCTGCCATATCCACCTGCAGCATGAAGTGAACGCCACCGCGCAAATCTAAACCCAAATACATAGGTGCGGCGCCAAGCGCATTCAACCAAGCTGGTGAGCGACGCACCAGGTTCAACGCCACCACATAATTGGGCGCACCAGCATCAGGCACCAAAGTTTTTTGAATCGCGTCTTTCGCTTTCAGCTGAGTATCCGTA
>JAYSZH010000175.1:0-7872 GCA_043738155.1 Polaromonas sp. | reverse complement strand
GGAAAGTTTGACTTTAAAGATTCAAATAAGTACGCGATTGATGAAATAGGTGAATTCACCACCTACAGTTATCCGCAACTAGTCCATAGCTACTATCGTACGGAACCAGAAACCAAGGGGCAGTCATTGCTGAGTTCGGAGCAAAAAGACGTCATAGTAAGCATCAACAGTTTTGGAAAAGGAAGAGTTTTATTTGCGAACTTGCCTCTAGGCTATCTCAAGACCCAAACAGATAGCTACTTGCTGCATAACCTGCTGCACTACTTTGCAGTAGACATGCTTAACCAACCCCGTTTAGCACCCGTACCAAACGCACAAGGGGGCATGGTGTTGAATTTGCATGTAGATTCCAATGCTGCACAGACGCCATTGTTGAAACTTGAAAAATCTGGTTGGTTTAACAGCGGTCCGTTTTCAATCCATATCACTGCTGGTCCCGATACTGATACGACTGGAGACCGCTTGGGTTTAAATCTTGATGGCAATCCAATCATGCAGGAGTTTTTAAAGCGCCAAGTAGCTTTAGGTCACGAGGTGGGAAACCACGGTGGCTGGAACCATAATATATTTGGCAAACAAGCCAATGACAAAAATAGTTCCGAATTCGAACCGTATTTAGAACAAAATAACCGCAGCGTATCTGCAGCTATAGGCCACCCAGCACGCAGCTACTCCGCCCCGATGGGGAACCAACCCATATGGGCAACCGAGTGGTTACACCGCAATGGCTTTAGTGCCTATTATTCTACGGGAGACAATGGCTTGGGACCCACGCGCTCATATATTGAAGGCAAACCGCCCGCATCAACTCTTTGGGCTTTTCCAGTGTCCAGTTTTTTGAAAGTTGCTACTTTTGAAGAGTCGGACGCAGATCAAGAATTGAAAACTGCAGACCAATTCGGCACATTTCTTAGCGACATATCCAGTTATGTCGCTGACCATCATGTTGCCAAGTTGTTTTACTTTCACCCGCCCGCCGCAGAGCGCTATGCAGACTCATTAGCGCAACTGATGAAGCAAACAAGTGTCCTTGTAAAGCAAGGCAGATTTCGGTGGTATACGATGGAGCAACTGGCCAATTTTCTAAATCGACGAGAACAAGCAATATGGCGTATTGCCAGCGATGTAGTTCATAACCGAGTGTTGACAGTGACCAGCAAGGCAAGCTTAAAAGAGCTTAGTTGGATTTTCCCTAAAGGTGGTGCACTCAACTTTAAGGTCACAAAAGGCGTCGCCGTCGTTCGTAAAGAGGCTCAGGACTGGATTGTTACAGCCGGGGATTGCACTGAACTAGAAGTCGAGCTGAAATATAAATAATACTGTTTATGTTAACAAGCAGTAGTGAAATAAAATTTCAGCCGTTCTATAACTATTGAATACAGTCGCAAAAACTTAAGTTCTTGGGGCTTAAGTTGTGCGAAAAATCCAATCAACGATTTTGCGGGTAATAAATACGCTCGCGTGGTTGACGACGATCTCGGCGCTCAGATCGGATGCCCTGACCCGCTTGGTCAAGTGCTGCATTAAGTCGTGCAAACTCGTCTTGAGACAAAAAGCCATCAGCTAGAAACTGGCGCTCTTGGTTGCTGATTTGCTTTTGTTGTGCCATCAAATTGATGAATTCGTCTTTTGAAATACTGCCATTGTTCACGCCTTGCACAATGCGATCAACCTGCTGCTCTTGGCGATCGTTGATGGCAGCGGAAGCGCGCTGGTTGTTTTCAACCACCAGTTGGCGCTGTTTCTCACGCTCTAAAAATGCTTTTTCACGGGCGAGAAAAGCGCGCTCACGCTCCAGCCAATAGTTTTCGCGCTCTTGGAAACGTTCTTGAAAACGATCTTGAAACTGACGATCACGGTCGCGGTTGCGCTCCCAGCCATCATCGGAGCGATTGCCCTGCACACCGGTGACCTGCGCTGGCGGCGGCATCGCGACGACCGGAGGCGCCACCACAACAGGCGCCACACGGACGGGTGCGACTTGCGTTGGCGCTGGCGGTACGACGATGCCCGGGCCGGTGATGATCAAACTCCAATCAGGGCCAGCCGCCTGGGCAGCCATGCCAGCCGTGGCCAGAAGGGCGGCACTGGCGATTTTTAATAAGGTGAGTTTTTTCATGTTCGTTTCCTATAGGTTGAGCAAATAAGTGCAATCAGTTAAGAAAAATGACTTGCCTTGCTCTAACGCGCCTGCCCCTTAGGCCGTGGACGTGTTCCAGCGGCAACCGTCAGCTCCAACGGCATTTCTTTGCGAATAATGCCAAATTTTTCACTGTTTCCGGGTTTGATGCTGGACACTTGTGTCAAAAGTTCCGAAACGTTACGAACTGGTTTTCCGGCGATGCTCACAATGATGTCCCCCGGCACAATACCCGCTTTGGCCGCTGGCGCACCCTGCAAAACACCGGTGATGATGACACCTTGTAAAGCATCGCCCGATTTTGATGAATTTTTGATTCCAAACGTAACTGCCAGCTCTGGCGACAGGTCTTGCGGCTCAACGCCAATCCAACCCCGCGTCACCACGCCGTCTTTAACAATGCCTTCCATCACCTGCTTGGCTGTGGACACGGGAATCGCAAAGCCAATGCCCAAGCTGCCGCCAGAGCGTGAATAAATCGCAGTGTTGATGCCCTGCAAATTGCCATTCACATCGACCAAAGCGCCGCCAGAGTTGCCTGGGTTAATGGCTGCATCGGTTTGGATGAAGTTCTCAAAGGTGTTGATACCCAGCTGGTTGCGCCCCAGCGCGCTCACAATGCCGCTGGTCACCGTTTGCCCAACGCCAAAAGGGTTGCCAATCGCCAACACTTGGTCGCCCACCTGCAGAGAGTCAGAGTTGCCCAGCACAATCGCCGGCAGCTTGTCCAGTGTGATCTTCAAGATCGCAAGGTCAGAATCAGGGTCTGTGCCGATCACCTTGGCAATGGCGCGGCGACTGTCGTTCAAAATCACTTCAATCTCGTCCGCGCCTTCCACCACGTGGTTGTTGGTCAAGATAATGCCATCTGTGCTCACAATCACGCCACTGCCCAAGCCCGCTTGCTGCGGCTCAGAGCCTTGCCCGCCGCCCTGGCCACCGCCTTGACCCCGTTCGCCAAAGAAGAATCTGAACCACGGGTCGTCCATCTGCGGGTTTTTAGCCGCCGCTTTGCTGATGTTGATGCTCACCACAGCGGCCGATGCTTTTTGCGCGGCTGCTCGAAAGCTACCCACAGGCGTCACACCCACAGGCGCAGCCGGCGCTTCCAACACCGAAATTCCCGCCACCGTATTGCGCGCAGGCCCCAGCCATTCGGGCTTGAGCGTCGCCACCACAAAATAAGCCGCCAGCAAGACGGTTACTACTTGAGCAAAAAAGAGCCAAAATCGTTTCATATCAGCATTGTCCATCTAAAAGTGGCATAAATCAGGTCGAATCACGCATTGAAGAGGTTGAAACACCTATTCAACACATAAAGTGAGGGCACAATGAGAAAAATCAAAGTAAACCGCAGCCCATTAACGCCTCAACCCCCATGATTGACCGACAAGAGCTACTTTCCGCCTTCAACAGTTTGCTACAGCCCGAGCGCTTCACCGACTACGGCCCCAACGGCCTGCAGGTCGAAGGCCGGTCGCACATCCGCAAAATCGTCTCCGGCGTCACCGCCAGCCGTGCTTTGATCGAAGCCGCCATTGATGCCAAAGCCGACGCCATCTTCGTCCACCACGGCCTGTTTTGGCGCGGACAGTCCGGCGTGGTGACAGGCTGGATGAAAGAGCGCCTGAAACGCCTGCTTGCCCACGACATCAACCTCTACGCCTACCACCTACCGCTAGACGCCCACCCAGAGCTGGGCAACAACGCCCAATTGGGTCAAAAACTCGGCTTTATCACCCCAAAAGCCGTAGAGAGAGGTGAAATCACCCATTTTGGCGACCAATCGCTGGGTTGGCTGGCAAATATTGAGCAAGGCAGCGATAAAAATACGCAAAATCAGCCGTATTCACCTGAAAACCTGCAAAAACACCTAGAAAACACCCTAAAAAGACATGTAGCCAGTGTATTTGTTGACTCAACAGCTATAAAAATTATAGCATACAAGGGTGCTGCAATTAAAAACATCGCCTGGTGCACAGGTGGCGCACAAAGCTACTTTGAAGCCGCCATCGCCGCCGGCGCAGACGCCTTCATCACCGGTGAAATGTCCGAACCCCAAGCCCACCTCGCCCGAGAATGCGGCGTCGCCTACTTCGCCTGCGGCCACCACGCGACCGAGCGTTACGGCGCGCCAGCGGTGGCGGCGCATGTGGCTGAAAAGCTGGGGATCGAGCACGAATTCATCGAAATTGATAATCCTGCTTAAAAGTATGAGCCTTATAGCAATCACCATGGGCGACCCGTCCGGCATCGGCCCTGAAATCATCGTCAAAGCGTTCATGCAAGAGCCGGAGCTGACGAAGGGTTGTTTTGTGGTGGGTGATGTGGCAGCGTTGCAGCGGGCAGCGGGATTTCTGAAGTCTGCTATCAAAATTGAACCGATTTTAGAGAGTGAAATTGGCACTCAGCCGGCGTATCACGTGCTTAGAGTGCTACAAATAGGTGAGCAAAAACAAGGTGTTTTTGATGCTACTACCGCTTTTGAAATTGGCAAAATCAGCGCCAAATCGGGCAAAGCTGCGGCTGATGCGGTGGTTTGGGCGGCGCGGGCGGCTTTGAAGGGGCAGATTGCTGCGCTGGTGACGGCACCTCTGCATAAAGAGGCGCTGGCGCTGGCTGGGGTGAAGTTTCCTGGGCATACCGAGCTGCTGCAGGCTGAGGCTGCTGCTTTTTTAGGCAAAGCTATCAAGGATGTTCCGGTTCGGATGATGCTGGCGAATGAGGAGTTGAAAACTGTACTCGTGAGCATCCATATGTCGTTGCGGGACGCGATTGAGGCTGTGTCCATCGATAACGTGATTGAAACTATTCGCATAACCCGTGATTTTTTGCACAGAACCATGGGGTCGGGTGTCGCGAATTCCCAACAGCCCAGAATGCGGGTTGGGGTGGCGGGTTTGAACCCACACGCGGGTGAGGGCGGTTTGTTTGGGCGGGAAGAGATTGACATCATTTCGCCGGCCATCGCTGCGGCTCAAAAAGAGGGCATTGACGTGCTGGGACCGTTTGCGCCGGATACGATTTTTATGCGGGCCAGACAAAAGATAGTGAATGATGACAAGGGCTTAGCGCACAAGCAGCTGGGCGAATTTGACGCTGTGATTGCGATGTACCACGACCAAGGGCTGATTCCAGTGAAGTATCTGGGCGTGGAGCAGGGCGTGAATGTGACGCTGGGATTACCACTGGTTCGGACTAGTCCAGACCACGGCACGGCGTTTGATATTGCGGGGCAGGGTATTGCGGATGCTTCTAGCTTGATTGCGGCGATCAAGATGGCCAAGAATCTGGTCAAAGCTTGACGAAAGCTGCTTGAATCTTCTAAATCGAAATATAGAGGTCAATTTGTGCCTCTAGCCGGCGTATTTATTGCCTTAGTAGCTATAAAAATAATAGCAAAAAACCGCCTGCAAGTTACCCTGCAGGCGGTTTAAATTGCTGAAAATCGGCTAAGAAGCGCGTTTATTTCGCCAAGCTATCGCGGATTTGGCGCAGCAAAACGACGTCTTCAGCGGGTGCGGCTGGGGCTGCAGCGGCTTCGGCTTTCTTCATCTTGTTCATTTGTTTGACCATCAAAAAGATGACAAAGGCCAAAATCGCAAAATTCACCACGATGGTGAGGAAGTTGCCGTAGGCGAACAAGTTGGCACCAGCTGCTTTGAGCGAGGCGTAGCTTGTCGCGCCTTCAACCGCTTTGGTAGGCGCTCCCAATACGTAGTACATCTCGGTAAAGTTGGTACCGCCAAAAATTTTGCCCACGATGGGCATGATCAGGTCGCCCACGAACGAATCGACGATTTTGCCGAATGCTGCGCCAATGATCACACCAACGGCGAGGTCCATCACATTGCCCTTGAGGGCAAATTCTTTAAATTCAGACATCATGCTCACGATTTGTTTCCTTTATGATCGTTTAAAAAGCTAACGGCGCGATTATGACCGGTGTAAGTTGCCTGTCAACTTGGGTTTTTCAGGGAAGATTGCGCGGGAAAAGGCCATAAAACGGCTGTTAAAAGCTTGTCCAGACGTTTTTTTGTGTATCCCTTATGTTGATTTTGCTTTCAGCGGTCAGCTACAATAAGGAGTTACCCCTGATTGCATCCCATTTCGTTAAATTTCACAAAAGAATGCACCTATGAGCGCAAGCGTTGATACCAGTAAAAGAACATGGCTAATTGCCTCCAGCTGCGCAGGCGCAGTGGGCGCTGGCTTTGTAGCCGTCCCCTTCGTCAGTAGTTTCTCCCCATCTGAGCGTGCCAAAGCAGCCGGCGCCGCGGTTGAGGTTGATATTTCCGCCCTGAAACCGGGTGAGAAGTTGACCGTTGAGTGGCGCGGCAAACCCGTCTGGATTGTCAAACGCACGCCCGAACAATTAGCGGCGTTGAAAGGGATTGATAGTCAACTGGCTGATCCTAAATCAGAGCGCAAACCCGACGAGTTTACGCCTGAGTACGCTCGCAATGAGGCGCGCTCTATCAAGCCTGAAATTTTTGTGGCGGTAGGTATTTGTTCGCATCTAGGGTGTTCGCCGTCTGACAAGTTCACGCCAGGCGCACAACCTTCTTTGCCTGATGACTGGACAGGCGGCTTTTTGTGCCCTTGCCACGGTTCAACGTTTGACATGGCTGGTCGCGTTTACAAAAACAAACCTGCGCCTGACAACCTAGAAATACCCCCGCACATGTATTTGTCTGACTCTCGCTTAATAATTGGCGAAGATAAAAAAGCTTAAGGTATAAAAATCATGGCCGTTTATAACGAAATTTCTCCGAATGCTCCTGCGGGCGAAAAATTGCTGAACTGGGTAGACAACCGTTTTCCAGCCAGCAAGCTCTACAAAGAGCATTTGAGTGAGTATTACGCTCCTAAAAACTTCAATTTTTGGTACATTTTTGGCTCATTGGCACTCTTGGTGTTGGTGATTCAAATCGTCACCGGTATCTTTTTGGTGATGCATTACAAGCCAGACGCTGCTTTGGCGTTCGCCTCTGTTGAATACATCATGCGCGATGTGCCTTGGGGCTGGTTGGTGCGCTACATGCATTCCACGGGTGCATCCATGTTCTTTGTCGTGGTTTATATGCACATGTTCCGTGGTTTGATCTATGGCAGCTATCGCAAGCCGCGAGAGTTGGTTTGGATTTTCGGTTGCGCTATTTTCTTGTGCCTGATGGCCGAGGCTTTCATGGGCTATTTGCTGCCATGGGGTCAAATGAGCTACTGGGGCGCTCAGGTGATCGTTAACTTGTTCGCTGCGATTCCGTTTGTGGGTCCAGATTTGGCGTTGCTGATTCGTGGCGACTATGTGGTGGGTGATGCAACTTTGAACCGTTTCTTCAGTTTCCACGTCATTGCAGTGCCTTTGGTATTGCTTGGCTTGGTGGCGGCGCACATCATCGCGTTGCATGAAGTGGGCTCCAACAACCCAGATGGCGTTGAAATCAAAGGCCCGAACGCACCCAAAGACGCTGCTGGTCACCCACTTGACGGTATTCCTTTTCACCCTTACTACACCGTGCACGACATTTTTGCCGTCAGCATGTTCTTGATGGTGTTCACCGCCATCATCTTCTTCGCGCCTGAGTTTGGCGGTTACTTCTTGGAGTACAACAACTTTATCCCGGCCGATCCGTTGAAAACACCAGCGCCAAAGGTAGTTCGAGCCGGCTTGACCACCAAGCGATCACCTCAAACCAACCCTGCATCAGAATGGGTTTGAACCACCATAG
>JAYSZH010000174.1:0-22504 GCA_043738155.1 Polaromonas sp. | reverse complement strand
GTCAAGGCGATTGGCAAGGGCTTGTCCAAGATCATGTCCAAAATGGGCGTGTCTACGTATATGAGCTACTGCGGTGCGCAGTTGTTCGAGGCGATTGGTTTGAACTCAGAGACCATCAACAAGTACTTCACCGGCACCGCCAGCCGCGTGGAAGGCATTGGCGTTTTCGAGATTGCCGAAGAAGGCATCCGCATGCACCAGGCCGCGTTTGGTGACAGCCCCATCTTGGCGAACCGCCTCGACGCGGGCGGTGAATACGCTTGGCGCACCCGTGGCGAAGAGCACATGTGGACGCCAGACGTGATTGCCAAGCTGCAACATAGCACGCGCTCTAACAACTGGAGCACCTATAAAGAGTACGCTCAGTTGATCAACGACCAGTCCAAGCGCCACATGACGCTGCGCGGATTGTTCGAGTTCAAAATCGACCCAAGCAAGGCCATTCCCGTCGAAGAAGTCGAATCTGCCAAAGAAATCGTCAAACGCTTTGCAACCGGTGCGATGTCTTTGGGGTCGATTTCGACCGAAGCACATGCCAGTTTGGCCGTCGCCATGAACCGCATTGGCGGCAAGAGCAACACGGGCGAGGGTGGGGAAGACCCAGCGCGTTACCGCCAAGAGCTCAAAGGTATCCCTATCAAGCAGGGTCAGACCATGTCTGAACTGCTCGGAAAAGATGTGTTTGAGGTCGATTACGCTTTGAATGCGGGCGATTCCATGCGCTCCAAAATCAAGCAAGTCGCGTCAGGTCGTTTTGGTGTGACTGCTGAATATTTGAGCAGTGCCGACCAGATTCAAATCAAAATGGCGCAAGGCGCCAAGCCAGGCGAGGGCGGTCAGCTGCCCGGTGCCAAGGTGTCTGATTACATCGGTAAACTGCGCCATTCGGTGCCGGGTGTGGGCTTGATTTCACCACCACCGCACCACGACATTTATTCGATTGAAGATTTGGCGCAGCTGATCCATGACTTGAAAAACGTCGCACCGCATGCAGACATCAGCGTCAAGCTGGTCGCCGAAGTGGGCGTGGGCACGATTGCCGCAGGCGTCGCCAAGTGCAAGGCCGACCACGTGGTGATTGCTGGTCACGATGGCGGCACTGGCGCATCGCCTTGGTCATCCATCAAGCATTGCGGCAGTCCGTGGGAGATTGGTTTGGCTGAAACTCAGCAAACGCTGGTGCTAAACCGCCTGCGCAGCCGCATCCGCGTGCAAGCCGACGGTCAGATGAAAACCGGTCGCGATGTGGCGATTGGTGCACTCTTGGGCGCAGACGAATTTGGTTTTGCCACCGCGCCGCTGGTGGTGGAAGGCTGCATCATGATGCGCAAATGCCACCTCAACACCTGCCCTGTGGGCGTGGCGACACAAGACCCTGAATTGCGCAAGAAATTCACCGGTAAACCTGAGCATGTGGTTAACTATTTCTTCTTTATCGCTGAAGAAGTGCGCCACATCATGGCGCAGCTGGGCATTCGCAAATTTGATGATTTGATTGGTCGCGCTGATTTGCTGGATATGAAGAAGGGCATTGCGCACTGGAAGGCGCAGGGCTTGGACTTTGCGCGTTTGTTTGCCGTGCCTAACGTGCCCGCCGATGTATCTCGCTTCCACATTGAAAATCAAGATCACGGCTTAGAGCGTAGTTTGGACAATGTGCTGATTGAAAAATCCAGGGCTGCGATTGAGCGTGGTGAAAAAGTCAAATTCATCGAAGTCGCACGCAACGTCAACCGTTCTTTGGGAGCGATGCTCTCAGGTGCGCTGACCAAAGTGCGTCCTGAAGGCTTGCCAGACGACACCATCCGCATCCAATTGGAAGGCACGGGCGGGCAGTCGTTTGGCGCGTTCTTGGCCAACGGCATCACGCTGTATTTGATTGGCGACGCGAACGATTACACCGGCAAAGGTTTGTCGGGAGGTCGCATCGTCGTGCGTCCCAGCATAGACTTCCGTGGCGATGCGGTGCGCAACACCATTGTGGGCAACACGGTGATGTATGGCGCCACCAGTGGTGAGGCCTTCTTCAGCGGCGTGGCCGGTGAGCGTTTTGCGGTGCGTCTGTCGGGTGCCACCACGGTGGTGGAAGGCACGGGCGACCACGGTTGCGAGTACATGACTGGCGGCACGGTGGTTGTTTTGGGTAAGACAGGACGTAACTTTGCCGCAGGTATGAGCGGTGGTATTGCCTACGTTTATGACGAAGATGGCCAATTTTCCTCACGCTGCAACACCGCCATGGTGAGCCTAGAAAACGTATTGAGCGAGACCGAGCAAACCGCGACCATGGACAAAGCCATTTGGAACAAAGGCCAAACCGATGAAGCCCAGCTCAAAAAACTGTTGGAAGACCACAACCGTTGGACGGGCAGCAAACGCGCCCGCGAGTTGCTGGACGACTGGAGCACCGCACGCACCAAGTTTGTCAAAGTTTTCCCGATTGAATACAAACGTGCTTTGGGTGAGATGGCAGCGACTAAGTTAAAAAACAATAAAAAAACGCTGCAGCCGGCGTGATTATTGTGTAAATAGCTATTAAAACTATAGTAAATTATAAAAATCATTATAAAAATATTCGCAAGGAAAATACCATGGGTAAAGTCACCGGTTTTATGGAGTTTGAGCGTTTGGAAGAGGGCTACAAGCCCGTCCCTGAGCGCCTGAAAAATTACAAAGAATTCGTCATTGGTTTGGACGACAAGCAGGCTAAAACGCAAGCAGCGCGCTGTATGGATTGCGGCACCCCGTTTTGCAACAGCGGCTGTCCCGTCAACAACATCATTCCTGATTTCAATGATTTGGTGTACCACGGGCAAACGGCTGATTGGAAAGAGGCGATTGATGTGCTGCACAGCACCAACAACTTTCCAGAGTTCACAGGTCGCATTTGCCCCGCACCGTGCGAGGCTGCATGCACGCTTAACGTGAATGACGATGCGGTGGGTATCAAGTCCATCGAGCACGCCATCATCGACCGTGCCTGGTCCGAAGGCTGGGTCAAACCGCTGCCTGCAAAGCTTAAAACTGGTAAAAAAGTAGCCGTGGTCGGCTCTGGTCCGGCTGGCATGGCGGCGGCACAGCAGCTGGCGCGCGCAGGCCATGACGTGACTTTGTTTGAGAAAAACGACCGCGTGGGTGGTTTGCTGCGCTACGGTATTCCAGACTTCAAGATGGAAAAATCGCACATCGACCGCCGCGTTGAGCAAATGCAGGCCGAAGGCGTCAAGTTCCGTTTGGGCGTTATGGTGGGTGAACTTCCTAAAGACAGCAAAGTCATCAACTGGGCGAAAGAAACGATCACACCAGCGCAACTCGACAAAGAGTTTGACGCTGTGTTGTTGACGGGCGGCGCTGAGCAATCGCGCGATTTGCCAGTGCCAGGCCGTGAATTGAGCGGCATCTACTTTGCGATGGAGTTTTTGCCCCTGCAAAACAAAGTCAATGCGGGTGACAAGCTCAAAGACCAATTGCGTGCAGATGGCAAACACGTCATCGTCATTGGCGGTGGCGACACCGGCTCCGACTGCGTGGGCACCAGCAACCGCCATGGCGCGGTCAGTGTGACCCAGTTTGAGGTGATGCCGCAGCCACCGATTGAAGAAAACCGCCCTATGACCTGGCCGAATTGGCCGATCAAGCTGCGCACCAGTTCCAGCCATGACGAAGGTTGTGAACGCGAGTTTGCCATTTCAACCAAAGAATTCATCGGTGGAACAGGTAAAGATGCAGGCAAGGTCACTGGCTTGAAAACCGTTCGTGTTGAGTGGCAAAACGGCAAAATGGTCGAAGTAGCAGACTCCGAGCAGACGCTGAAAGCCGACTTGGTCTTACTGGCTATGGGGTTTGTGTCACCCGTTGCATCTGTTTTGGGCGCTTTTGGCATCGACAAAGATGCGCGCGGGAACGCTAAAGCAAGTACAGATTTCATTGGCGGTTACGAAACCAATGTGCCCAAAGTGTTTGTCGCAGGCGACATGCGCCGCGGTCAAAGTTTGGTGGTCTGGGCGATTCGTGAAGGTCGTCAGGCAGCTCGCTCAGTTGACGAGTTTTTGATGGGTTTCAGCGACTTACCTCGATAACTGCGCCCCCACGCTTGTCGCTTCGCGTACTTCGCTGCCCCCGAGGGGCGATTTTCCCTAGAGGCGGCTCGTCGGGAAAATGCTTTCACAGGAGCGTCCGAAAACCCTGTAATCCCTTATGATGTAAAGGCCAGAAACTCTCTGGCCTTTTTCTATTTATGACCATATCAAACTCTGAATCACTCGTTGAATTGCGTAACCTGACCTTCGGTTACGGTGAGCGCGTCATTTTGGACAATATTTCCCTGTCCGTGCCACGCGGCAAGGTGACAGCTTTGATGGGTGCTTCTGGCGGTGGAAAAACGACAATCTTGCGTCTGATTGGCGGACAAAACAAGGCGCAGCAGGGTCAATTGCTGTTTGATGGACAAGATGTCACGCCCATGAATCGGGAGCAGATCTATGCGGCACGCCGTCGCATGGGCATGTTATTTCAGTTTGGTGCGTTGTTTGCCGACTTGTCAGTTTTCGAAAACGTGGCGTTCCCTTTGCGAGAGCACACAGATTTACCTGATGCGTTAATTCGAGACATTGTGTTGATGAAGCTCAACGCCGTGGGCTTGCGTGGTGCGCGTGACTTGATGCCTAGTGAAGTTTCAGGGGGCATGGCGCGACGGATTGCTTTGGCTCGGGCTATCGCACTCGATCCTGAGTTGGTGATGTATGACGAACCGTTCTCAGGCTTAGACCCGATTTCTCTAGGCACCGCAGCGCGTTTGATTCGTCAACTGAATGACTCCATGGGTTTGACCAGTATTTTTGTGTCGCATGAGGTAGAGCAAACCTTTGCGATTGCTGACCATGTAATTATTTTAGCCAATGGCGGCATCGCTGCACAAGGTACGCCACAAGAAGTACGTGAAAGTACTGATCCTTTGGTTTTCCAATATATCAATGCGCTTCCTGATGGTCCTGTGCGTTTTCACTATCCTGGTCTCTCAGTGGTAGAAGATTTTGGCAATACAGGTATAAATGCAAACTCAGGAGTGACGCGATGAGCTGGCACAAACCTAGCGACATTGGTTTCGCCTTGCGCGGACAATTGGCCGATATCGGGCTCGGTGCGCGTTTGTTCACGCGCCTTTTGACGACGCTGTTTGGAAGCTTGAAACGTTTTGGCTTGATACGCGATCAAATCCATTTTTTGGGCAACTATTCACTCGTCATCATTGCGGTTTCTGGCTTGTTTGTAGGTTTTGTATTGGGCTTGCAAGGTTATTACACCTTGCAGAGATATGGCTCCACGGAAGCTTTGGGCTTACTGGTTGCGCTGAGTTTGGTTAGAGAACTTGGCCCGGTTGTCACCGCTTTGCTGTTTGCTGGGCGTGCAGGTTCTTCGCTGACGGCGGAAATTGGTCTGATGAAAGCTGGCGAGCAAATCAGCGTGCTAGAGATGATGGCGGTTGATCCGATTCAGCGAATTTTGGCACCTCGATTTTGGGCGGGTGTGATCACGATGCCGCTCTTGGCGGCTGTTTTCAGTGCGATGGGTGTTATTGGCGGCTGGGTTGTTGGGGTTTTGATGATCGGTATTGATTCTGGGTCGTTTTGGAGCCAAATTCAAGGTGGCGTCGACGTTTGGAAAGACGTAGGCAATGGCGTGATTAAGAGTCTAGTTTTTGGATTTGCGGTCACTTTCATTTCGCTGTTACAAGGTTTTGAAGCGCAGCCAACGCCAGAAGGCGTATCTAGGGCGACTACGCGTACTGTTGTCGCAGCGTCTTTGGCCGTTTTGGGTTTGGATTTCATGCTGACCGCCATGATGTTTAGTATTTAAGGAAATAAAATGCAGCGCTCTAAAAATGATATTTGGGTAGGTATGTTTGTCTTGCTAGGCGCGGCAGCTTTGCTGTTTTTAGCGCTGCAGTCGGCCAATTTATTAAGTTTGAGCTTCCAACAAACCTACAGAGTGACAGCTAAGTTTGACAATATAGGTGGTCTCAAGCCCAAAGCTGCCTTGAAAAGTGCTGGTGTCGTAGTAGGCCGCATTGAGTCCATTACATTTGATGACAAATCATTTCAAGCACTGGTAACGCTGGCAATCGAGAGCCGTTATGCTTTCCCGAAAGACAGTTCACTCAAGATTTTGACCTCAGGTTTGTTGGGTGAGCAATACATTGGTATTGACCCAGGCGCAGATGACAAATTGCTTGCGAACAATGACAGGGTTTCATCAACGCAATCAGCTGTTGTTTTGGAGAACTTAATCAGCCAATTTTTGTACAGCAAAGCTGCTGAAGGTAAGCCAGCAGATGATGCATCTGTCAAAAAGTAAGCCTATTCATCTTGTTCATATATTGGATTTATCTTGATTTTTAATGCTATTAAAAATATAGCTCTTAAGGCATATATTATGCCGGCTACAGTTATTTTATGCATATTTATGACTGGGTGTGCCTCGGTCTCGGTCAAAAATTCTGTTGATCCATGGGAGTCGTGGAACAGAAGTGTTTTTAACTTCAACGACAGCTTAGATACTGGTATTGTCAAACCCGTTGCTACTGCGTACACCACCCTTGTTCCGTCTTTTGTACGCACTGGGGTGAATAATTTTTTCAGCAATTTAACTGGCGTTTGGACTGTGGTCAATAGCACATTACAGTTAAAGCCCAAAACAGCGCTTGAAGCCTTTTTTCGGGTCACCATTAATTCCACGCTTGGTTTGGGTGGCGTACTGGATGTCGCCAGCGATATGAATCTGGAGCGCCATACTGCGGATTTTGGTCAAACTTTGGGGCACTATGGCATGCCGCCAGGCCCTTATTTGGTGATACCGTTTTTGGGATCGTCAACTGTGCGCGACACGTTGGCTTCAACGCTCATATCGCGGGGCGATTTGGTTTGGCAGCTCAACAGTGTTGCCACACGCAACAGCTTGTATGCACTGCGTTTGTTAGATACAAGGGCTAATTTGTTGCGTACAACATCCGTTTTAGAAGGCGTGGCTTTAGATAAATATACCTTTACCAGAGATATTTATTTGCAGGTTCGCAGAAACGACATCTTAGACGGCAAGGAGCCGCCTGAAGACCCTACAGAAATACCAGAGTTCAAAGAAAATACTTCTCCAGTCAAAAAGTCTGAAGTTGAGTTCGAAAAGAAATCTGAATTGCAACCGGAAGCACCGTCTGTAGTTTTTCCAGTCTTTGTCTCGGAGCCTGTAGGTTCTCAATTTCCAGATCAATTACCTGCGCAATCACCGGACGTTAAGTCCGAAATAAGTCCCGTTGCGTCTGTGGTTGGCGTTTTGGGTGCCAATTGAGAGTTTTTGTCACCAATTTCAGCCTGTCAAACGTTATCAGCCTATGTTCAACCCTTTTGTTTGAAAGTTAAATGATGAACCTTACTTTGAATCGTCGACTTTGGGTCAAATTGTGGGGCAGTTTGCTCAGTCTGAGCCTACTGGCCGCCGTTGCGCCTGTTTTAGCGGCAGACATGGCTGCAGATGCTTTTGTGAAGCAGTTGTCGGATGAGGTTGTTGACACCATTAAAGGTGATAAATCTTTCCAGGCCAGCAATATGGTGAAACTTACCGCGTTGGTGGACGCGAAAGTAATGCCGCACGTGAACTTTCGTCGCATCACCGCTTCAGCCGTGGGCCCAGGCTGGTTGAAAGCAACGCCAGAGCAGCAAAAACAGTTGCAAGATGAATTCAAAGCCCTGTTGCTTCGCACCTATGCGGGTGCACTGTCGCAAATCACCGACCAAACGATTACAGTGAGGCCATTGCGTGCCAGCCCAGAAGATACTGAAATAGTTGTTCGTACCGAAGTGCGAGGCAAAGGTGAGCCGATTCAGCTGGATTACCGCTTGGAAAAAACACCAGGCGTAGGTTCTGGTTGGAAAATTTATAACCTCAACGTCATGGGCGTTTGGTTGATGGAAACCTTCCGCAGTCAGTTTTCACAAGAAATAAACGCCAAAGGTATCGATGGCTTGATTGCAACGCTGAAGTCTCGCAATCAAGCAATGGCTGGCAAATAAGCCTAAAAAAATAGGCTTAAAAGGTAAATCACATGACAACGCTCGCATTGCCGTTACTTTTGACTCACAACCAAGCCGCTCAATGTTCGCAAAGTCTCAGCCGAGACATTCGACGAGCAGAATCCGGTGAAAAAGTGGTTATTGATGCGTCTTCACTTGATAAATTTGACTCGTCGGCGCTTGCAGTCTTGTTGCAGTGCCGGCGTGATTCTGCAGTTTTTGGCAAAAGCTTTGAGGTGACTGGTTTGTCTCCTCAATTGCGTGAATTGGCGAACTTATACGGGATCAGTGAATTACTGTCAGCGCGGCAAGAAAACGCCTAGGCGTTAGAATCGAGGGTTAAACCCCTTAGTTTCTATGTCTGCCATTTCATTTCAATCCGTTTCTAAAATATACCCTGTCAAAAACGGCTCCGCGGGTCAAGCGCTGCACGCTTTGAACAATGTCCAGTTTGACATTCAGGAAGGCGAGTTTTTTGGATTGCTCGGCCCCAACGGCGCTGGAAAAACCACGCTTATTAGCATTTTGGCTGGTTTGACGCGTGCTACATCTGGCAGCATCAGTGTTTTAGGCAGTGACGTGCATGCCGATTTTGCCGCTGCAAGGCGTAAATTGGGCGTTGTCCCGCAAGAGCTGGTGTTTGACCCCTTTTTCAATGTGCGCGAGGCTCTGCGTTTCCAATCCGGTTATTTTGGCGTCAAAAACAACGATGCTTGGATTGATGAGCTGTTGCACAGTTTGGGTTTGACCGACAAGGCCAATGCCAATATGCGTCAGCTCTCAGGTGGCATGAAGCGCCGCATGTTGGTGGCGCAGGCGCTTGTGCACAAACCGCCAGTCATTGTGTTGGATGAACCCACCGCAGGTGTCGATGTTGAGCTGCGACAAACGCTGTGGCAATTCATTGCCAAGCTCAACAAGCAAGGCAGCACTGTTTTGCTTACTACCCATTATTTGGAAGAAGCTGAAGCTTTATGCAGCCGCATCGCCATGCTGAAAACTGGCAATGTGGTTGCTCTGGCAAATACGTCAGAGTTGCTAAAAGCTGCTTCCTCAAATGTGTTGCGATTCAAAATTGATAGCGAATTACCCAAGCATCTCGCTGACAAAGCACGTATTACGGGTCGAATCGTGCAGTTTCCAGCACACGATGCGCTAGAGATCGAAACTTACCTTGGTGCCGTGCGGGAAGCAGGCCTGGTCGCTGAAGATGTTGAAATCCGAAAAGCAGACTTGGAGGATGTTTTCTTGGATGTGATGACGCGTGGTCATAGCTCGGGAGTTTCAGCAGCGGCATCCCATGTGGGGGCACTAGTATGAACGGATGGCAAGCCCTTTTTTATAAAGAAGTTTTACGGTTTTGGAAGGTTGGTTTTCAAACCGTTGCTGCGCCGGTGCTCACCTCCGTACTTTATTTGGTCATTTTTGGGCATGTATTAGAAGACAAAGTAAAAGTTTACGATAGCGTCAGCTACACCGCCTTTTTGGTACCTGGTTTGGTGATGATGAGTATTTTGCAAAATGCTTTTGCGAACAGCTCGTCATCGCTGATACAAAGCAAAATCATGGGCAATTTGGTGTTTTTACTTTTAACGCCCCTGTCGCATTGGAGCTGGTTTGTCGCCTATGTGGGCTCAGCGGTGATTCGGGGCTTAGCAGTAGGGCTCGGTGTTTTACTAGCCACCATTTGGTTTACCAAGCTAAGCTTGGTTGCGCCTTTGTGGGTCATCGTCTTCGCTTTGATGGGCGCAGGTATTTTGGGTGCGTTGGGCTTGATTGCAGGTTTGTGGGCAGAAAAGTTTGACCAATTGGCTGCATTCCAAAGTTTCGCCATCATGCCGATGACATTTTTGAGTGGCGTTTTTTACTCCATCCATTCTTTGTCTCCTTTCTGGCAAACTGTGAGCCACCTAAACCCGTTTTTCTACATGATTGATGGTTTTCGTTACGGTTTTTTCGGTGTCAGCGATGTGTCACCTTGGTTGAGTTTGGGTATCGTTTCTGGCGCTTTGGTCGCTACAAGTGCTGTCTGTATCTATTTGCTGAAAACCGGCTACAAAATTAGAAGTTAAAAATAATTTTAAAAATGCAATATGACTGCTGAAGAACTTAAAAACATCATTTCCTCGCATTTGAAATGTGATCACATTGAATTGGAAGGTGATGGTAGGCATTGGTATGCAACCATTGTTTCAGAGGCGTTTTTTGGTAAACGTTTAATACAACGCCATCAACAGGTGTATGCCACATTGGGCTCAAAAATACAAAACGACGAAGTACATGCCTTGTCTATGAAAACATACACGCCGCAAGAGTGGCAAGCGATGCAATAGGCCGGTTTTAAAGGCTTAGATATAAGATTACAGATAATTAGGAAAAATGTAACGTGGACAAATTACTCATCACCGGCGGCGTAGAACTTCATGGAGAAGTTGTTATTTCTGGTGCTAAAAACGCGGCGTTACCAGAAATGTGCGCCACTTTGCTGACCAACGAGCCTGTAAAATTGCTCAACATGCCGCGTTTGCATGATGTGGCTACGATGCGTCAACTTTTAGAGAACATGGGCGTGAAAAGCGAGACGCATGGGGAACGAGGCGGTATGACCTTGCATGCGGCAACCCCCATCTTGCCAGAAGCACCCTACGATTTGGTGAAAACCATGCGTGCCTCTGTTCTAGCACTGGGCCCCTTGCTCGCACGTTTTGGTAAAGCCAAAGTATCGCTTCCTGGTGGTTGTGCGATTGGTTCGCGCCCTGTAGATCAGCACATCAAAGGTTTGCAAGCCATGGGTGCGGATATCGTTGTTGATCACGGCTATATGGTTGCTAAGTTGCCAGCGGGTTGGACGCGTCTCAAAGGTGCGCATATCACGACTGACATGGTGACGGTGACCGGTACTGAAAACTTTATGATGGCAGCCTGTTTGGCAGACGGTGAAACTGTTTTAGAAAATGCAGCGCAAGAGCCTGAAATCATCGATTTGGCCGAGATGCTGATCAAAATGGGAGCCAAAATTGAAGGCCAGGGTACACGCAGAATTCGCATTCAAGGTGTTGAAAAACTGCACGGCTGCACACACCAAGTGGTGGCGGATCGTATTGAAGCAGGCACATTTTTGTGCGCTGTTGCCGCTACGGGTGGTGATGTGGTGTTGAAAAATGGACGCTACGAGCACTTGGAAGCAGTGATCGACAAACTGCACGAGGCTGGCGCAAAGGTTGAAGCTGTTGAGAACGGCATGCGTGTCACGTCAAAAGGTCGCCTCAAAGCACAGGGCTTTCGCACGACTGAATACCCAGGCTTCCCAACGGATATGCAAGCGCAATTCATGGCGCTCAATGCTGTCTCAGAAGGTGCTTCGAAAGTCACGGAAACCATCTTTGAAAACCGCTTTATGCACGTCAACGAACTGGTACGTTTGGGTGCCAGCATCACCATCGACGGCAAAGCTGCGTTTGTCGATGGTGTTACCAAGCTCTCTGGTGCAACTGTACAAGCGACCGACTTGCGTGCCTCAGCCTGCTTGGTGATTGCTGGCTTGGTGGCTGATGGTGAAACTTCGGTTGAACGCATTTACCATTTAGACCGTGGCTACGACCAAATGGAAACCAAATTGCGCGGCATTGGTGCAAAGATTGAGCGCGTTAAAGCTTAATGTAGATACCCGTAAACGCATCCTGCTCGCACCCTGGCAGGTCGTTTTACTGCTCAGTAGCTACATCGGCGTCGTTCTCAATAGTGCTGTTTTCTTCAGGCGCTACGCTGAGATTGGCACAGCCTCTTTCAGCTTGTTGGCCGAGCTGGGCTTGGTTTTCACCTTCACGGCTTTGTTGCTCAGTTTGGCTGATTTATCTGGCAAATTGCTGGCTAGAGTGCTCATTTTTTTGCTGCTCAGCATCTCGGTTTTAGCCAGTTATTACATGACTTTTTTCAATGTGGTGATTGGCTACGGTGTGGTGCAAGCCGTGCTGACAACAGACGTTGATCTTTCAAAAGAAGCCGTTGGGTTTGGCTTGTTTGTGTGGTTTTTTATCTTGGCTGTGATTCCTTTGGTGCTGTGGTGGCGCTATGTGCATGTCTGTAAAAACACGGTTTCTAGCTGGCCGTTGCGATTTAAGCAATTGGGTGGGCAAATCGGTTTGGTCTTGCTGTTGGCCGCAGGGTTTGTGGTCGTCGCTCAGTATGTGAATAATCGCTCCAATATGACAGAGACGATTGGTCAAGACATTGGCAAAGCCAGCTTGGCAGCGCATACCTATGTGCCTAGCAATTGGGTGGCAGGTTTAGGAATGTCTGCCTCAAGCGCTTGGGACAATTGGGCAAGCAAAGACGCAAAAGTTGACCCAGCTGCGCAGTTTCAATACAGCCTAAATGCCTTGGCCGACGATGTAGTCCTTGTCATCGTGATTGGCGAATCCGCCCGCACCAGCAATTTCGGTTTGTTGGGCTACGAGCGCCCAACCACGCCTTTGCTTGCAGCGGAGAAAAACTTGGCGGCGTTTAAAGCGACTTCTTGCAATACATCAACTAGGTTGTCATTGGCGTGTATGTTCGTACGTCCGCAAGCTGTAGTTGAGCGAGGCTTGCAAGCGCCACAAGTGCTGGAGGAAACCGTTTTTTCAGTCTTCAAAAAACTGGGTTTCAGCATCGAATTATTTGCCATGCAATCGGAAGTTTGGTTTTACAACAGCATCAAGCCAGATTTTTACAAAATCCGCGAAGTCATTGCTGCAGATCCTGCCAACCGCGGCAAACCTGTTTTAGATTCAATATTGGTCTCTGAATTAGAGCTTGCCATGGCCAAGCAACCCAAAGGTCGTCAAGTTGTCGTGCTGCATACCAAAGGTTCCCATTTCTCATACACCAGCCGTTATCCGCGTGAATTTGCCAAATTCCAGCCTGAATGTTCCGGCGTTGATGGCTCCTGCAACAAGCAGACCATGGTGAATTCATACGACAACAGCATTTTGTATACCGATACATTTTTGAAAAGTTTGATGACCAGTTTGGCTGGCAAAAAAGCGCTGCTTGTCTACACCTCTGACCATGGCGAAACGATTGAAGAAAACCGGCATTTCCACGCCACCCCTAAACCCTTAGCGCCGCCTGAGCAGCTTGACGTGCCGTTGCTGTTTTGGGCGTCTGAGCCGTATTTGAACGCCAACCCCGCCAACAAAAAAGCGTTTGAACAACTTCAGCTGGCAGCGAAATCCTCTCAAACTGTAAAAACAGAGGTCGGTCACGCCAATTTGTTCGATTCCATGCTCGGATGTTTAGGTATCACTTCAAATAACGGTGGAATTAACGACAAGTACAATCTGTGTCATTGAGGATGCGCTGATTTGAGAGCTACCTTTGTCCTATTTTGTCATTCCCGCGCAGGCGGGAATCCATGCCGACTTACCGGAGTCTAAATTTGATTAATCTAACCTTATTAGGAGCACGAATTTGATTACGCTTGCGCTATCAAAGGGTCGCATTTTTGAAGAAACCCTGCCGCTGCTCAAAGCAGCTGGCATCGAGGTGCTGGAAGACCCTGAAAAGTCACGCAAGCTGATTTTGACCACCAACCAGCCCGACGTGCGGGTACTGGTGGTGCGTGCCACGGACGTGCCGACCTACGTGCAATACGGCGGTGCAGACATGGGCATCACCGGTAAAGACACCCTGTTGGAGCACGGCATGGAATGGGGAGGCAGCACAAGCGCTGCTGGTCTTTACACCCCGCTGGACCTGCAAATCGCCAAATGCCGCATCAGTGTGGCAGTGAAGGCGGATTTTGACTACGCCGCCGCCGTCAAGCGCGGCAGCCGCCTCAAAGTCGCCACCAAATACGTGGCGATTGCCCGCGAATTCTTCGCCAGCAAGGGCGTACATGTGGACTTGATCAAGCTCTACGGCAGCATGGAACTGGCACCGCTGGTTGGCATGGCCGATGCGATTGTCGATCTGGTCTCCACCGGCAACACCCTCAAAGCCAACCACTTGGTCGAGGTCGAGCACATCATGGACATCAGCTCGCGCTTGGTGGTGAACCAAGCTGCGCTGAAGCTCAAACAGGCCCCGATTCGCGCCATCATTGATGCTTTTTCAGGTGCGATTTCGGGCGCAATCGTCAAGTGATGGGGTAAATTCACTATGAATTTGATAGCTAATCCGGCATATTTATCCACGGCTAACGCTACATTTGAGGCTGATTTCAAGGCGCGCCTACATTGGTCGGATGAAACAGATGCTGGCATTGAAGACGTGGTCGTCAACATTCTGCGCGATGTGCAAACACGGGGCGATGCAGCCGTTTTGGAGTACACCGACCGTTTTGATGGCTTGAACGCTACCGCTATGTCAGCGTTGGAATTGACGCAAGCCGAGCTGAAAGCCGCTTTTGACGCGATTCCTGCCGACCAGCGGGACGCCCTGCAAGCCGCCGCCAAGCGCGTACGCAGCTACCATGAAGCACAGAAAAAAGCCAACGGCGAGAGCTGGAGCTACCGCGACGAAGATGGCACGCTTTTGGGGCAAAAAGTCACCCCGCTAGACCGCGTCGGCATCTATGTGCCCGGCGGCAAAGCCACCTACCCATCCAGCGTGCTGATGAACGCGATTCCGGCGCATGTCGCAGGCGTCAGTGAAATCATCATGGTCGTTCCTACGCCACGCGGTGAGAAAAACCTGATGGTCTTGGCCGCCGCCTACATCGCCGGCGTCAGCCGCGCTTTCACCATCGGTGGGGCGCAGGCCGTCGCTGCGCTGGCCTACGGCACGGCCACCATCCCCAAAGTCGACAAAATCACTGGCCCCGGCAACGCCTACGTCGCCGCCGCCAAACGCCGCGTGTTTGGCACGGTCGGTATCGACATGATCGCCGGCCCGAGCGAAATTTTGGTTCTGGCAGACGGCAGCACCCCACCCGATTGGGTGGCGATGGACCTGTTCAGCCAGGCTGAGCATGACGAATTGGCACAAAGCATCCTGCTCTGCCCAGACGCAGCCTACATCGCCCAAGTGCAGGAAAGCATCAACCGCCTACTGCCCGACATGCCCCGCGCCGCCATCATCGCCAAGTCGCTCAACGACCGGGGCGCGCTGATTTTGACCCGCAGCATGGAAGAAGCCTGCGACATCAGCAACCGCATCGCCCCCGAGCACCTGGAAGTCTCCAGCCGCGACCCACACCGCTGGGAGCCGCTGCTCAAACACGCCGGTGCGATCTTTTTGGGCGCTTACACCAGCGAGTCCCTGGGCGACTACTGCGCCGGCCCCAACCACGTCCTGCCCACCTCAGGCACAGCCCGTTTCAGCAGCCCGCTGGGCGTCTACGACTTCCAAAAGCGCAGCAGTTTGATAGAAGTCAGCGAAGCCGGCGCGCAAGTCTTGGGCAAAATCGCCTCGGTCTTGGCGCATGGCGAAGGCCTGCAAGCGCATGCCCGAGCAGCAGAACTGCGACTACTGTAAGTTTTTCGGCTGAAATGCGACTTAAACAGTGTTTTGATACTCTTAAGCAAAGCGAGTTTTACATGAAATTGTTAGCCTTTACAGCTTTTAAAAGCATCGTTTTGAGCCTGCTACTGCTAGGCACAGTCTCCGCCATGAGCCTGCGCGAACTCCGCCAGCTAGAACGTGCTAACCCTAAACAAGGCGAGTTGTACGTCCAGTATTACTTGATCGGGGTTTTAGAAGGCATTCAAGAGGCCAACACAGCGCTGACCCGCTCAGGTGGCAAACCCCTGTTTTGCCAAAACGACCGAAGACTTGACGTGTCCCAAGCGCAAACCATCTTCAATACCGAGCGCAAACGCAACGCTGAACTGTACGAGGCAGATATGCCCGTGCAGTTGGTGATGATGAATGCGTTGGCTTCTACGTATACCTGTGAGTAGAGCGAATTTGCTATTATTTTAATAGCTGCTTAGTCAATAAATACGCCGGCTAGAGGCATAAATAGCACTTAAAACTCGGTTTTTAACCCAAAACAGCTATTCTGCGACTGTTTTTATTCAAAAAATCACACGAACTTCGTGTAACACGAATTTCGTGTTAATATCCACCCATGAAAAACGTCACCATCACCGTTGAAGAATCCGCGCTGGAGTGGGCTCGGATTGAGGCTGCCAAGCGCAATTCCAGTGTTTCTAGACTTGTGGGCGAAATGTTGGTTGAAAAGATGCAGCAAGAAGACGCTTATGCGCAGGCTATGCGGGGCTGGTTGGGTAAGGAGCGGCAGTGGAAGTCTGATGGCGCGGCGTATCCTAGTCGTGAGCAGACTTACGACAGAGCTTCATGAAGAAAGTTTTTGTCGATGCCAATATCCTGCTTTACAGCGAAGATGGCGCAGACCCCAGCAAACAAGCCACAGCGATGGCTTGGTTAGAAGTTTTATGGCAGCGCCGCATTGGCTGCCTCAGCACACAGGTGCTGAACGAGTTTTATGTCAACGCGGTTCGAAAAATCAAGCCACCCATGCCTGCTGGCGATGCCAGAGCCGAGGTGCGGCGCTACGCGCAGTGGCAGCCGTGGACGGTAGACCAAGCCACCGTAGAGTCCGCTTGGGCGGTCGAAAGCCGTTACGGTTTGCATTACAGGGACTGTTTGGTGGTAGCTGCGGCGCAGCATTCAGGCTGCCGTTACCTGCTGTCAGAAGATATGGGGCATGAGCAGTATTACGATGCTGTGCAGGTCATTAACCCATTCAAATCGTCGATTGCTCTGCTGGAAACCTTGTAAAAAAGCCTTTATGAACGAAAAAATAATTAAGTTGGTCAGCACCCCCCACGCGCGTTTCCGCCAAGACATCGTCTCCATGCACGCCTACGCTATTCAGGACTCGGTCGGTATGGTCAAGCTGGACGCGATGGAGAATCCGCACCGGCTGCCGGCTGATTTGCAGCAGAAGTTGGGCGAGCGCTTGGGCAAACTGGCGCTGAACCGCTACCCTGACGGTCGCGTCAACGACTTGCGGGCTGCTTTGGCGACCTACGCTGACATGCCAGCGGGCTATGACATCATGCTGGGCAATGGCTCGGACGAGCTGATTTCGTTGCTGGCGCTGGCTTGTGATGTGCCACCGAGCGCAGCGAGCAACAACAATCCCGCGGTGATTTTGGCCCCATTGCCGGGCTTCGTGATGTACGCCATGAGTGCACAATTGCAGGGGCTAAAGTTTGTCGGCGTTGATTTGACGGCTGATTTTGAGCTGGACGTGCCCGCCATGCTGGCCGCGATTGCGCTGCACAAACCGGCGATTACCTACTTGGCCTACCCCAATAACCCGACCGCGAATTTGTGGGATGACGCCGCCATGGCGCAAATCATCGCCGCCGCGGGCGAAGTTGGCGGGCTGGTGGTGCTGGACGAGGCGTATCAGCCGTTTTCTAGCAAGACTTATCTGGATACGATTCGTGCCAATCCAACTGCGCATCAGCACGTTTTATTGATGCGCACCTTGAGCAAATTCGGCCTGGCAGGCGTGCGCATGGGCTACATGATGGGTCCCAAGGCGCTGATCAGCGAGATCGACAAAGTGCGCCCGCCGTACAACATCAGCGTGCTGAATTACGAGTGTGCGCTGTTTGCACTGGAACATAAAGAGGTATTTTCGGCTCAAGCTGGCGAATTGATTGCCCAGCGCGCTATGCTTTTTGATGCGCTGTCTGGACTATCCCAGATTAATGCCAACGTTAAAGCCTTCAAATCAGACGCCAACATGATGCTGCTGCGCGTGCCCGACCCGCAAAAAACCTTTGACGGCATGAAGGCGCGCGGGGTTTTGATCAAAAACGTGTCTAAAATGCACCCGCTTTTGACCGGTTGCCTGCGCCTGACCGTGGGCACGGCAGAGGAAAATGCGACAATGGTGGCTGCTATCAAAGCTTCCATTTGAGTTTTACTGAGCTTTTTTGAATCCTTTACCTAAAAAATCACCATGACCGCCCCAAGAATTGCTGAACGAGTTGCAGAAGTTAGCCGCAACACCGCCGAAACCCAAATCACCGCCCGTGTGAACTTGGATGGCACTGGCGTGGCGAATTTGAGCACAGGCATCGGCTTTTTTGACCACATGCTGGACCAGATCGCCCGCCACGGCTTGATCGACCTGGACATCCAAGCCATTGGCGATCTGCACATCGACGGCCACCACACGGTGGAAGACGTGGGCATCACGCTAGGCCAAGCGGTGCACAAAGCCGTGGGCGACAAAAAAGGCATTCGCCGCTACGGCCACGCTTACGTGCCGTTGGATGAAGCGCTGAGCCGCGTCGTCATCGACTTTTCAGGCCGTCCGGGCCTCATCATGAACGTGCCGTTCAAAAGCGGCATGATTGGCGCGTTTGACAGCCAGTTGGCGTTTGAGTTTTTCCAAGGTTTTGCCAACCACGCATTTGTGACACTGCATATCGACAACCTGCGTGGTGAAAACGCGCATCACCAAGCTGAAACGGTGTTCAAAGCCTTTGCCCGGGCGCTGCGCATGGCGCTGGAGCTGGATTCACGCTCTGTAGGCATGATTCCTTCGACCAAAGGTTCTCTTTAAAGCTAATTTAAGGGTTGAATATGCCTCTAGCCGGCGTATTTATTGCCTGAGTAGCTATAAAATTAATAGTATTTTTTGATATTTATTGGTGTTTAATTTTTCAGAATGACGACAAAAACAGTAGCCGTGGTTGATTACGGCATGGGTAATTTGCGCTCCGTGACGCAAGCTGTGCAGGCGGTTGCCAGCGATGCCAATGTGGACGTGATTTGGGCGAAAACGCCGCAAGAAGTGATGGACGCCGAGCGCGTTGTGCTACCCGGCCAAGGCGGCATGCGCGACTGTATGCGTGAATTGCATGACTCTGGTATGTTGGCTGCCGTACTGCACGCCGCGAAACACAAGCCGTTGATGGGCGTGTGTGTCGGCATGCAAATGCTGCTGGATCACAGCGAAGAGCTGGACACGTCGTGCCTGGGGCTGATTCCTGGTAATGTCGTCAAATTCAACATCGCCGGCCAAATCGCTCCCGACGGCAGCCGCTACAAAGTGCCGCAAATGGGCTGGAATCAGGTTTTTGTGGCTGATCATGCAGATCAATATCCGCAAGGTCGCCATCCGATTTGGGGCGATGTGCCCGATGGCAGTTATTTCTATTTTGTGCACAGCTATTACGCTAAACTGTCGGACGATATGTCTGGTTTAAGCCACAGTGTGGGCGAAACTGACTACGGAAGTCGCTTTACAAGTGCCATTGCGCGAGATAATATTTTTGCAACCCAATTTCACCCTGAAAAAAGCGCATCACAAGGTTTAGCCCTTTATAGAAATTTCCTCCACTGGAACCCATAATTTCATTGCGCCTTGGTTTTCGAATTCAAATTCACTTCCCCCTCCTTTCTTTTCTAACTTTCAACAACTTCTAGCATCATGTTGCTCATCCCCGCGATAGATTTAAAAGACGGTCACTGCGTTCGCCTCAAACAAGGCGATATGGACCAATCCACCACCTTTGGCGAAGACCCCACGGTCATGGCGCGCAGCTGGGTCAACAAGGGGGCGCGGCGCTTGCATTTGGTCGATTTGAACGGTGCGTTTGCAGGAAAACCAAAAAATGAACAGGCCATCCGCAAGATTTTGAAAGAAGTTGGCAGCGAGGTCGATGTGCAGCTGGGCGGCGGTATTCGTGATTTGGACACCATCGAGCGCTACTTGGACGCTGGCCTGCGCTACGTCATCATCGGCACCGCAGCGGTTAAAAATCCGGGCTTTTTGCAGGATGCCTGCACCGCGTTCGGCGGCCACATCATCGTCGGCCTAGACGCCAAAGACGGCAAAGTCGCCACCGACGGCTGGAGCAAGCTCTCTGGTCACGATGTGATCGATCTGTCCAAAAAATTCCAAGATTACGGCGTCGAATCCATCATCTACACCGACATCGGCCGTGACGGCATGCTAACCGGCATCAATATCGAAGCCACCGTCAAACTGGCGCAAGCCCTGACGATTCCCGTTATTGCTTCGGGTGGGTTGTCCAACATGGCGGATATTGAGGCGCTGTGTGACGTGGAAGATGAGGGCGTTGAAGGCGTGATCTGCGGTCGTGCGGTGTATTCGGGAGATTTGGACTTTGAAGCGGCGCAGGCGCGGGCGGATGAGTTGAATGGGTAATTTTGTTCCTGAAATTTGCAGTATTGCTACATTTTTAATAGCTGTTTAGGCAATAAATACGCCGACTAGCGTATCATTAGCACCTTAATTTGAGTGATTTCTGCAATATCTAGCCAAGCGCGGTCAGAGGTGACTGCTGTGCCATCAATCAGTTTTGCAAGTGCTAGGCAGGCGCGGTCGCCTAGGGATAGACCTGCATGTTTGGTGCTGAGTCTGAGTTCTGCGCAGAGGGTGGATTGCTCTAGGTCGAAGTCAACTGGCTGAATATCTAACTCTTTTAAAGTGCGCTCGAGTTGCGATGGGGCTAAGCCTTTGTCAATCATCCGTGTGCCCACTTCAGCGATATTGACGCAACTAGCTACACATTGCTGCTCTCGAATCAAGTCATCAACAACTTCCCAGCCTTTTTCAGCTTGCATCAGCGCCAGAATGGCAGAAGCATCCATCACATAAAGCATGTTTGCTCCTCAATTATTCTTTGGCTGCCTCGGCTCGGCGCTCGGCAATCAACTCATCAACCAAACTGATGTTGGGGTCAATATTCAGTTCTTTCATTAAGTTGTCAAAATAAGCGCGTCGCTGTGCGCTGCGCTGCGCTGCAGATGTCAAAATTAGGCTGCCGTCTTTGATTTCAGCGAAAATCTTAGCATTGGGATTGAAGCCAAGTTGTTCGCGTATGGCAGCAGGTATCAAAACCCGTCCGTTTTCTGACATGGCTAATGAGGTCATGGTTTTGCCTTTTTTGCTTTCGCTGTATTTTCTATATGTTTCAGTGTCCATTTCAACAATTCTGTCATAATTTATTAAAATGTCAATTCATAAAAATAAGTCAATTAATCTTATAAAGTCAAATCATGCTCGCTAAACGAATTATTCCCTGCCTAGACGTTACCGGTGGTCGCGTCGTCAAAGGCGTTAATTTTCTCGAATTGCGCGATGCAGGCGACCCAGTCGAGATCGCTGCCCGCTACAACGAGCAAGGCGCGGACGAGTTGACTTTTCTGGACATCACCGCCACCAGCGACGCGCGGGACATGATTTTTCACATCATCGAAGCCGTGGCTTCGCAGGTGTTCATCCCTTTGACGGTCGGGGGTGGTGTCCGTACGGTGGACGATGTGCGGCGTTTACTCAATGCAGGTGCCGACAAAACCAGTTTCAATTCCGCCGCCATTGCCAATCCTGACGTGATTGCCGACGCTTCGGCCAAATACGGTGCGCAGTGCATTGTGGTGGCCATAGATGCGAAGCGACGTTCCGTCGCGGACGCGAAACGTCTAGCGGATGGAGGAAAGGGCGTTGAAATCGGCCCTGGCTGGGACGTTTACAGCCACGGCGGCCGCAAAAACACAGGTTTGGACGTCGTGACCTGGGCGAAAGCGATGGCGGAGCGGGGCGCGGGCGAGATTTTGCTCACCAGTATGGACCGCGATGGCACGAAATCAGGCTTTGATTTGGCGCTGACCCGCGCTGTCAGCGACGCCATCAGCGTGCCGGTGATTGCCTCGGGTGGCGTCGGTAATTTGGATGATTTAGCCAATGGCATCATCCAAGGCGGTGCAGACGCTGTCTTGGCTGCTAGCATTTTTCATTATGGCGAATACAACGTTGGTCAAGCCAAACAGCGCATGGCTGAGCTTGGGATTCCCGTTCGCCTGTAATATTGCTTTGATCGGGTCTTGATTTAACTCGCCTCCTACGTCAGGCAGGGCGTCTTAACTGCCTACAATGACACCATGCAACAAGCTAAAAATTGGATAGACGAAGTAAAGTGGGACGCCCAAGGGCTGGTTCCGGTGATTGCCCAAGAAATCGGCAGCAACGATGTGCTGATGTTCGCCTGGATGAACCGCGAAGCGCTGCAAAAGACGGCGGAGCTGGGTCGGGCGGTGTATTTCAGCCGGTCGCGCAACAAGCTGTGGTTCAAAGGCGAAGAATCCGGCCACATCCAAACCGTGCATGAGCTGCGTATGGATTGTGACAACGATGTGTTGCTGATGAAAGTCACCCAAACCGGCCACACACCGGGTTTGGCCTGCCATACCGGCAGACACAGCTGTTTTTTCAGTCTTTACAAGGATGAACAGTGGATAATTACCGAGCCAGTCTTGAAAGATCCCACAACCATCTACAAATAAGTTATCTAGAAATAAGAGTAAATATAGCCAATGACATCGAATGATTCCTTAGACCAACTCGCCCGCGTGCTCGAATCGCGCAAAGGCGGCGACCCTGACAGCAGCTACACCGCGCGTTTGTTGCACAAAGGGCCGGATGCGTTTTTGAAAAAAATCGG
>JAYSZH010000173.1:0-7946 GCA_043738155.1 Polaromonas sp. | reverse complement strand
TTTCACATCAAACTTCACATTGTTGGCAATCAAATCACCCACCAAGCCACGGTCTAAATACGTGGCTGTGGTACGGATTTTGGTGTCATCGCCCTTGATACCGACGATTTCAGTACCGCCTGCTCCCTCTTGAATCGTGGCGCTTTTGATTTGTTTGGAACGAACTTCTTCTAGAAAATCGGAGTAGCCCACATAACCGGCCTGGGCACCAGCTTTACCATCAAATTGCTTAAACACGGTGAACAACACCATCGCAATGACCACCCAGACGGCAAACTTCGAAAACAATTCTTTATTCAAGAGAAACTCCTTAGAACGACCCAATCAACATAAGACTGATTTTAGGCTTTTCAAGATGAAAAAGCGCGATTAGGTCCAGCTTTAGGGTCATTTAACGCCCTAAATTGCATCAAACTTTATCAATCTGAATAAAACTTGCCCCATCTTGGTTGGCTCAAGTTATTTTTGCCCCATACCCACCAAAAACGTCTCTGATGACTCTGAGCGAGAAGATGCTGGTTTGATCGCCTTCACCACCTTAAAGTTCGCTTTGAACATCACCACCAACTGGCTGTAGCCGCTGCCGTGGAAGACTTTAGCAACCAGCGCGCCCTCGGGCTTCATGTGGTTTTTGCAGAAATCTATCGCCAGTTCGATCAAATTCTCCACACGTGCAGCGTCCGTGGAGTCAATGCCCGACAAATTTGGGGCCATGTCTGACACCACCACATCGGCCAAATCGCCCTTCATCTCAGAAGTGATTTGGTTCAATATTTCTTCTTCGCGGAAGTCGCCTTGGATGAAAACCACACCTTCTACGGGCTCCATCGCCAGCAAATCAAGCGCGATGATACGGCCATTGAGCTCGCCCACGGCAGCGCCGCCGCCCGTCGCGGTCTTGGGGGACAATTTGCGACGGATGTACTGACTCCATGCGCCCGGTGTTGAGCCCAAATCGATGACCATGTGGCCAGGTTTGATCAGCTTGTGCGCTTCGTCGATTTCTTTGAGCTTGTAAGCGGCGCGGGCGCGGTAGCCTTCTCGCTTGGCGAGTTTGACGTAGGTGTCGTTGACGTGGTCGTTCAACCACGCCTTGTTGACTTTTCGGCTTTGCGTTTTAACTTTCACTAATTTACTTTCACTTTATTCTTTTATCCTCGGTCATTATCCTCTGTCGCTGCTGCAATTTGGCCAAATACCATGTTTTTACCTAGTAATCACCGATAATAGAGGTATGTCAAAAATAATACTTACCCCTGCACAGCGCAAAGTTCACCGCGCTGAAGCGCACCACCTGTCACCTGTCGTCATGATCGGCAACGACGGTTTGTCTGCTGCTGTTAAAAAAGAAACCAATGCCGCGCTGAACTCTCACGGTTTGATCAAAATCCGCGTTTTGGGCGATGACCGCGTCGTTCGCGAAGAAATGTACCAAACCTTGGCGGAAGAACTCTCTGCCGCTCCGATTCAGCACATCGGTAAACTTTTGGTACTGTGGCGTCCGATATTGGAGATCAAAAAAGAACGTTCAGAAGACGACGATCGCATGGCCGGCCCGCGCGACTTCAAGGTTTTGAAATATTCAAGCCGTGGCGGCCAGCGTCCTGAAGTGAAGACTTTGCGCGTTTTGGGCAACCAACGATTGACGCAAGGTGGCAAAGTCAAACGTGCGCAACCTAAACAAACGTCGGTAAAAAAACGTAGCCAAACTTGATATATAAAATAACGCGGTGCAGGTTATTTATTTCGTTATTAAATATATGTTTTGAATACTAAATTTAATTTGCTAATTTAGTATTCGACAACCTCCAAAGCACCATACCCGCGCAAACCCATTGCGCGAGGTACATCAAACTGCCCACCGCATGCCAGAGCATCAAGTTCTCTCTGGCCACAATGCGGGGCGATACACCAAAGGCAACCAGTAGCGCCATCAACATTCCGAATGCTATAAATATAATAGCTGTATAGGCAATAAATACGCCGGCTAGAGGAATATTTTCACCATTTTTAGCGGTTTTGAGACGTGATATCAACAACAATACCAAACCGCAGCCCACAGACACCCAAGTCTGAAACTCAAACAAACGCGCCGCCATATTGCCAGCTAGTGCTTTGGTCGGCAAGTGCTGAAACAACATCGGCACCACGAAGAAACCAAGCGTGGTTAAACTGCCCCACCACATTGCAGCAGTGAATATAGTTAGCTTAGAAATTAGTAAATTTTTCAATATTAAAAATAATATCAATAATACCAAAAATAAATATTAGAAAATAATATTAAATATAGCGAACGCTCACGATTTCGTAGCTTTTCACACCACCCGGTGCTTGAACTTCTGCAATATCGCCCTCTTCTTTGCCTATCAAAGCACGGGCAATGGGGCTGCTGATATTCACCAAACCATATTTGATATCCGCCTCGTCTTCGCCAACGATTTGGTAGGTCACTTTCGCGCCCGTGTCTTCAGATTCCAAGTCAACAGTGGTACCGAAAACGATTTTGCCACCCGCATTCAGCGCGCTGGGGTCTATCACTTGGGCAACCGACAATTTGCCTTCGACTTCAAGAATGCGGCCCTCGATGAAGCCTTGGCGGTCTTTGGCGGCGTCGTATTCGGCGTTTTCGCTCAAATCGCCCTGTGCGCGCGCTTCTGAAATCGCAGCGATAACGTTAGGGCGCTCAACGGTTTTGAGCTTGTGCAGCTCAGCTTTGAGGATTTCAGCGCCGCGCTTGGTAATGGGTAGAGTTGCCATGATTGTCTCTATATCTCAATAGTCTAAATAATTGATGTACAAAACGAAACCGCCGAACTGTCCCAGAAGGACAGCATTCGGCGGTTTTAAAAAGTTTAGCTGATTATGCCGTTAAAAGCGATTTACAGCAACTGCGCATGCATCTCTTGGACTGAAATCACACCCAAGCTATCCATGTACTTCATACCCTCAACAGCCGCTTCCGCACCGAAGATGGTCGTAAAAGTGGTGACGCGCGCCAACAAGGCAGAAGTACGGATGGCGCGTGAATCGGCAATCGCGTTGCGACGCTCTTCCACGGTGTTGATGACCATCGCCACTTCGTTGTTTTTGATCATATCAACCACGTGAGGGCGGCCTTCGGTCACTTTGTTGACGACGGAGCATGTCACACCAGCGGCGTTGATGGCTGCAGCCGTCCCTTTGGTCGCAACAACATCAAAATTCATAGCAACCAAAGCACGCGCTATGTCGACTGCACGTGCTTTGTCGCTGTTTTTAACGGTCAAGAATACCTTTTTCACGGCATCGGTAGCACGTGGCAACTTGGTACCTGCACCGAGCTGCGCTTTGACAAAGGCTTCACCAAAAGTCTTGCCCACGCCCATCACTTCGCCGGTGGACTTCATCTCAGGCCCAAGAATCGTATCGACACCCGGGAACTTGACGAAGGGGAACACGGCTTCTTTGACGCTGAAATACGGTGGCGTGACCTCAGCGCCAATGCCCTGCGCATCCAGTGATTGCCCAACCATACAGCGTGCAGCAACTTTGGCGAGCTGAATACCCGTCGCTTTGGACACAAACGGTACTGTGCGCGAAGCACGTGGGTTCACTTCCAACACGAAGATGACATCCTGCTTCTCTACGCTACCATCAGCTTTGGCGATCTGCTGGATGGCAAACTGCACATTCATCAAACCCACCACATTCAAGGCTTTGGCCATGGCAGCGGTTTGACGCTTGATTTCAGCAATCGTCGCAGCTGTGAGGTAATACGGTGGCAGCGAGCACGCCGAGTCGCCACTGTGCACACCCGCTTGTTCAATATGCTCCATCACGCCGCCAATGAACACGCGGCCGGTGTGGTCACGCACGGCGTCCACATCGCATTCAATCGCATCGTTCAAAAAGCGGTCCAGCAAGACCGGTGAATCGTGGCTGACCTTGACCGCTTCGCGCATGTAGCGCTCCAGGTCGCGCTGCTCATGGACGATTTCCATCGCACGACCACCCAGCACGTAGCTTGGGCGAACGACGAGTGGGTAGCCCAAAGTTGCGGCCTTTTCAAGTGCTTCAGGTTCGGTACGGGCCGTCGCGTTCGGCGGCTGCTTCAAGTCCAGCTCGCGCAAGAGCGCTGAGAAACGCTCGCGGTCTTCTGCCGCATCAATCATGTCAGGTGATGTGCCGATGATGGGCACGCCATTGGCTTCCAGCGCCAAAGCGAGTTTCAAAGGCGTTTGACCGCCGTATTGAACAATCACGCCAACTGGCTTTTCAATTGCGACGATTTCCAACACGTCTTCCAGTGTCACCGGCTCGAAATACAAACGGTCGGACGTGTCGTAGTCAGTCGAAACTGTTTCTGGGTTGCAGTTGACCATGATGGTCTCGTAGCCGTCTTCGCGCATGGCCATCGCGGCGTGGACGCAGCAATAGTCAAACTCAATGCCCTGGCCAATCCGATTCGGACCACCACCTAAAACGATGATTTTCTTTTTATCTGACGGCGCAGCTTCGCACTCGCTACCAGAACTGAGCGGGTGAACCGCCTCATAGGTGGAGTACAAATAAGCTGTGTTCGACGCAAACTCAGCCGCACAGGTGTCCACGCGTTTGTACACAGGGCGTACGCCAGCTGCGTGTCGTGCTTCGCGAATAGCGGTATCCGTGGTACGCAATTGCTTCGCCAAACGGCGGTCTGAAAAGCCCTTTTGCTTCAATAGTCGAAGCGTGGCAGCGTCGATCTTGTCGAGCGATGTGGTTTCCAGCTCCAACTCAATTTTGACGATTTCTTCGATTTGCACCAAAAACCACGGGTCGATTTTGGTCAAGGCAAACACCTCTTCTACCGAATAACCCATCGCAAATGCATCGCCCACATACCAAATACGCTCAGGACCTGGCGCACCCAATTCGCGCTCTAAGATTTCTCTATCTTGGGTTTTCTCGTTCATGCCATCCACGCCGACTTCCAAACCGCGCAAGGCTTTTTGAAACGATTCCTGGAAAGTGCGACCCATCGCCATCACCTCACCGACCGACTTCATCTGCGTCGTCAAACGCGAATCAGCAGTGGGAAATTTTTCAAAGGCGAAACGCGGAATTTTCGTGACCACGTAATCGATGCTAGGCTCAAAACTCGCGGGTGTTAAGCCACCTGTGATCTCGTTACGCAACTCATCCAAGGTGTAGCCGCAAGCCAGCTTGGCGGCGACTTTTGCAATCGGGAAACCCGTTGCTTTAGATGCCAAAGCGCTGGAACGCGAGACACGCGGATTCATCTCAATCACCACCATGCGGCCATCGACCGGGTTGATAGAGAACTGCACATTAGAGCCGCCAGTATCAACACCAATTTCGCGCAGCACTGCCAAGGAGGCGTTGCGCAAAATTTGATACTCTTTGTCGGTCAAGGTCTGCGCTGGTGCGACGGTAATCGAGTCACCAGTGTGCACGCCCATGGGGTCCAAGTTTTCGATCGAGCAAACGATGATGCAATTGTCCGCTTTGTCGCGCACCACTTCCATCTCGTACTCTTTCCAGCCGAGCAGCGATTCTTCAATCAACAATTCGTTGGTTGGCGAAGCTTCCAAGCCGCGTTTACAAATCGTCTCGAACTCTTCAGAATTGTAGGCAATGCCGCCACCTGTGCCGCCCAACGTGAAGCTGGGACGAATAACCGTTGGGAAACCCAGCGTTTTTTGCACGCCCCAAGCTTCTTCCATGCTGTGTGCGATGCCTGAGCGGGCAGATCCGAGACCGATCTTGGTCATCGCGTCTTTGAACTTCAAACGGTCTTCGGCTTTATCGATGGCTTCTGGCGTTGCGCCAATCAATTCAACAGGCTTGCCAGTTGCTGCACCGGTGTACTTTTGCAACACGCCGTTGTGCCACAAATCCAAAGCGCAATTCAACGCCGTTTGCCCACCCATGGTTGGCAAAATCGCGTCTGGACGCTCTTTGGCGATGATTTTTTCAACCGTTTGCCAAGTAATCGGCTCGATGTAGGTCACATCCGCCGTGGCGGGGTCGGTCATGATGGTCGCAGGGTTGCTGTTGATCAAGATGACTTTGTAGCCTTCTTCGCGCAGCGCTTTGCAGGCCTGCACGCCGGAATAGTCAAACTCGCAGGCTTGACCAATGATGATCGGGCCCGCGCCGATGATGAGGATACTTTTAAGGTCGGTACGTTTTGGCATTATTTATTCTTCAACATGTTCTGTTGAGACTCCATTAAAAGTTTATTGAGAGGCGCGCCAGCGCTAAATAGCTGAGCTTTAACCTCTTCAACTTGCACATTAAATACTTTGTTCTCTACTTCGAATTCACCAGCCATTGAGTCGCGCAAGCTTTTTTCTAATCGAAAAACTTTACCGTAAACACTTTCTACAAGTGGCATTATTTCGGCATCTAATATCAATGATTCAGCACCTATTTTTTCGAATTTGTAACTATCGCAAAGCGAAAATGGGGAATGTTGAGTTAGTTCATGGCAGTAGACGCAAACGAATGTATTGCAACCAATTTGTTTAGGTTGAAAAGCAATCTCAGCACAACGACCACAGCACACCAATAGCATTAGTTACTCTCCATCAACCTTACAAATCGGTCGAAGAGGTAGCCGATGTCTTGTGGGCCGGGTGATGCTTCAGGGTGACCCTGGAAGCAAAACGCGGGTTTATCAGTGCGGGTTAAGCCTTGCAGCGTGCCGTCAAACAGGCTGACGTGGGTGGCGCGCAAATGGGCGGGCAGTGTTTTTTCGTCCACCGCAAAACCATGGTTTTGGCTGGTGATGCTGACTTTGCCAGTGTCCAAGTCTTTCACCGGGTGGTTTGCACCGTGGTGGCCAAACTTCATTTTGAAAGTTTTGGCACCACTGGCCAAAGCCATTATTTGGTGCCCCAGGCAAATGCCGAAAGTCGGGATGCCGGTTTCAATCAATTCTTTGGCTGCCGCAATCGCGTAGTCGCACGGTTCTGGGTCGCCAGGGCCATTGGACAGGAAAATGCCGTTCGGATTCAACTTGAGCACATCAGTGGCGCTGGTTTGCGCTGGCACGACGGTGACGCGGCAACCACGCTCAGCCAACATGCGCAGGATGTTGTACTTGACGCCAAAGTCGTAGGCCACAACGTGGAATTTAGAATCCGCTCCGACTTGCTCTGAGTAGCCTGCTTTGCCATCCAAAGTCGGATTGTGCAATTGCCATTCGGTTTGCGTCCAAGCGTAGGTTTTTGTGGTGGAGACGACTTTAGCCAAATCCAAACCTGCCATGCTTGGTGCGGCTTTTGCTAAGGCAATGGCTTTATCAATCAGTGCTGGCGTAGCAACTTCGCCTTCACTCAGTGCCAAAATGCAGCCATTTTGAGCGCCGTGGGTACGCAGGTGACGGGTCAACTGGCGGGTGTCGATGTTCGCGATCGCAATCGTTTTCTCTTTGACCAAGTATTCGGTCAAGCTCATGGTGGAGCGGAAGTTTGAGGCAACCAAAGGCAAATCTTTGATGATCAAACCTGCTGCATTGACCTTGGCAGATTCAACATCTTGTTCGCTGATACCGTAGTTGCCAATGTGCGGGTAAGTCAAAGTGACGATTTGCTGGCAATAGCTGGGATCGGTCAGGATTTCTTGGTAGCCAGTCATGGAAGTGTTGAAAACGACTTCACCAACTGTGTATGAAACATCTTTTGACGCTGCACCAACGGAAGATCCGACAAAGACGGTGCCATCAGCGAGTGCCAGAATGGCGAGGGGGAAACGTGGCTTGAGGCTCTGAAGCACTGGGTTCTCCGAATATAAAGCGGGTACGCCCAAGCTGGCTGTAAAAATGACTCTTTTGGGGTCAATTTCGAGCTGCTATGTCAGGGTTAAGCTATTTTGTTGCGCTAGGCGTACTTGGGGTAGACAGGAAGCCTCTAATTATAGCTGAGCTTGCGGGAGAACCCTTAGAAAATCTTCTCAGACTT
>JAYSZH010000172.1:0-7951 GCA_043738155.1 Polaromonas sp. | reverse complement strand
GGTCCAGAAAGCTGTGCTCGTTGTAGAGCATGGTGAGGTTAGCGGCAAAACGAGGCATAGGATTCTCAGGTTGTTACTTCTGGTTGTTGTTTCTGGTTGATGCTTATGATTTTTTCACCATTTGGCATCGAAATGCGTTCTCAATTCGTCGATCTGTGCTTCGGTCAGTGCAGCAGGGCGCGTCATTAAATACAAATGCGCTGTTTCTTCAAGCTCTTCAAGTACAGCACTGGCTTGCGCTGGACTGCTGTGCCAGACATTAGGACCCAGTCGGTCAAGCATAACCGCACGTATCGGCTTGCCAGCGTCACGCATGGCGATGATTCGATTGGCCACCAAGTCCCCTACCCCCGCGTCGCCCGGGCGATGGTATGGAATCAAAGGAAAATGCCCTACTTTCATCACAAAATAGGGAGTGTTGGGCGGTAGGATATCGTCTTGCGACCAAACGCCAGCCAAGGTGAGCGCCACTAACTGTGTGGAATGGGTGTGGATGACGCAATGCGCTGTCGGGTCTGCTGCGTAAATGCGGCGATGCAAAGCCAGAGTCTTCGAAGCTCTGCCGCCACCAATCTGTTCACCAGCTAAATTGATCTCTGCCAAAAGAGCAGGATCCAAATTTCCAAGGCATGCATCGGTGGGCGTGATCAAATAACCATTTTCTGTGCGCACACTGATATTGCCCGCCGTAGCGTGCACATAGCCGCGTTGAAACAACGATGCACCTGTGCGGCAGATTTCTTCGCGCAATGCGTGGGTCATGTGTGGGCCTCAAGCATGGTAAATGCCTTTGTGAAAAAATCCACTGTACCAAAATTACCTGACTTCAATGCCACATGTAGTGTTGTATCTGGCCACTGCGCCGCGCTGACTGCTGTCCAAGGCACCCCGGGATCAATTTGTGGGCCAATAGCCATGCGTTCAATGCCCAAAGCTTGAACGACGGTGCCGGATGTTTCACCACCGGCTACCAATAACTGACAGACGCCCAGCTTGACCAGTCCAACGGCGATTTGCGACAGTGTTTGTTCCACCAATGCGCCAGCTCGCTCTACCCCCAATTGCGCCTGCACGGCTTGAACAGCGTTGGATTCTGCCGTGGCATAAATCAGCACAGGTCCATTTGGCAACAACGGACTCGCCCAAGCCAATGCTTGCGCCACAACGTTTTCACCAGCTGCGATGGCCAAAGGGTCAATGGCAAAGGCGGGATGACCCTGTTGACGAAAATGCAGTACTTGCGCATTGGTGGCTTGTGAACAACTGCCAGATACCACGGCGCGTAGGCCAGTTGCAGCGGGCATAGCGTCGGCACGTTGCCCTTGATGGTTGATGTTTCTATCTGCACTTTGCCAGTTTTGTGGCAAACCAATCGCTACGCCTGAACCAGCGGTGACCAGTGGCATACCAGACAATGCCTTACCCATTTCCAATAAATCTGCATTGTTCACGGCATCAACCACAGCTATGCCTATGCCTTGTGCACGAAGTTCTGCAAAGCGGTGCGCAATCGCATCTGCACCACGAGCCACCACGTCATGCGCCACCAAGCCCACCTTGCGCCGCGATTGAGCCTGCATAACACGTACCAAATTGGCATCCGTCATCGGCGTCAAGGGATGCTGACGCATGCCGCTGTCACTCAACAGCACATCACCGACGAATAGATGTCCCTTGAATACGGTACGGTTATTTTCGGGAAAAGCAGGGCAAACAATGGTGAAGCCTTGGTCTGGGCCATGCAGTGCATCGAGCAAGGCATCTGTCACTGGGCCAATATTGCCTTGCGGTGTTGAGTCAAACGTGGAGCAGTATTTGAAATAAATTTGTTCCACGCCTTGAGACTTCAGCCATTGCAACGCCGCCAGCGACTGTGTCACAGCAGCTGCGGGCGCTATGGTGCGAGATTTCAGCGCCACGACGATGGCATCAGCCTCCACGGGCGATGCCGTATCCGCTGGAATGCCAATGGTTTGCACCGTGCGCATGCCAGCGCGCACCAAGTTGTTGGCGAGGTCGGTTGCGCCTGTAAAGTCGTCTGCAATACATCCTAAAACGGGGCGACAGGTCATTAAACCCATGATCTCAGTTCAAGCCATGGCACTTTTTATACTTGCGCCCACTGCCGCAGTAGCACAAATCGTTGCGACCGGGCTCTGCGGTTTTGAAGACTTGCTCAACGCGTGGGCCAATCGATTGCCACATTTCGCGCAAATCATAGACTGCCCACACTGCTTCGCCAAAAGCTTCCAAACGGGCTTTGGACATGCTAGGCGGGCCTTCTGAGCCGTCTTCTTGTTCTAACACCGACACTTCCACGGGGCCGGTGTCGTCTTCTGTCAATGCCACCATCGCACCCAGCGCTTCATTCAGCCATTTGATGGCGTCTTTGTCTTTAGGCGGAGCAACCCAGTCGTCTGGCCAGGCTTCCACGGCAAACATAAAGCCCAGCGCCCAGACTTGGCCAAAGGCGGGCACCTCTTCACCTGGGTTGTCGCGCATGGCGGTGGCGCGTTCTTCGGGGCTCAAGCTCGCCATCACGCCGCGCACGTCCATCACCTGCGGGTAAAAGGCGCGGTCGTCTTCTAAGCTTTCCACATCGGCATCCAGAGCTGCCGTGATTTCTTTCCAGCGGCGGCTCCAGAGTTTGAAAAACAGCTCAAACTGCGCGTCGTCGGCAAACTTGCCTTCACCGTCTTCGCCGGTGTCTAGTAGCACGGGCAGGTATTCATCAGGCGTAACGATGCGGCGGCCACAAATCAGCGCGGCCATGAAGCCTTCACAAAACTCCCACTGCGGTGTCTCCGAGTTGCGGGTGCGCAACTCGTCCAAAATGTCGTCAAGCGTGTCGAAATCGTCGGGACTCAAGGCGGCTGATGCGCCGTCGTCGGATGGGGTGTTGCTGCTGATTGGCATGGCTAGTGGCTAAGCTTTGGGGGTTGTCATGTTTGGAAAATATACTGCTATTATCTCGCGCAACCCCCGACACTTACAAAGATACTTGCAAAATGCACATGTTGAAACAACTCAAGCGGCTCAATGCCGACTACCCGGTTCGCTACACGCCGTTTGTGTTGTGCATCTTTTTTGCGCTGCTGTGCGTCTTTACCATCGTCGGTTTTGGGGTGGGCTGGCTGCTGTTCGTGCTGTTCACGGGTTTGAGCGTGCTCGGTTTTTACGATATGAAGCAAACCAAGCGTTCCATTTTGCGCAATTACCCCGTGGTTGGGCATTTGCGCTTCATGTTGGAGTTCATTCGCCCTGAAATTCGCCAGTATTTCGTCGAAAGCGACGCTGAAGCAACGCCATTTTCTCGTTCCCAGCGCTCTTTGGTCTACCAGCGCGCCAAGGGCGAGTCAGACAAACGCCCATTCGGCACCCAGCTCAATGTGAAAGCCATCGGCTACGAGTGGATCAACCACTCCATCGCGCCTACGACGCTTGCTTCGCATGACTTTCGCATCAGCATTGGCGACCTGTCGTCAGGTTGTACCCAGCCCTACAACGCCAGCATTTTTAATATTTCAGCCATGAGTTTTGGGGCTTTGAGCGCGAATGCGATTTTGGCGCTGAATGCAGGTGCGAAACGCGGTGGTTTTGCCCACGACACGGGCGAAGGCTCGATTTCAGAGCACCACCGTGTGCATGGTGGTGATTTGATCTGGGAAATCGGTTCTGGTTATTTCGGCTGCCGCAACGACGATGGCACGTTCAATGAGAACAAATTCATTGAAAACGCCACTTTGCCGCAAGTCAAAATGATCGAGTTGAAGCTCAGCCAAGGTGCGAAACCCGGCCACGGCGGCGTGCTGCCGGGCGCTAAGGTGACGGTTGAAATTGCCAACGCCCGTGGTGTTGCGGTCGGCGTGGATTGCATTTCACCCGCCAGTCACAGCGCGTTTACCACACCCACAGAGATGCTGCAGTTCATCGCCAAGCTGCGTAACTTGTCAGGCGGCAAGCCAACCGGCTTCAAACTCTGCATTGGCCACGCCTGGGAATGGTTTGCCATCGTCAAAGCGATGCAAAAAACCGGCATCACGCCAGACTTTATCGTCGTCGATGGGGCTGAAGGCGGCACAGGCGCTGCGCCCTTGGAATTTACCGATCACGTGGGCAGCCCGCTGCAAGAAGGTCTCTTGTTGGTGCATAACACGCTAAAAGGCGTTAACTTGCGCGAAAAAATCAAAATCGGTTGTGCTGGCAAAGTCGTCAGCGCCTTCGATATCAGCCGCATGATGGCACTTGGGGCGGATTGGTGCAACTCCGCACGGGGCTTTATGTTCTCACTCGGCTGTATCCAAGCGCAAACCTGCCACACCGGCAACTGCCCCACAGGTGTGACCACCCAAGATGCCCACCGTCAGCAAGCTTTGGTTGTGCCCGACAAAGCCGAGCGCGTTTATCAGTACCACGAAAAAACCATGGAAGCGCTCAAAGAAATGGTCCAAGCCGCCGGCCTGCAGCACCCGCAAGACATCACCGCCTTCCACATCTCCCAACGCGTCAGCGAAGGCGAAGTCCGCCTACTGGCCAACGTTGTCCCCCGCGTCAAAGCTGGTTCACTTTTGGATGAGAGCATCATTGACGACCACAAAGTCTACAGAAACTACTGGCATAAAGTCAGTGCAGATAGTTTTTTGCTACAAATATAATAGCTATTTAGGCAATAAATACGCTGGCTAGATGTCAATTTTATAGGGAAATCTATAAATTTCACATTGATTGATTATTATTGACTAGTCAGGTAACTAGTCATATAATACAGTCAATTCAGAAAGTGAGGTTCACGATGCATACATGGCCCGTACAAGACGCGAAAGCGCGTTTCAGTGAATTTTTAGACGCTTGCGTCGCCAATGGCCCGCAAATTGTCACGCGTCGTGGCGCAGAAACGGCTATTTTGGTGCCTATGGCACAGTGGAAGCGCATGAGCAGCGCTGCCAAACCGACGCTCAAAGAGCTTTTGTTGAGTGATGTGGACAGAGTAGATTTTGAATTGCCAGAGCGTGGCACGACAAAGCACCGCCCTGTGATTGATTTTTAAAAATCATGTATTTGCTTGATACGAATGTGGTTTCTGAATTTCGAAAACCACGACCTCATGGTGGAGTAGTTGCATGGATTGCTGCGGCAAATGATGCAGATTTACATATCAGCGCCGTGACTTTTGGTGAAATTCAAAAGGGTATTGAACGAACAAGAGTGCAAGACGTTGATAAAGCCGCAACCATTGAAAGGTGGTCAGATAAGGTGGCTGATACCTATAACGTTTTGCCTATGACAGCAGAAGTCTTCAGGCTATGGGCAAAACTGATGCACAAACAATCAGACACCGTTACTGAGGATGCCATGATTGCCGCCACCGCCATCGTCAACAAATTGACGGTAGTGACGCGAAACATTAATGATTTTGAACGCTTTGGGGTAAAAATCATCAATCCCTTTTCGAATTGAATCCTAAATAAATGACAAAACCTGAGCACCAACACATCACCACCGTGCTGCATTCCGAAGAAGCCGCCACGCTCAGCATCGCCATGATTTGCCTGTTGGAGTTCACCAAAGAACTAGCCGCCAAAAGCTCAAACGGCATCACCATTGACCAAGCCGAGATAGATCAAATGGTGAAACGCCACGTCCTAGCTGCCAAAAGCAGCGAAGGGCAGGGCATGAGTTACGAGCAGGAATCGAATGTGATTGGGGAAGCGGTGAAGTTGCTGGAGAGCATGTTTAGCCAAGTCATCGCGGTAAAACTAGAAAATAAGTAAATCCAGACACAACTGAATTTGCTATTTATTTTATAGCTAAATAGGTAATAAATACGCCGGCTATGTGCCAATTTTAGGGTTAAATTCGGTCGCCTTTTGCACCAATGCACCCGCAGTCAACATCCGCTTCGCCATGCACAAAACAGCCTGATCTTTGCTCAGCAGCGTCGCCTGGTGTTGCACGGCTAGATCGATAAACCGTTGGTCATCAGGGTCTTTGCAGACCCATTTGGCTTTGGGGGCGGGGTCTACTAAGGTGGCTAATTGGTCGAATTTAGCCAGCACATCTGCCGCCGTGACTTGGTAAAAAGCCATGCGGGGCGTGATTTTGGGGTAAGTGAGTACGCGCTCCAGCTCTACCCGCATGTCTGTCGTGACGATCCAATTGAGCTGTTTGCTCTCCAAACCCGCGAGCAGGGCGGGTTTGAGGGCGGCTAGGTCTGGATCGTTGAAGACGAAGAGGTCCAGGATGATGTTGGTGTCGAGAATCAGGGGTTTTTCAAGATTCTTGGCCTGGACCCGTAAATAAATGGGGTCACTGAAATTGACGTCATTTTTCAATTTCGAGCACCGTAGTTGTCCGTCGAATTGGGAATTGTCCTGAATTGGAATCTGACCCCATATATTTACTCAGGTTTCTTAACGCGAGCCGAGCCTGCCACCATGTCGAATCTGAACAATCGGCACTCAATCGGACCGTTCCACATGGGCACACGGCGGGACTCTTTGAGGCGCATTTTGGTGGGTAGCTTCATGTCTGGCGTCAATACATGGGCGATCCAGCCGGCGTAGTTTTTCTTCCAGTGTGCTGACAATTGAGGGAAGAATTCGTCGCCGTTCTCTGTTTGAGCTGTTTCGCGTTGGCCGAAGCGGGGCTGATCAGATAGTCCGTCTTGCTCAAAATCAGCTGCATCAGGGTTGTAATTGGCGTTTTGATTCGGGTTCTGACGACCATTTTGCTGTGCATTCTCCCGCCCACCGCTGCGTCTGGCGTTTTGACCAGCCACACCGCTGATGCCAATTCGGTCGCCATACGGTGGGTTGACGATCATGATGCCGTTTTTCTTCTCGTTCTCACAGGGCGGCATCCGTTGCAACGCATCGCCACCACGAAACTGCACCACGTCGGCCACACCAGCGCGTTCTGCATTGCGGGTAGCGAAGTCAACCATACGGAACGACACGTCACTGCCGAAAATTTGGATATTTTCACGCTCAGCCGGCGTCAATATTGCCTGAGCAGCTTCGTTTTTAATAGCGTCCCAGACGTGGGGCTGGAACGGCAGGAGTTTTTCAAAACCAAAGCGGCGGGTGGAGCCGGGGGCGATATTGCAGGCGATTTGCGCCGCTTCAATGGCGATGGTACCGCTGCCGCAGCAGGGGTCGTAAAACGGTGCGAACTCACCCGTTTCTTCATCAATCGTGTCAATCCAGCCGCTGGCGGCGATCATGGCGGCGGCCAGCGTTTCCTTCAACGGTGCTTCGCCGGTGTCTTGCCGCCAGCCGCGTTTGAAGAGCGGCTCGCCCGAGGTGTCTATGTAGATGGTGGCGGTATCTGTTGTTAAATGCGCATAAATGCGGGCATCTGGCCACTGTGTGTTGACATCAGGACGGATACCGGTTTTGAAGCGAAAGCGGTCGGCAATCGCGTCTTTGATTTTGAGCGCCGCAAAATTGAGCGACTGCAGCGGGCTGTGCTGCGCGGTGATCTCGATTTTGAAGCTTTCTTTGGGGGTGAACCAAATTTCCCATGCGACATTGCTGGCGGCTTCGTACAGGTCTTGCTCGTTGCGGTACTCGCCCACATGCAGCTGCACCAGCACGCGCTGGCACAGGCGGCTGTAGAGGTTGAGCCGCATGGCATCGCGCCAGGAGGAGCGCAGATTCACGCCACCGCGCATCACGCGCAGATCGTCACCCTGCAAGCTGGTGATTTCGTGGACTTCTTGGGCTAAAAAATCTTCTACGCCAGCGGCGCAGGGGAGGAAAAGTTGAAGTTGGTTCATGGTTTTTCTTATTGTTATTGAAGGAAAAGATAAAGAAAAAGATAGATTTAGAGCAATTTTCGCAGATTGGTGGGTGCTATCTTCATGCCTTCGCGGTATTTGGCCACGGTGCGGCGGGCGCAGTCTATGCCTTGCTCTTTCAGCATGGCGGCGATTTTGTTGTCGCTGAGCGGT
>JAYSZH010000171.1:0-1272 GCA_043738155.1 Polaromonas sp. | reverse complement strand
ACGAAGCGACTGAAACTAAAACGGAAACCAACAGGAAACATCAAGATGGAATTGAAACTCATTGCTCAAGATTTAACGCAAACCAGCAAAACCGCCTGTGACGCTCTGATTGTGCTGGTTCCTGAGTCGTTTGCACAATCCCAACCCGTTTCTAAAGCTAAAACCACATCTAATTTAACGGATTTGATCTCCCAGGCCCTGAAAGAGGGCGATTTTGAGGCCAAAACCGGCAAGTTGCTACAAATCTACCGCTCCAACCACACAGCAGCCACGCGTACCGTGCTGGTCGGTGCGGGTGACGGCTCGGTCAAAAGCATCAAAACTGCGGTAACTGCAGCAGTTTCAGCCATTAAAGCCACTTCAACCAAAAAATTGGTGATTTGCCTTAGCGAGTTAGATAAAGCGAGCGAAGAGGGTACAAAAGCCGCTGTACTTTGTGCCGCTGACGCCAGCTATGTCTACACCAGTACCAAAACCAAAGTAGAGCCGCGCAAGCTCACCAGCATCACTGTTGCGGTTGATAAAGATGCTTTGAGTGCTACTGATTTAATAGCTGTTCAAGCATATATCACGCCGGCTATGAGTGGTATTGAGTTCGCCAAAGAGTGGGGAAATCGCCCCGCCAACCATGCCACACCAGACCTGTTGGGCAAAGCGGCGAAGAGCTTGTCTAAATACAAAAACATCAGCGTGGATGTGATGGGGCTCAAAGAAGTCGCCAAATTGGGCATGGGATCGTTCATGTCGGTCGCGCAGGGTTCAGACCAGCCGTTGCGCTTCATCGTGCTGAAGTACAACGGCGCAGCCAAAACGGTTGCACCTACGGTTTTGGTCGGCAAAGGCATCACGTTTGACACAGGCGGTATTTCACTCAAGCCCGCGCCTGAAATGGACGAAATGAAGTTTGACATGTGCGGCGCTGCCAGCGTGTTGGGCACATTCCGCGCTTTGGCGGGCATTCAGCCCAAAATCAACGTGGTTGGCTTGATTCCTGCCTGTGAAAACATGCCCAGCGGCAAAGCCGTCAAACCGGGCGATGTGGTCACCAGCATGAGCGGCCAAACTATTGAAAACCTGAACACCGACGCCGAAGGCCGCTTGGTGCTGTGCGACGCGCTGACCTATGCCGAACGCTTCAAGCCCGCCGCCGTCATCGACATCGCCACCTTGACCGGCGCTTGCGTCATCGCTTTGGGCGCAGTGCGCAGCGGTTTGTTCAGCGCGAACGACGATTTGGCCAACGCCTTGCTCAAAGCCGGCGAATCCAGCGGC
>JAYSZH010000170.1:0-22857 GCA_043738155.1 Polaromonas sp. | reverse complement strand
AGCTTTAGCCGTGCAATTGGCTGCTCGTTTGAAGCTGCCTGTGGTAGCAACACATCCCGTGCAATTTACCAACATTGATGGTTACGATGCGCACGAGGCGCGTGTATGTATTTCTGATGGTGAAATTTTGGGCAATCAGCGTCGTGTGCGCAAGTTCACCCGTGAGCAGTACTTCAAATCCAGCACGCAAATGCAGTCATTGTTTGCGGATTTACCATCTGCGTTAAGCAATACCTTAGAAATAGCCAAGCGATGCAACCTCAACTTGGTGCTTGGGAAACCGCAATTACCGGTGTTTCCAACGCCCGAAGTTAATGGGCAAAAATTATCGCCAGAAGAGTATTTTCGATACTCCTGCCTTGAGGGCTTAGAGGTCCGTTTGCAACATTTATATCCTCATGAAGCCGTCAGGGAAGCACAAAAACCTACTTACTTGGCACGCCTCGAGTTTGAGATCGCAACAATTTTGAAGATGGGGTTTCCGGGCTACTTTTTGATTGTGGGTGACTTCATCAATTGGGCCAAGAACAATGGCTGCCCTGTGGGGCCAGGTCGCGGCTCAGGAGCGGGCTCATTGGTAGCTTATGCACTCAAAATTACCGATCTTGACCCGTTGCAATACAACTTGTTGTTTGAGCGATTTTTGAATCCAGAGCGGGTATCCATGCCCGACTTCGACATTGACTTTTGCCAAGCCAACCGCGATCGCGTGATTGATTACGTCAAGCTCAAATACGGTCGCGAAGCGGTGAGTCAAATCGTCACTTTTGGTACCATGGCGGCACGTGCTGCGGTGCGAGACGTGGGTCGTGTGCTTGATATGAGCTATACGTTTTGTGATGGCATCAGCAAACTGATTCCAAACAAACCTGGTGTCAGCGTCACCTTGCAGTTGCCGCCCCCTGGCCGCGTCAAAGACGACAAAATGGTTTATGCGTCGGAGGCCGAACCCATTTTGGCGGAACGCGAGCGTAATGAAGACGAAGTCAAAACCTTGTTGGAGTTGGCTCGCAAGCTGGAGGGCATGACGCGTAACGTCGGCATGCATGCCGGAGGCGTGTTGATTGCACCTGGCAAGTTAACTGATTTTTGTCCGCTCTACCAGCAGCCAGGCAGCGATTCTGCTGTGAGTCAGTTCGACAAAAATGACGTCGAAGACATTGGTTTGGTGAAGTTCGATTTTTTGGGTTTGGCGACGCTCACGATATTGGAGTTAGCACGAGAATTCATCAGCAAAGGACATGCAGGCCAAGAAAACTTCGCGTATGAGAACTTGCCGCTGGACGATGCGCGTGTTTACAAGCTTTTTACCGAAGGCAAAACCGAAGCCGTCTTCCAGTTTGAAAGCCGTGGCATGCAGGGCATGTTGAAAGACGCAAAACCAACGCGTTTGGAAGACTTGATTGCGCTGAACGCCTTGTATCGTCCAGGCCCCATGGATTTGATTCCCAGCTTTGTGGCGCGTAAGCATGGTCGTGAAGTGGTGGAGTATCCGCACCCGATGGTGGCAGAGATGCTGTCTGAGACCTACGGCATCATGGTCTACCAAGAGCAGGTGATGCAAACTGCGCAGATACTTGGCGGTTACTCGCTGGGTGGTGCAGACATGTTACGCCGTGCCATGGGTAAAAAAGATGCTGATGAAATGGCGCGTCATCGGCAGATTTTCCGCGACGGCGCATCAAAAAATGCCATTGATGAGGCCAAGGCCGACGAAATTTTCGACTTGATGGAAAAGTTTGCTGGCTACGGTTTTAACAAATCGCATGCTGCCGCTTATTCGCTTTTGGCCTATCACACGGCTTGGATCAAGGTGCATTACACCGCAGAGTTTTTCTGCGCGAATATGACCATTGAGATGGGGGATACAGACAAGCTGAAAATTTTGTACGAAGATGCGCAGCGCCCCATTTTGGGTAAGCCTGGCATCACGTTTGAGCCGCCAGATGTGAACCGTGGCGTGTACCGCTTTGAACCGGTTTCTGCTACTGTTATTCGTTACGGTTTGGGCGCTATCAAAGGTACGGGTCAACAAGCGGTTGAGGCGATTGTGGCCGCTAGAGAGTCGGGCGGATTGTTTACCAGTTTGTTTGATTTCTGTGTGCGCGTTGAACGCAGCAAAATCAACAAGCGCACGGTCGAAGCTTTGATCAAAGCGGGCGCTTTTGACACGCTGCAGCAAAACCGTGCTGCCATGCTCGATTCAGTTGATTTGGCATTCGATTTTGCCAGTGCGGCTGAGGCCAATGCCAACCAAGGCGGTTTATTCGACATGATGGGCGGCGACGATGACGCACATGGCTCCAGCACGCAAGAGCCAGAACTCAGCGACGCAACCCCGTGGGGCGTCAAAGAGCGGCTGACGCTTGAGAAAACCGCCATGGGGTTTTACTTCTCAGGCCATTTGTTTGACGAAGTGTCACGTGAGATTCGCCAATTCGTGAAGCGCAAGATTGATGATTTGATCGATTCCCGCGAACCGCAGCTGCTGGCCGGCATTGTCGGCGATTTCCGCGTGATTAACGGTCAGCGCGGCAAGCTTGGTTTGTTCAAACTCGACGATACCTCTGGTCAAATCGATGCTACTGTGGACGATGCCACGATGCAGGCGAACCGTAATTTGTTCAAAGAGGACGAGCTGATCATTGTTATGGGGGTGATTCAGGCCGATCGGTTCTCTGGCGGTAGTCCACGGCTCAAAATCAACCAAGTGTGGGATTTGCCAACGGCGCGTTGCCGCTTTGGCAAACATTTGAAAGTTGATATTGGCGACAAAACACCAGATATCAGCCGCTTGTTGCGCGAATTTCCGCCTGTGAAGGTGCAAACCGAGCAGGGCGATTTGCAGCGCGGTATGTCGGTGCGCATGTCTGTGTCGCGTTCTGCAGATTTGGGTGTTGTGAACGCTGAAATTCAGCTGGGTGATGACGCTAAGTTTTACCCCAGTGATGCGGCGTTGGCCAGCTGGATGGCGCAATCAGGTTTAGCTAAAACATACATAGTTTATGAGTAAAATGTGCCTATAGCCGACGTATTTATTGTCTAAGTAGCTATAAAATTTATAGTGAATTACAACAAATCTTTGGGCTTAAAGTACATTTCTAGAGTTAATGGGACGCGTCCATCTGTATCTTTAGGCAATATTTCCGTCTTGTCTAAAGCGCGTATTACGGCTTCGTCCCAAGCCTTGTTACCGCTGGATTTGATGATTTTTCGCCCAGTGATTGTTCCATCTGGCGAAGTTCTAACTTCCACGCCTGCTTCAATATTGCCTGAAACTTCTGCTGTAAACACAATGTTGGGCTTAACCCTGGCACTTACGCGCCCTGCATAGCTTGCAGACGGCCCCGTCGATTGCTTTGCAGTGCCCGTAGCCGTTTCTCCACCATTTGCACCAGCGATACCAGCAATTCGCTTTAAATTGGCTTCACGCGCCGCTTTTAACGAGGCTTCATACTTTTTATCGTTCTCAGCAGTTTTGGCGTCTGCAGCTTTCTTGGCATCCAGTTTCTTGGCTTCCAAAGCGCGTTTTTTCTTGTCCAAGGCTTCTAACCTAGCTTCTTCGGCCGCTTCCTCTTCGGCTTCTTTTTTTGCCAAAGCTTTGGCTTCAGCCGCCTTTTTCTTCTCTAGCTTTTTCTTTTCTTCCTTTTTAGCTTTTTCAATGGCGATTTGAGGATCGATTTTCGGCTCGGGTTCTGGTTCAACTACTTTGACGGGTTTGGGTGGTAAAGGCGGCGGCTCAACTTTAGGTACTGGTTTGGGTTCAATCTGAGGCGGCGGTGGTGTAGGTTCTGCCAAAGCTGGTGCGGCTTGTTGCACCGTGGCAGACCACAACTCGGCTTGTACGGGCGCATTGCTAGATTCACGTTTCCAGCTGACGCCCCATGTGAGCGCGGCTATCAAAAAAACATGCGCCAAAACGGCCAAGCCAACGGCACGCCCGCGCCCCGAGGTCGAAGGAGGCGTGAATTCGGGGCGGTCGGAGGCTAAAGACATGTAATGTTAGCGGTTAGACTAAAGCTATCAATTTCATTTTGCAAGTTGTACAGATAAGCCAACCCGTTGTATATCTGCTTTTTGCATGCTATTCATGACATCAATAACAGTTTCATATTTGACGGTTTTGTCGGCACTGATGACAACTGGTATTTTGGCATCACCTTTTTGTTTTTCTTTTACAATATTTGCTATATTTTTAATAGCAATATCTTTATATTTTACGCCGGCTGAGTCAATTATTTCGGCTGATTTTCCATTCAAAGCAATAACGACTTGAACGACCTTGTCAGGTTGCTTGTTTGCTTTGCCAATACTGGGCAAATCGATCACACTTGGTGAAATCAGCGGCGCAGTGACCATAAAGATAATCAACAACACCAACATGACGTCGATGAATGGCACCATGTTGATTTCATTGATGGTTCGTCTGCCTCGTCCGCGTGAAACAGTAGCCACCATGGGTTAACTCGCCACTTTCGCGCTCAAATTGCGCTGCAAAATATTGGAAAACTCTTCGATAAAGGTCTCTAATTTGATGGCAATACGGTCGATATCATGCGCAAACCGGTTGTACGCCACCACGGCTGGAATCGCCGCAAACAGACCAATGGCGGTAGCCACCAATGCCTCTGCAATACCCGGCGCGACGGTCGCTAAAGTCACTTGAGTCATTGATGCCAAGCCGGTGAATGAATGCATGATGCCCCACACCGTGCCGAACAAACCCACATAAGGCGACACAGAACCAACTGAGGCTAAAAACGATAAATTGGTCTCAATGGCGTCCAGCTCCCGCTGAAAACTTGCCCGCATCGCACGACGCGCACCATCAAGCAACGCACTGTTGTCGTCAATGCGGCGTTCACGTAGTTTTTGGTATTCACGCATGCCACTGGCAAAAATGCGCTCCATCGGGCCTGCGTTGGGGTCGTTCTTCTTGGCGGCGCTGGCCAGTTCGTTCAAACTCGTGCCCGACCAAAAATCTGCCTCAAATTCTTCGTTTAATCGTTTGACGCGTTTTAGCGCAAAGTATTTGCGAAATATGGCCGCCCAACTGGCGACCGAAATCGTCATCAGCAGCGCGATAACCAGTTGAACCACAAAGCTGGCATGAAGAATAAGCTGCAGGATAGAGAGGTCTTGGTTCATGTTTCAATAGAAATTGTGATTGTGAGATCTGTTAGGAGGATTAGTTCAGCAAACTGCGATTGACTAGGTTACAAGTTGTATGTCAAAAAAACCTATTTACACCAACATCACACGTAATCGTTCAATCGCTTCCTTTAGTTGTAGCAATGAGTTTGCAGTTGAAAATCGGATGAATTTCGCTGTTTCATACGTGCCAAAATCACGTCCGGGGGTTACAGCTAAATGCGCTTTGTGCATGATGTCGTAAGCCAAATCCCAGCTGTCTCTGATACCTAACTTGCTACATATTTTAGAGCAATCAGCCCATGCGTAAAAGGCGCCGTCTGGCATAACTGGTACATCAAACCCAAGCTGCTGCAGTGCAGGGATGAAATAATCACGACGGGTTTTGAATTCGGCTCTGCGTTTTTCATATTCAGCGATTGACGCTTCCTCAAAACAAGCCAGTGCTGCATGCTGTGTGACCGTGCTTGGGCAAATGAACAAATTTTGCGCGATGCGTTCAATCACAGGCGCTAAGGCTTCAGGCACGACCAACCAGCCCAGCCGCCAGCCTGTCATATTGAAGTATTTTGAGAAGCTGTTGATGCTGATGACTTGGTCGTCCAAGCTCAGCGCAGTTTGACCATACGTGTCGTCATGGCTCAGCCCAAGGTAAATCTCGTCTATCAGCGTGATGCCGCCTTGTTTTTGCACAAAGCTGTGAATACGCCGCATTTCGTCGGGGTGAATAGATGTGCCTGTGGGATTCGATGGCGATGCCAGCAATACACCACGCGTTTTACCGGTCTGCCATGCCGCTTCAACCTTGGCAGCACTGAGTTGAAATCGTTCAGCCGCAGTCGTAGGAATCATCACCGGTACACCATCAGCCGCGCTGACGAACTGGCGGTTGCATGGGTAGCTGGGGTCTGGCATCAAGATTTCGTCGCCAGAATTGATGAGCGCCAAGCACGCCAGTTGCAATGCCGCAGATGCGCCTGCGGTCAAAACAATGCGGCTAGCGGGGACATCGACATTGAAACGTTGTTTGTACCAGTGGCTGATCCTTTCACGCAGTTCAGGCATACCGCTGGCTTGGGTATATTGGGTCTTACCAGCTTGTACGGCGCGAATAGCCGCCTCTTGTACCAAGGGCGGAGCCGTGAAATCTGGTTCTCCCACATTCAAATAAAGCATGGGACGCTCTGTATTGAGCAGTTTATCGCCCAATAATCGCGCCGCTTTGGCCACTTCCATCACATAAAAAGGCTCAATGCGCTGGGCGCGATTCGAAATTTGCATATTGCACTAGTTTTTTATTTTTTAGAAATTTAATCCCAAAATCAATCAGTGACCACGTTGACTTTGCCGCTGGCAATATCTGCCTGCACTTCACGCGAGCGCAGATCTGATGCTAGGCCGTTGAGCACACCATTCACATACTTATGACCATCCGTGCCGCCAAATTCTTTGGCGAGTTCAATGCATTCGTTGATGACAACGCGCCACGGCACATCCAAGCAATGCTTGAATTCGTAAGCACCAATCCACATCACACTGTGCTCAATGGGTGAAATTTCTTCCAATGGGCGGTCTAAAAAAGGCAATATCAGAGCGTCAAGATCTGCTGCTTGTTCAATACAGCCATGCATCAAAGCATCGTAATGCGCGGTGTCGGCTTTGCTGAAACCTGCTAAATCACGGGTGAAGATGTCAATCGAATCAGCATCGTTGCGTCCAACCAAGTGTTGATACAGCGCCTGCAATGCAAACTCACGCGCACGGCTGCGTACTGATTTGCTACCCGCTTTGCGTGCGCCAGTGCTAGTCACGCCAGTGCGTACTTGGCGCGGAGGGCGTTTGCCTGAAGCCGTATTCGTTGAATTGCTTTTGGCTGTATTGTCTGTGCTAAGACTTTGCGCCACAAACGGCTTTGGGGCAAAGGTATTTGGTTTTTCGGATGAAGAAGATTGAGAGGAAGATGAAGTGGTCATGACAATGTATTCAGTAAATTTGCCATTTCCACAGCAACACGGGCGGCTTCGATACCGTTGATGGTTTGGCGCGCTTGCGCTTGCGCGGTGTTTTCGACAGTCAATATCGCATTCGCAATCGGTAATTTGTAATCCATGGCAATGCGTGAAATACTCGCGCCTGATTCATTGGCGACCAGCTCAAAGTGGTATGTCTCACCGCGGATGATGCAGCCAATAGCGATCAAGGCATCAAACTGATTTTTTTCTGCCAAGGCTTGCAATGCTACGGGCACTTCTAAAGCGCCTGGTACGCTGTAGTGCTCAATGTGTTTGGCAGCCACGCCCAGCGCCAAGAGCTCGGTTTTACAGGCTTCTGCCAACGCATTGGTGATGCCTTCATTAAAGCGTGCTTGCACGATGCCGATATACAGCCTTTTACCATCTAGCCTGCGATCAGACACATCTAGCGTGCCCTTGTTTTTAACGTCTACGCCAAACATATGTTGTCCTCTTATTTTTTATCATTTATTTGGTTTTAGGCAAGTAACCCATAACCTCAAGCCCGTAGCCCACCATGCTAGGCATAGGACGCGGGTTGCCAAGAAGGGTCATTTTTTTGACACCGCAATCGCGCAAAATTTGCGTACCAATGCCGTAAGTACGTAGGTCCATTCGTCCACGCTCGGGTGCTTGTGCTGGTCGTGCTGTGCCCTCAAATTGCGCTAACAGCTGGTTGGCGCTTTCTCCGCAATTGAGCAGCACGATGATGCCGCAACCCTCATCGTTGATACGCTTTAAGCTCTCGTCCAAACTCCACGAATGCATGGTGCGGCCTTGGTCTAGCAAATCAATCACGGACAGCGGCTCGTGTACACGCGCCAGCACGGTGTCTTGTGCTTGCCAGCTGCCTTTAACCAGCGCCAAGTGCACGCCGCTGCTCGGCTTGTCTTGGAATGCATGGGCGGTGAATTCGCCATAGGCGGTATGCAGCGTACGCACCCCCATTTTTTGAATCAGCGATTCGGTACGGCTGCGGTGCTCAATCAAATCTGCAATGGTGCCGATTTTTAGGCCATGCTCTGCGGCAAACAACTGCAAATCAGGCAGGCGCGCCATGGTGCCGTCGTCTTTCATGATTTCGCAAATGACGGCGCTGGGTGAGCAGCCCGCCAGTTGCGCCAAGTCACAGCCCGCTTCCGTGTGGCCGGCACGCATCAGCACACCACCATCCACAGCCTGCAGCGGAAAGATGTGGCCCGGTTGCACCAAATCTTGTGCTGTTGCATTTTTAGCAACAGCCGCTTGCACGGTGATGGCGCGGTCAGCCGCAGAGATTCCTGTTGTCACGCCTTCAGCTGCTTCAATCGACACGGTAAACGCCGTCGAGTATTTGCCGCCATTTCGCGTAGCCATCGGTGGCAACTGCAGGCGCTCGCAGCGCTCTTTGGTCAGCGTTAAACAGATCAGGCCACGGCCAAAGCGTGCCATAAAATTAATAGCATCAGCAGTAACAAAATCGCTGGCTAGAACCAAATCACCTTCATTTTCACGGTCTTCTTCGTCAACCAAGACGACAATTTTTCCTGCTGCCATATCGGCAATGATGTCTTCAACAGGTGAAATTTTTACAGGTGTGATACTTTTGGCTTGAACAATAGAAAGTGCGGTCATGGTCATGTCTTTCGTGAATTTATGTCGTGATGCATTTATAAGGTTTCAGCGGCAAGCTTTTCAAAACTAAGCATCCGCTCTACGTACCGTGCGACGGTGTCAATTTCTAAATTGACCTTTGAGCCAGATTCAGCGCCAGCTTGTAAACTTCCGAGCGCGGTGTTTTCAATGGTGTGCGGGATCAAATTGATGCTTAATTCTGTGCTAAGTTGGCCATTCACAGTTGAATCGACAACACGATTCACCGTTAAACTCACCCCATTCACGGTGATGGAGCCTTTGTAAGCCATAAATTTACCCAACGCAGGCGGGCAGGTGATGCGCAATTCCCAGCTTTCACCCACAGGTTCAAAAAAGCTGACGTGACCGACACCGTCGACATGGCCTGACACGATGTGCCCACCTAGGCGGTCATGCGCGCGCAGGGCTTTTTCTAGATTGACCGTTCCAAGCTCGGTTAGCCCGGCGGTTTTGAGGAGAGATTCAGCAGAAATGTCGATAGAAAATTGGTTTGCAGCAACGTCAAACGATGTCACTGTCATGCATGCACCGTTGATGGCGATGCTGTCACCCAAACCTACGTCATCTAAATAACCAGCAGGTGTGTTGATAACGAGTCTTTTACCGAAGGCATTAGACGCACTGGACGTGCTATCGGCAGAAGATTCTAAAGAGCTGATGGCGTGAACAGCGACGATGCGCCCCACACCGGTGATGATTCCGGTAAACATACCTCTATTTTCGCATTAAAAAGCATCCTTACCTGTCACTCGCGCTAAAAGACGCACATCAGAGCCAACTTTGGCTATAGATACAAAACCTAGGTTTAAGGCGTGGGTTAAATCCGCCAAAGGCGCAAAATCAGCCATCCCGCGCCCATTGGCATCTTTTCCGCCTAGCAATTTAGGCGCTAGGTAGATCAAAAACTCATCCACCAAGCCTGCTGAGATCAACGCACCATTCAACGTTGCCCCCGCTTCCACATGCACATCATTGATTTCCCGCAGGGCTAAATCTTGCAGCATCAAACGTAGATTAACTTTGCCAGAGGCCTCGAATCCGTCGGAATTTGGCAAAACGATAACCGTTGCACCGAGGTTTTCGAGTGCTTTTCGCTTTGCTAAATCACCTGAATTTGTGTATACAAATATGCATCTAGCCGGCGTATTTATTGCCTGAACAGCTATATTATTGATAGTAAAAATCTTGGCTGTCATGGGTGTTTTTAGCTCGCTATCCACAATCACCACATGCGGCTGGCGCTGCGTAGGCACCGCACGTACATCCAGCTGTGGGTCGTCCGCCAAAATAGTGCCAATACCCGTCAAAATCGCACCAGCCCGCGCCCGCCAAGCGTGGCCATCGTCCCGCGCTTCGTTAGAGGTGATCCACTTGCTTTGCCCGTTTGACAAGGCTGTTTTTCCATCCAGTGATGCGGCAATCTTCATCCGCACCCAGGGCGATTTACGCACCATGCGACTAAAAAATCCGATCATCAGCTCTTTTGCGGCTTTGGCTTGGGGATGATCCACGGGCAAAACTTCGACAACAATACCCGCTTTTTGCAGCAATTCAACGCCTTTGCCGGCCACCAAGGGGTTGGGGTCGAGTAGGGCAATCACAACTTTGGCGACATTTGCCTCAATCAGCGCGTTGCAGCATGGCGGTGTACGACCAAAGTGCGAGCAGGGCTCCAGGGTGACGTAAGCGGTGGCTCCGACCGTAGATTCACCATTTGCAGCTGCATCACGCAGCGCCATCACCTCTGCATGTGCACCACCCACAGCCTGGGTGTGACCTTGGCCGATGATTTTGCCGCTATCAGCAACGAGGACGCAACCCACGGCGGGGTTAGGAGGGCTGAGGTGGCATGCTTTTTGGGCTTGGTTGATAGCAGCCAGCAAGACGGCATCGATTGGCGATAACGGATTGCTTACATTCGACTCAAATGGAGATTCAAGATAGATATTCACAGATGGAATATAAACTCAGTTTGGACTCAATTCTTTACACGTCGTTAGGTTTTCAACACAGGAGCGCACACGCCCTGTTGTATTGATGCTGATAATAATAGCCCTCGTCGAACCATTCGCAATTTTAATTCTTCCGGACCCTAGTCCCCCATTCGTCGTTTTTGGGTAGCCGCTGCCATTGAATATCAAATAGCCACTGGCCAAGGTGCTGGCTGTAGGCGTCGTTACGGTCAGTATCGTATTAGGTGATGGGCTTTGCATCACCAAAACATCCTTCGGGTCGCTAGCTGTATAAACGCCATCCCAGTTGCCATCTGCAAAAACGTACCAACCCGTAGACCAATCAGTGCCCGTGGCAGGCACCAGATAGGTATTTATGCCTTGTTTGATGGCATTACCGCGCGCTGCATTGGCGGCAGACATAAACTCGCCGACAGCATCAGACAATTGCGAATTCCGTATAAATGTGGTGTAGCTGGGCGCCGCCACGCTCAACAATATCGCGGCAATGGCAACAGTTACCATTAACTCTATGATAGTGAAACCCTTTACGTACCAAGTTTTTTGATACTTTTTATGGGTAGAGTTCATATTAATTTCTTATTTCCAGCAACGGGATATATCACTGCCTGTGCAGAGACGGCGGCCTTGTGTGTCAACAGCCATAGAGGTAATGTACGGATCATCAAACACACCGACTTGAGGTGTTGCAACAATATTGACACAATCTCGTATGGGTGGAACAACCCCACCGATGGCTGCACACACTTGTGATACCAATAGATATTTCGCCGTGGCTCTAGATCCATCACCGGAATAGTCTTTCATGCTGGCTGCAGTAGCGGCGGCTGCCGTATTAAAGGCTACATACGTGTTATTTTGAGTGAAGAAGCGCTCCTGCTGTTGAAGCAAGTTAGTAACAGCTGCGCGGCCTTCAGCGCGATTTCCTCTACGGACGGAATCTATATAAGACGGATAAGCAATCGCGGCCAAAATACCAGCAATAGCAACCACGATCATCAGCTCTACCAAAGTAAAACCGGCGATGCGCTTGTGGCTCAGTTTTGAGGTGTGAAATAAAGTAGTCATATATGGCTTCAAGGTTTATTTTTTTCTTCTTGGTAGTTGTTGAGTTGGCGCCAGCTTAACCAGCTATTTGACATCATGGTACCGGTGTAACCACCGCCAGCAATTGGGCCTGAGGCTACTTGCATGCCTCGCGAGCCCTGTGTAATGACGCCATATCGGGTCGAGCCAAAGCGTTTGCCGGAGGTTTCTCGCGGCGTTGAAGATGCAAGGCTACCCAAATCGACAACCAGTGGTGCTGCCAAAATACCGACTTTGGACTCTTCAGAAGTACCATCACCCGTTGCTGTGTTGAGTGCATACAAACGCCCACCGCCTTCACCACAAGAGCCTTTGGTGGGGAAAAGTGATGCAAAGAAAAGCTTGCCTGGTACAGGCGTTATATCGCTTACTTGGCGTTCTGCTATCGATTTGTCAAAGTCAAAATACCAGCCCATGCGCAAACTGGGTGCAGTCGTCGTCGGGTAGCCGTAGGTGAATTGTGGAATATCGAGATTGCCAGCGCTGTCTACCGTACCCGTTTGTAGCTTGCTGCGGTCAATCACTTGCACTTTGTTTTGGTCAAGCAGGGTATAAAAAGAAGCGCCCGTGGTCAGCGGTGCAACCGTATCAGCAGCTTCTAAAAACTTACCTGTTCCCAAAGAAACCAGTTTGTTGCCTGAAGTGCCATTCGTCACCACGGGTTCCCCCGTGATGGGTTGCAAATTATTGGCACTGTCTTTGGCGATAAAGAAGGGCGTAGATCCACCGCCAAGGTTGAACTTGGTCAAGTTTGTGGTCGCGTTTGTACCCAAGTTGTTGCTGCCATTCAAACTAAAGTCAAGTTTCCAGACATTGCCTTGCATATCACCTGCATAGAGTGACTCTAAAGCAGATGTATTGAAATTGGTTGTCACCGTGAAACCCGCCAATCCTTTGGCGATAGCGACGCTGGACTGGGGTAGTTCGATGCGCCAAAAGTTTCCGCCCTCGACCCAACCACCGCTGCCCAAAGGTTTGAAGGACAAATCCAACAGGAAAATCGACGGGTTGCTGTTGCCACCCGTGTTTGGATAGGTATCAGCCGCGTAGTTGTTGACGCCACTTGCCACCACGGCATACCATTTGTAAACGGCGGGTGTAACGCTGGAGTTGGTCGTGCGAATTTTAACAATGCGCGGTGAACCAATCACATTGCCCATGGCGGGGTGATCTCTGTCGGTAAACTCCCACATGACATTGTCTTTTGTAAACGCAGCAGGGTTGGTCACATCAAGTGCATAGACTCCCTGCGCCCCACCGCCTACACCTGAAACCAGCACGCTGCGCCAAGTGGTACCAATCTGGGCTTCGGAAATAGCAGGTGTTGCATCCGCCATGCTGATATGGTTGTAGTCTTGATCAGGCAGGTTGCTCAATTTATTGGCTAAAAAGCCTGGAATATAGGCAAAGGCTTCTTTGCCATCTGTGTTGTTAAAAGCATGCAGCATGCCGTCATTGGCGTTCACAAAAACAACGGGCTCGCGGCTTTTGTTGGTGGTATAAAAAGTTTCGTAACTGGCATCAGAAATAGCACTGGAAGGACTACCTTGGTACACCAAGCCACTGTTGACAATATCGCCCAAGACAATATCGCGGGGGCGAAAGGTGTTGGTAGGAGCCGAGGGTGAAATTTCTTTGCGTCTATCCCCGCGTATATAGTCCAAACGGTCGCTGCCTAAGGTGTCCACAAGGTTGGCAATGTTGGTATTCAGCTCGGTTTGGTGTGCTGTCGCCAAAGACCCCCATTTGAATTCAGAAGGTGCAACCGTCGTTTGCGTTCCAAGAGGTGAGCCAATGATGATATTGCGGTTTGCGCCATGGTCAAGCTTGGTTTGCTTGGTCAGCACGTCGCCAGCCTCCCAGGTGGGCGTGTCTGCAATGACCAATTTGGTTTTATCGGTGGATAAACTCAAGGCGTATTTCAGCAAGCGTCCACTCCAGTAGTTGGCCACAGGGTTGAAACGCGCTTGAAACACGCCCGCTGCCTCACCAGAAGACAAACGCTGTGTAGAAATAGCGCCGCCTGAGATACTGCCTGTTTCTTCCACCACCTTGGCAAACACATCGGCAATCGAGTCAAGAAACTTTTGGGCATCATTTACCAAAAAGTAATTTTTGGCATCGCCATCCGCACCTATCCACAGTGTGTTGTCGCCTGTGGCATAGGGGTTGCCAGAGAAACCCGTATTTCCAGTGGTCACTGCGCTGTCGTTAAACCCACCGTATTTACCTGCCAGGTAAAGTTGGCGGGTGCGACGGAAATCGACGTTGTCGCTGGCACGGGCTTCGTTCACATCGATGCCATAGGTGGTCACGCGCGCTTTGGGGATGTCTGTACGATAGCTTTGCGTGTTGGCCCAATATGCCATGCCCGCTAGGTGATATGAGCCGCCAGAATTGCCCTCTTGCGTAAGCGGACTAGTCGTAGTTCCTCTGCCCGAACCCGCGCCAGTTGTTCGTGTTGCCGCATCGCTAAGCCAGCTGTAAGTCGTATTGCCTGTGATATTGCTAGCAGTGCGTGCTCGACCTTCGCTGTCAGTATAAGTTGCGCCGCCGTTGGATTCAAAACTGCCCACAATACTGGTCCAGAAGGGTACATCTAGACTAGGGTTTGATTCCGCAGAGCGAACGAAGTCGTCGTAGGTATTGATGCCATTCCCAGGCACAGATCGGTCACCGTGCGTAAAAACATCAGCAATCGTCAAGATACTGTTTCTCAGGCAGCTTTTGTTTGTGCCAGATGTGTCTTGAAAGCCCGTAAATGGATCCGTCCAGTTAGCATAGACGGGAAATTGTTCTTTCAGCGTATTGACTGAGGCAGAGTTGCCCGTTGTGCCTGAAACCGCATCAGCTGTAGGTTGTTTGCCTTGTATATAACGCAGTGCTTCGTAATACAGCTCGCTGACAGGGTCGTGGCTTTTATACTTGCCTACATAGGCTAAGCGCAAATCGGAATTTTGAGCCAAATCAGCCATCCCCAGTGTGCCAAATTTATTGATGTAGTTGATAGCGCCGCTTAGGGTGTGACCTTGATCGCCATAGGTCGCATCACCACTTTGCGGGTTGGTGATAAACACACCTGTGTTTGCATTCCATTCTGAGCGCGGGTTGGCACCGCTGATGAGATTAAAGTTGGCATCGTACGCTTTTGGGCCAAGGTATTTGAGTGGTGCACGCATCACGCCGCCATAACGCGCTCGACTGTCGTCTTGCAAGTAACCAAACACGCCAACGCGCAAATTTTCAGCATTCATTTGGAACTGCCCCACGGGCTTGTACTTGCCACTTGGGTAGCGGTAACACAGACCTTTCCACTTTTTGGTGTCAGGGTCGTAGCTCATCAGACGGTTGGTGGCGCTGTTAGGATCGCAGATCAAATTCCTTACTTGGTAAAAAGTTCCGTTGTCTGGGCCAGCGAGATTGGGACTCAGTGCATTGGCTACACCAAAAGGGGCGGTGCAGCGCGCAGCTCGGTTACTGTCAGTTGTGCCGGTGTCTCTAACATTGGTGAAATAGATGCGATTGCGGCAATTGTAGATATACACGTCCTTGGTGCCGCTCCCTAACTTGACAGCGAGGGGCTGCTCGAGCACCTTGCTAACCATCGCCTTGGGCAGCATTTTCTCTCCAAAATATGTGGGGCTGTTGTAAAAATCATCTCTGAGCCATGCCCGCTCGACTATGGTTACTTGATTGCCACTACCCTCGTCAACAACACGATTGCCGCCGGTCAAGCCATACCGCATGATATCTACGGCAGATGAAGTTGCCCAGTTCATGAAGTTGCCATTAAAGCCCCCACCGGAGCAGGCACCGGTTGAGTCAAGGGCCTTATTTGTCCAGTCAAAATATTGCCCTCTTCCTGGATTGTTGTTGCCATTGTAGGTGTAGCAAACCTTGGGATCAAAGTAGCCAATATATTCTTTGGTGGTGTCGAAGACGTTGTCCCGGTACGTTTGCCCAACAGTTGGAAACTCCACTGATAAAGCCAGCGTCAAGTTGGCTTTGGCTTTAGCACCATTCATGTATAAAGGCTCTGAACTCAACTCAACCAACGGTGGCAGCACTGTTTGGCTGATGACGACGCCTGTGGTGACGGCAGTTGCCAAGATAGCAAGAGCTGCAACTTTTTGCATTTTGGTTCTAGAGCGAATCCAACCAAGACGCGACATGATGTTGAAAGATGATGGCATGGTTAAACTTTCCTAAAAACAACTTGCAACACGACTTGGGTTTCTTTTCTGGGGCCAAAACCCATGGCGGTGATGCGGTAAAGCAATTTACCTGGGGAGGCTAAATCATCGGTGTAGTCAATGATGTATCTCGGCGCTATTTCAGGGCGGATACCTGTTTGCCCAGCTACAAACTCACGACCGGTGAATTCACCGAAGTTCACCGTTTTGGCATTTGCAGAAGTGTCTGTGAAATCCACGTTGTACCAAACAGGTTTTGCGCCGGCTGTTGGCGCGCACATACCGCGTTGGGTGCCTGTGCCGCAACCGACTGGAAACATGGCCGCCGTCTTGTTTTTAGAATCAAATTGAGCCATGCGCAGGCCTGAGGCAATATAGTTGCCAGCGGCATCTTTTGTACCTTGGATATCAATTTCTGCATCCTGCAAAGCAGCTTCGGCTGCTTGAAAGGCGATCTGCGTGTCGCGGTCAAAACGCGAGGTTTTTTCTGACATCAGCACAATTCGGCTTGCCGCAAGTCCCAAAACGGTGACAACAATCAACAAAATAAGTGTCGTGATGAGCGAAAAACCGCGTTGCGGAGCGGCTGGCTTGCGCGTAGTGAGTAGGGAAGGGCTCATGTGATTACCTTGTCGTCAAATCGTTGCGGACATGAACTGTAAAAGCACTGGGTAGGCTTATTCCAGCTTGCGCAGAAGCGTTGGGGATACGCAAGCGCCGGTCTGCAGCTACTTCCAATGCTGATTTAGCATCGTTTGCGCTATCGGTATAAGCGAGACCAAGCGGCGTCAGCGTGGCGGCTACAGACTGCTGTGCAGAGCCTACAGGGCCCCGAAGTACCAGCCCAACCCGTACAGCCCGCACACGCCGCCAGTTGTCACGTGTGGCTTTTAGGTTTCCAGCAACAGTCAGTTGATCAGCACGCAGCCAGCGCTCAGCGATAGAGTCGAGCAAAGGGTCCTCGTCCACGGGTGTGCCCGCTGTATTGGGTGGCGCTACACCGGGGTTTACACGGTCGGTGCCATACAAAACTTGAAAAGACTCCACACCTTCGATCAAAGGTTGGTTTTCCCATGAACCGGACTTGTGGCTGTAATAGGAACAGTACAGCGATGGCTCACCATTGACAGTTGCAACATGGAACAGGCTGGCGCCGCGTTCGTTGAGGTCGTTCGTGACAAGTCCTTTATCACCCTGACCACCACAGTTGATCATACTGTTGTCAGATTTTGTTGAATCTGTGGGTGATGTAACACCTTGATAACGTACCACCAAAATATCACTTCCATTCACACAGGACGTGTCCGCAACGCTGCCGCATTTGCCTGGTCTGTTGCCGTTGGTGATGGCGGTTGTGGCGCTGATATCAATGCCAGGGGTTGCATAAATGGCGTTATTCCAACCAAATATATCGGGCTCTAAAGACGTTGTGTCATTCTTAAAGTCCGCTCGAAACGCAGCTCCCGCTGCATAGTCTTCAAAACCAGCTTGAACAATCGTACGCGTCAAAATGTCAATAGCTAGCCGTTGCTTGTCGCGTAATTGTGTGCCACTGTCAACGGCGTCAAAGCCTTGGCGACCCAGTAAAAGCGCACCGCCGGCAATCGCGATGACCAACAAGCCCAAGCCCATGGCGACTAAAAGCTCAACCAGTGTGAGACCACCTTGACGGCGCAACGGGTTTGTTCGCATATTGAGTTTAAAGTGTTTCAATTGGGTGTTCCCGCTGTCAAAGGCACAACAACCATGGGTATCGTGGCAGCAGCACTGCTCAGTTTTAGTTCGCCCTTGGTGTCGTTGCTAGTCCATGCCAACTTCAAGACGCTGATGTCGCCATCGTTAGAGCATGCCCACTCTGCCTTCCCATCGGCATCAAAAGGTGATTTATCAAAGCAAATCACAAATTTCGGATCTGGCAGGGAATTTTGCAATCGGTTCTGCCAGTCAGCCATGTCCCACGTCGCCACAGCCGTTGCGGTGGTGCATGCCGTTAAAAAACAATTCTCTGCGGGTGCTGTGAAGGCGAGGGTGCTGGCATTGTTCAATGTTGCAGACACTAAATAAGGATTGTCCGCAGCGGCGGTTTTGATGGCAACGGCGTGGTTGCCGCGCATCTTGTCCGCCAATTCACGGGCAAGCGAGGTAGCCACGTTTTGATTTCGCGTTTCTTTGTTGGACTGCATGGCTGCCGCCTGCATGCCAACCGCACCCAGCAAGCCAAGGCTTAATATGATGAAGGCAATCAGCACCTCCAACAAGCTGAAGCCCGTTTGTTGTCGCCATGTGCTTTGTGACATGCATCTATTGCGTTCGGTGTGGTTGGGCATGGTGTTACTCATAACGTATTGTAAAAGTTGCAACGAATAAAATCGACTCTTACAAATGCCGTTGGTCGACAATTACCAACCGTTTGTCAGGAAAACTTAGCAGAGTGTGATGAAATTGCTCTTTTTACAAAGATTTCCATCTGTTGGATGCTCGCTAGTGGCTATTTTCTGACCTCATCCACCAGCGTCTTAAACTCATCAATATCCTCAAAGCTCCGATACACACTGGCAAAGCGCACATAGGCCACTTTATCCAGCTTGCGCAGCTCCCGCATGACCATTTCGCCCAAGCGGGTGGAGGCGATTTCGCGGTCGCCTAGGTTCAGGAGTTTTTCTTCGATGCGCTCAATGGCGTTGTCAACCTGTTCGGTGCTGACGGGGCGTTTGCGCAGGGCGAGGTTGAACGAGGCGATGAGTTTGACGCGCTCGTAATCAATGCGTCTGCCGTCTTTTTTGACGACGAAGGGGAAGTTGAGGTCTGGGCGCTCGTAGGTGGTGAAGCGTTTCTCGCAGGCCGCACACTGGCGGCGTCTGCGGATGAAGCTGCCGTCTTCAGACTCACGCGTTTCCACCACTTGGGTGTCGGTGTGAGAGCAGAAGGGGCACTTCATGGCTTGTCTAATTACTTGTAGACCGGGAATCTAGCGGTCAAGGCGTTCACTTTTGCACGAACTGCCTCGATATTCGCTGCATCCCGCGGATTGTCGAGCACATCTGCCACCAAATTAGCCGTATAGCGGGCTTCTTCGTCCTTGAAGCCCCGTGTTGTCATCGCAGGCGTACCGATGCGGATACCGCTGGTGACCATGGGTTTTTCAGGGTCGTTCGGGATGGCGTTTTTGTTGATGGTCATGTGGGCGCTGCCCAAAACGGCTTCGGCCTCTTTACCGGTGATGCCTTTGGCGCGTAGATCGACCAACATCAAATGTGACTCTGTTCTGCCGCTGACAATGCGCAAACCGCGTGAAACTAGGGTTTCAGCGACGATTTGGGCGTTTTTGAGCACTTGCTGCTGGTAGATTTTGAAATCTGGCTGTAAGGCTTCTTTGAAGGCAACGGCTTTGGCTGCAATCACGTGCATCAGTGGACCGCCCTGCAAACCCGGGAAAATAGCGCTGTTGATGGCTTTTTCGTGGATGGACTTCATCAAAATGATGCCGCCACGGGGGCCGCGCAGGCTTTTGTGGGTGGTGGAAGTCACGATGTCGGCATGCGGCACAGGGTTGGGGTAGATGCCAGCGGCGATCAAACCGGCGTAATGCGCCATGTCCACCATGAAAATCGCGCCAACATCTTTGGCGACTTTGGCAAAACGTTCAAAATCTATAGCAAGAGAGTAAGCAGATGCGCCGGCTATGATCAATTTTGGCTTGGTTTCATGGGCTTTACGCTCCATCGCCTCATAGTCGATCTCTTCTTTGGCGTTCAGGCCGTAGCTGACCACATTGAACCATTTGCCGCTGATGTTGAGTGGCATACCGTGCGTCAAATGACCGCCTTCGGCCAAGCTCATGCCCATGATGGTGTCGCCAGGCTTCAAGAATGCCAAAAACACGGCTTCGTTGGCCGATGCGCCGCAATGCGGCTGCACGTTGGCAGCTTCTGCGCCAAAAATCTGTTTCACGCGGTCGATGGCCAATTGCTCGGCGATATCAACATATTCGCAGCCGCCGTAATAGCGCTTGCCTGGGTAGCCTTCAGCGTATTTGTTGGTCAGCTGGCTGCCCTGTGCGGCCATAACGGCAGGAGAGGCGTAGTTTTCAGAGGCAATCAGCTCGATGTGGTGCTCTTGGCGGGCATTTTCTTGCAAAATCGCGGCATACAGATCAGGGTCGGTTTGCTCGATGAGAATGTTACGGTTGTACATGGGTTCAGTCCAATCATGAAATTTACAGGCGCTATGACTATGCTATTTCTTTAAAATGCAAAAAGTCTGCCCAGGCGAACGGCTGAACGCCATTGCTATCTATATAAAGATAGCAGGGCGGTACGCTTCCCAGTGGTTGCTCAATGCCAGTCTCTTGCTAGTGCTCTATTGATCCCACATCAACAAAAAGCCCTCTACTTTATCTAGTGAGGGCTTTTGCCTATCGCCAGTTGCGTACCCATATAGTGTAGCAAAGTTGACCTAAAAATTTACAAAGCAGCTATTTTCTCGACAATGTCTTCTGATGCAGGCTTGGCTGGCACGATCACAGGCAATAAAACTGGAACCGCACTGGTTTGCTTGTCAGCTGCTGGTGCGACGGCTCTGAGCATGGCTGATGCCGTGCTGTCTGGCGCGGCTTTTCGCTGCGGTGCCGCCTTGCCGTAGGCGACTTGGTACAAACGGGCGTATTCGGTCACCACTTTGTTGGCATAGCCGCCGTCGTCGGCCAGATTGGCTGCACCGACGTAATATTTCAGGCCGCCTTCGATGGAGCCAGCCTGGGCAATGCAGCCTTGCAGCACTTTGACGCCAACGCGCAAGTTGGTAATCGGGTCAAAAGCCGCTAGTTTGCCACCAAAATCTTCGTACTTGTCGCTGTGAATCTTGGTCATCACCTGCATCAAACCCTGGGCACCGACTGGGCTTTGGGCGAACGGGTTAAAACCAGACTCAATCGCCATGATGGCCAAAATCAGCGTAGGTTCGAGCTTGGCCTTAGCGCCAAGCGCATAAGCTTCAGCCACCAACGCACTGAGCGGTTCTGGCGCAACCTTGTACTTTTTGCTCAGCCAAAAGGCCACAGCCGCTTGCTGCTTGGGCAAATCGGCAGGGTCGGTTGCTGTCGCGCGTTCGCTGGCGTCCAAGTCGGCTACTGTCACTTCCTCTTCAGGGGCGGAAGTTCCAGTGGTAAACACGGTGTGGCGAACTTGCAGCCAGCTTAATAGCTTGGTTTCGCCAGCGTACCGCAGGTCTGGACGACCCAAAAGTACCAAGGCCACAATCGCGGTAGCCAAGCCAATCATGGCAAAGCCATTGTGGAAAATTTCAAAAAATCCGTCAGCGGTGTCACGCACTGCGGTTTTTACATTGCGAACAATGCTTAGTTTCAGGCCTTGGTTAAAAGCGGCCAGTTGATTCAGAGCTTTCATGAAGCATGTCCTTTTCTTTGCGGGTCGGTTGGCAGTTCATCCCTTTGGGGGAGCGAGTCTGCTGGCCAACAACGTTTCAGTTGGGTACGCGGGCTATCGTGCTATCCTTTTTTATGACGATGAACCTTGCCGGACGTCGGCAACGGGTGCGGAATACTTTTGTGTACCTGGGTAAACCCTAGATTCCGCTCAGTGGGCGAATTCTAAACGCGGTCATAAGACATAGTCAAGTATATCAAATGTGTTTTATATGCAATTTCTTGGTAATATGGCTGTATATTTATCCAGAAAGACTGGTATTTCAAGGGTTTAGACGTGTTTGCCTAGGAATGACTTGAGTTTGTCAGCGTTGTAAAAAATGGAAAACAAATGCAATACAAGCCATGAAACGCAATACAAACGTATCCATAGCACGACATGCGCATTGTTCGAAAATCCATTCGCCATTTGCCGATAGGTTCGAATATCAATTTGTAAGTACCCAGCGTAGATGCAGGATAATAGCGACCTATGTTTGATTTTTTAACCAACAAGACAACCCCAATTTCTGCCAAAGCAGCCAAAGTCACCGCTCCCAAGAATGCTCCCATGAACGCAAAATCTGCCCTAGAACCCCATCCTTTAGACGCCCTTACTGGTGGCGCATTTTCAGCGTCTACGGCTGGCGACCGGGCAGCCAAAGTACGCGACTGGATGGCCAGCAACCCCAGTGCTGAGCAAATGCAAGAAGTCTTCAAAGAGCTGAGTGCTCGAGACAAGGGGGCCGTCAAACCCATTCGTGAAAAGCTCGATGAACTCAAAAAAGCCAAAGGCCAAGAAGCCGTGGGAGAGGAGTGGGCTAATAAAGCAAATGCTTTATTAGCAGTGGGCAAATTGAACATTGCCGACGCGATGGCTTGGCAGCGTGATGCCGCCAAAGCGGGTGCGCCGCTGTCCAAAGAGCCGCTTGCCAGTGTCAAACTCAAGCTGGCCGAGCGCGTCAAAAGCATCGAAGACCTGCAGCACCACACCCAGGTGCAGCGTGAAGCGGCTGTCTTATTAGCGCAGCGCACCGAAATTTTGTCCACCAAGAGTTATAAAGATGCGCAAACGGTGCTGCCCGCTCTGCAAATTGACGTGCAACACTGGCAAGATCAGGCGCAAGCTTTGGTGGTAGATGCCAATTGGTCTAGCGTAGATGCGAAATTCGCCCCCCTGTTAGAAGCCTCAAAAGCGCAATTATTAGTCGTCTGGGATGCCTTCCAAGCCGCTTTGAAGATGACGGAGACCGCTGTGGCTGACGCTGCAGCCCCTTTGCCACCTGTGCCGGTTTGGGCGGACGAGATTCGCAATTTGCGCGGCATCGCCAAAGCCGAAGAAGTTCTCAAAAAGCCTGCAAAACCTAAAATTGACCCTGAAATCA
>JAYSZH010000169.1:0-3140 GCA_043738155.1 Polaromonas sp. | reverse complement strand
AACCGCTGTCTAAACCTACTCTCAGCCTTTATTTCCCTTGTAAGTGTTGCACTTCGAACTAAAAATCAAGAAACACACCTTTAGCCGGCGTATTTATTAGCTTAAATGCTATCAAAATTATAGTGATTGCACGAAGTCGACTTTTGCATAAAAAAGCTTATATTTAGCACATAAATTCGCCACTAGCCGGCGTATTTATTGCCTAGAGTGCTATTATTTTTATGATGATTATTGTATTCCTTATCAACGACTTGTAGCGATGCTCAACACGCTGAATTTAGCTTGATTTATCCCATAGCAACGCCATCTAGGTTTATGTTGCAAAAAATCCATCGCTTGAGAGGTAAAGTACAGTCATGAACACCGCTTTTTACGTTTTAGGATGGCGCTCGCTTTGGCGGGATTTACGGGCTGGCGAGCTGCGGCTGCTGATTGTGGCCGTCTCGCTGGCGGTGGCGGCGCTGACTGCTGTGGGATTTTTTGCGGATAGGCTGAACGGTGGGCTGCAACGGGATGCTCGGCAGCTGCTGGGGGGCGATGCGGTGATTTCCAGCGACAACCCAACGCCGCAGGTTTTCATAGCCAAAGCCAAAGAACTGGGGCTGAAAACGGCACAAACGCTGGGATTTCCGACGATGGCTAGGGCGACGTCAACCGCGCAGTCTGCCAATTCAGGTGATGCGATGACTAAGCTGGTGGCGCTGAAGGCGGTGAGCGAGGCTTACCCTCTGCGCGGCAACCTGCAAATCACGGCAAAGCAAGGCGCGGAACCGGTTAAAACGCGCGCAGTACCTGCCGTGGGTGAAGCTTGGGTGGATGCTGCCCTGTTGGACGGCTTGGGGCTGCAAGTCGGCGACAAGCTGCTGTTAGGTGATGCGGAGCTGCGGATTGGCCAAATCATCACGACCGAGCCTGACCGAGGGGCGGGTTTTGCCAATTTCGCGCCGCGTGTGATGGTGAATATGGCGGGTATGGCGGCGACGGGGTTGATTCAGCCTGCCAGCCGGGTGACGTATCGGCTTGCCGTAGCAGGAACGAGTGCCAGTGGACCCGCTGCGGACACGGCGGTGAAGGCGTTTGCAGACTTCGCCAAAACGCAAATCAGTGCGGGAATGGCGGGTGTCAGGCTGGAATCGTTTGAAGGCGGACGACCTGAAATGAAGCAAACGCTGGAGCGGGCTGAGAAGTTTTTGAGCTTGATTGCACTCTTAGCCGCGCTGCTGAGCGCTGTGGCTGTGGCGTTGGCCGCGCGCAGCTTTGCCGCCAAACATTTGGACAACTGCGCCATGCTGCGGGTGCTGGGGCAGAGCCAGCGCAACATTGGGCTGAGTTACACCTTTGAGTTTGCGCTGGTTGGCCTGTTTGCGAGTGGGCTGGGTATTGTGATCGGGTATGCGGTGCATTACGTCTTTGTGCTGCTGCTGGCGGGATTGATTGAATCGAGCTTGCCTGCCGCGTCGCTGTGGCCCGTCGCTTTTGGTCTGGGTATGGGGATGACGCTGCTGCTGGCGTTTGGCCTGCCACCTGTGCTGCAACTGGCACAAGTGCCGCCGCTGCGGGTGATTCGACGCGATGTGGGCAGCCTCAAACCTGCGTCACTGGCTGTGTTGGGCTTGGGTTTGGCGGGGTTTGTGACGCTGCTATTGGCAACCAGCAGTGATTTGAAGCTGGGTTTGATCACCGTGGGCGGTTTTGCGGCGGCTGTGGTGCTGTTTGCAGGCATCAGCTTCATAGCCATCAAACTGCTGCGCATGAGCGTGAACGACGCTACCGCGCCACGCTGGTTGGTATTGGCAACGCGGCAGCTGACGGCGCGGCCGGCGTTTGCGGTGGTGCAAATTAGCGCCCTGTCGCTCGGGCTGCTGGCCTTGATTTTGTTGGTGTTGCTGCGTACGGACTTGATTGATAGTTGGCGAAAAGCGACTCCGCCTGATGCGCCGAATCGCTTTGTCATCAACGTGATGCCAGAGCAAAGCGAGAGTTTTCAGCAAACGCTCAAAGATGCTGGTATCAAAAATTACGACTGGTTTCCCATGATTCGTGGGCGTTTGGTGGCGATAAACAACAATGACGTCAAACTAGACAATTTTGCAGACGAACGCGCCAAGCGCATGCTGGACAGGGAGTTCAATTTATCCAACAGCGCAGCGCTGCCAGCGCACAACATCGTCACATCAGGTGCATGGACGCCTGAGGAAACAGGCGGCGTGAGCGTAGAGGAAAGCGTGTCTAAGACTTTGAACTTGGCGTTGGGCGACCAATTGCGATTTGACGTGGGCGGTATGGTGGTTGACAGCAAAGTCAGCAGCATCCGCAAAGTGGACTGGGGCTCCATGCGGGCCAACTTTTATGTGATGTTTCCGGTGGCGCAATTGGCAGGTGTGCCAGTAACCTATATGGGAGCGTTTCGTGCACCCGCTGCAAATGGAGTAAATGATGGCAAAAGTAGTGCTGCTAGTTCTACGTTCGACAATGCATTGGTTAAAAATTATCCGAACATCACCAATGTAGACATGAGCGCCACGGTCTCGCAAATTCAAAAAGTACTGGATCAAGTGATTCGTGCGGTCGAGTTTTTGTTTGCTTTCACCTTGGCGGCTGGGGTTGTTGTGTTACTGGCGGCTATTACAGCGACCAAAGACGAACGTGCCAAAGAATTTGCAGTGATGCGTTCGTTGGGCGCTAGCAGCAAGCTGTTGCGTCAAGTCCAAGGCGCTGAATTGGCGGGTGTGGGCTTGTTAGCAGGCTTCTTAGCCAGTGTCATCGCTGTGGCGATTGGTTGGGCGATGGCGCGTTACGTGTTTGAGTTCACTTGGAGCATCAAGCTATGGGTGCCACTGGCTGGTGCGATGGCAGGATCGTTATTAGCGCTCGTTGCTGGAACCTATGTGCTGCGCTCGGTATTGCGCAGACCAGTGATTGAAACGCTGCGACAGCAATAGTGCCCAAAATTTCACAACATAACACTACAGACAATAGCATCGGACATAAAAAAACCCTCAGAAACTAAATTCTGAGGGGTTTATATTGGTTGCGCGAGCAGGATTTGAACCTGCGACCTTTGGGTTATGAGCCCAACGAGCTACCAGGCTGCTCCATCGCGCGTTAAGACCTCTATTATAACTTACTTATCTAACTCA
>JAYSZH010000168.1:0-23153 GCA_043738155.1 Polaromonas sp. | reverse complement strand
GATCCCCGTCGCTTTGTTATTAAGAGTTTTTTAGGAGTCCCTCAATGGGCAACAAACTGTACGTTGGCAATTTGCCGTACTCGGTTCGCGATAGCGATCTAGAGCAATCTTTCGGTCAATTTGGTGCTGTTACCAGCGCTAAAGTGATGATGGAGCGCGACACAGGTCGTTCAAAAGGTTTTGGCTTTGTGGAAATGGGCAGCGATGCCGAAGCACAAGCGGCTATTGCTGGTATGAATGGTCAATCTTTGGGTGGCCGTAGCTGCGTTGTGAACGAAGCTCGTCCAATGGAGGCACGTCCTCCACGCACTGGCGGCGGTGGCTACGGTGGCGGCGGCGGCGGTGGTGGTTACGGCGGCGGTGGCGGCGGTGGCCGTAGCGGCGGTGGTGGTTACGGCGGCGGTGGCGGCGGTGGTCGCGACGGCGGCGGTGGCGGCTACGGCGGCGGTGGCCGCAGCAGCTACTAAGCACGCGCTTAGTAAAAGTTTTAACTGAACTCCAATTTAATTGGGTTCAGTGAACTAAAAAGGGCTCCTTTCAAGGAGCCCTTTGTCGTTATAAGCTTGGTTTGCGAGCGTTGCGATCGGTTAATTAATCTGCTGAGAAGGCGCCCGTGCCTTGCGCCCTCGTCCCGCCAGTGCTTTGTCAAATAGCACATTGGGCATCAGTCGTAAGAGTTTAGCGACAACGCCCATCTGCCATGGAATCACACTGTAGCTGCTGCCGGCTTCAATTTTCCGTAAACTTTTTTGCGCAAAATCATCAGCTTCCATCAAAAATGGCATCGGATAACTGTTTTTCTCAGTCATGGGCGTGTTGATATAGCCCGGGCAGATGGTGACAACTTGCACCCCGCTGCCACGCAGTTCACCCCGCAAACTTTCGCAGTAGTTGATGACGGCAGCTTTGCTACCACAATAAGCCCCATGCCCAGGCATGCCACGTATGCCCGCAACGCTACCAATACCGACCAGTTTGCCACTTTTGCGCTGCAGCATACCTGCAATAAAAGGGTGAAAAGTAGCTGCCAAACCAATGTTGTTGGTGGCAAAGGTTTGCGCCAATTGGTCTAAGTCTTCACGAATAGCGCTGTCGACCCCAATGCTGATACCCGCATTCGCAACCACCACATCAGGCAAACCCTGTGCCGCTATGCAAGCTTTACCCACCGCAACAATGCTGTCAATATCACCCACATTTGCGCTATATATTTTGTAGCGTTTTGAGCTTAAATCATGCTGGCTAGACCATGATTTTATATCTTCTATGCGGCGTGCAACCAATGCTAAATTGTAGCCAGCTTGGTAATACGCAAGCGCCAAAGCTTGGCCGATGCCGCTGGATGCACCGGTGATGAAAACAAGCTTAGCCATGCTGAACCATTATTTGGTTGGCTGCAAAACCGCTTTGACGCGGCCTTGCAAATTGATCACGCGCGCTAAGTTGTCGTAATCCAGCGAATCTGCGCTGAACTCGCTGTTGCCACGACGAATAACAATCGGCAAATGCGATTTCAAGCGCTCTTCGTTGACGAAAGTGTGTAAAAACTCGCCTTTGAACTCCATTTTGGGTTGCATCACGCCGTTGGCATCCGCTGCAGCTTCGCGCACTGACGAGGCATTGCCAAACAGCTGTATTTCAGAGTTGTCGCCATTGCTGATGGCGCGGTTCGCCCGGGTCACAGTGGTTAGGCGACCCGTTTGGTTGAAGTTGTGAACGCGTACATTGTCGATTTCAATGGTGTCGGTGTCGGCAAAATGCCTCGCTTGTCCGCCAAAGAGCTCGCTTTTTAAGTTGCCTTGAGGCGTAAAGCTTTTGACAGAAAATTTCTTTAAAAAATAATCTGCCTCATGGTTCAAAGGCTTGTCTGCCGAAGACACGGCAACCACAGGTGCGTTGCGTACCAACCAGTAGCTGCCCAGTGCCAAAGCCGCCATGAGCAAGAGGGGCAAGTAAATCGCCAGTTGGTCGGCTAAGCGGCGAATCAATAACCAAGCACTTGTCATGCGACGCTTGCCTTGAAGGTGTTGGGTTGAAATTCAGCAAGAAATTGGGTGTATTTTCCCGAAGCCATCAACAGCAAATCACAAAACTCGCGGACTGCACCAGAACCTGCCGGTGTCTCGGTAATGTGATGCGCGATGGCTTTAACCTCAAAGTGCGCATGCAAAGGCGCGCATGCAAAGGCGCATGCTTGCATCACTGGCAAATCAGGCCAATCGTCACCCATGCAGGCCGCTTGTGCCCATGTAAACCCCAATTCAGTCAGTGCTTTTTCGGCGGCTGGGTGTTTGTCTTCGGTGTTCAAGTGAATGTGCGTCACCCCCAAAGCTTTGAGCCGGGTTCTGAGTGGCGCGGAATCGCGCCCAGAAATCACAACTGGTGTGATGCCTGCTTTTTGCAGAAGCTTGATACCCAAACCATCCAAAGTGTTGAACCGTTTGATGGACTCACCCGTTTCAGTAAAAAGCAAACCGCCGTCCGTCATCACGCCGTCAATGTCAAAAACAACAACTTTAATGCCTTGTGCTTTGAGCAGCAGTTCGGCTGAGAAGCGCGAATTTGGCATGGTTTTTGGAGATTGCTGCATCAAATCACCTTGGCGCGCATCAAGTCGCCAATATGGACAATGCCACACAGTTTACTGTCAGCATCTGTGACCAAAACGGACGTTATGCTGTGCAATTCCATCAGTTCAGCGGTGGCAACAGCCAGTTCATTGGCTTTAACGGTGCGTGGCGCGCTGTGCATCACATCAACAGCTACCAAGTTGCGTAGATCAACACCTTTCTCAATCAAGCGCCTCAAATCACCATCGGTAAAAATCCCGATGACTTGGTCTTGGGCATCAACAATGGCTGAGGCACCGACCGATTTAGCGCTCATTTGCCGCATCAAGTCGTTGAAACTTGCGTTGGCAAGCACTTTAGGCACATCACTACCTGAACGCATTACATCGCTAACATGGGTTAACAATTTGCGACCCAAAGAGCCGCCAGGATGCGAGCGGGCAAAATCTTCGGCCTTGAAACCACGTGCGTCAAGCAGCGATACAGCCAAAGCGTCACCCAAGGCTAGCTGCGCCGTTGTACTAGCAGTAGGCGCTAAATTCAAGGGGCAGGCTTCTTTGGCAACACCACTGTTTAAAATGATGGAGGCATGCTGCGCTAAGGTAGAAGTTAGACCGCCAGTCATAGCAATCAAGGGCACACCTTGCCGTTTAAGCATGGGCAAGATCACATTGAGTTCAGCAGATTCGCCGCTATTAGAGATGGCGATGACTAAATCGACAGATTTAACCATACCCAAATCACCATGACTCGCTTCAGCAGGATGTACAAACATGGCGGGCGTACCTGTAGAGGCCAAGGTGGCCGCTATTTTGCGTCCCACATGCCCACTTTTGCCCATGCCCATCACCACCACACGCCCACGTACCGCTAATATTGCTTGAACTGCAGCCACAAACTGTTGGTCAATTCGATTTTTGAGCCCCAGCACCGCTGCGGCTTCAATATCTAGCGTTTCTAGCGCTAAGCGAATGGTTTTTTCAGCGTCAAAGGTCATCAGGTAATTTTATCGACTTATGGGATGCTATTCTGGGCGATTGGTTTGTCATCTGGGCTTAGTCGTCAAGATGAAGGCAAGTCTACGCTAATATAGACGCGTATGACCTCGCTAGAACTCACCCTGCTCTACCTCTTTGCTGCGGTGCTGGGCGTGATCGTATGCCGAACCTTCAAACTGCCGCCTATGCTTGGCTATTTGGCGGTTGGTGTAGTTATTGGCCCTAACATGCTGGCATTGGCTAAAAATACGCAGAGCGTGCAGCATTTGGCTGAATTTGGCATCGTTTTCTTGATGTTTGCCATCGGGTTGGAGTTTAATCTGCCCAAATTGCGGACCATGCGGCGGCATGTGTTTGGGCTGGGTTTGCTACAAGTGGTCTGCACCATGATGGTGGCTACCGCGGTTTCTTTGATGCTCACCAAGTATTTGCCGGTAGCTTGGCGCTTGTCTTGGCAAGCTGCGCTAGCGCTTTCTGGCGCGTTGGCAATGAGTAGCACGGCTATCCTGGTCAAGCTGATGACTGAGCGGCTGGAGATGGACTCAGAGCATGGCAAGCGCGTGATGGGTGTGCTGCTATTTCAAGATTTGGCTGTTGTGCCGTTGTTGGTACTGATACCCGCGCTTGGTGCATCGGATGAAAATTTGTTCATGGCGTTAGCTATCGCTGGTTTGAAGGCCGTTGCTTTGATCACGGTCTTGCTGGTAGGTGGTCAGCGTGTTATGCGAGCTTGGCTTACCTTGGTTGCGCGGCGCAAAAGTGATGAGTTATTCATCCTGAATTTGCTGTTAATAACGCTTGGATTGGCTTGGTTGACTGAGCTAGCAGGTCTGTCACTGGCTTTGGGCGCATTTATCGCGGGCATGTTGATTTCAGAGACTGAGTTCAAGCATCAAGTTGAAACAGATATTCGACCCTTTCACGACGTGCTTTTGGGTTTATTTTTCATCACCATTGGCATGATGCTGAATTGGCGCTTGGTGTGGGATCGCTGGCCTTTGGTCTTGCTGTTGGTGGTTGTTCCTGTGTTGTTCAAGCTAGTTTTAGTCACAGTACTGGCGCGAGGTTTGGGGGCAACAACGGGTGTTTCTTTGCGTACGGGCATTTACTTGGCGCAGGCGGGTGAATTTGGTTTTGTGCTGCTCACGTTGGCGCAGCAAAACGAATTGGTGCCGCGTGCATTGCTGAATCCCATTTTGGCCAGCATGGTGTTGTCCATGCTAGCGACGCCGTTTTTGGTCATGTACAGCAACAAAATCGTGATGAAATTGGTCAGCAGTGATTGGCTGCAGCAATCGTTGCAGATGACAGGTATTGCTCGCAAAGCCATGGCGACAAACAAGCACGTGATTATCTGTGGTTATGGTCGATGTGGACAAAATTTGGCGCGTTTGCTTACTGCAGAAAAGATCCCTTACATTGCTTTGGACTTAGACCCTGACCGCGTTCACCAAGCTGCGGCTGCAGGTGATAAGGTTGTATACGGTGATGCGGTGCGCTTGCAGGCTTTGATGGCGGCTGGCTTGGCGCGAGCAAGCGCAGTTGTGGTGACGTATTTAGACACGCCCAGTGCGATGAAGGTGCTGGCTAATATTCGTGGGCATGCACCGCAAGTGCCCATTATTGTCCGGACAGTAGACGATCATGATATTGAAAAACTACAGCTAGCAGGGGCGACAGAAGTTGTTCCAGAAGCCATAGAAGGCAGTTTGATGTTGGCAAGCCATGCGTTGGCACTGGTCGGTGTGCCGATGCGCCGAGTTATTCGAGTCGTACAAGATCAGCGTGATGCGCGCTACAACTTGTTGCGTGGTTACTTTCATGGCAACGACGACGATACGGCTGATGAGCTAGAAAGCGCCCGGTTAAGTTCGGTCACATTGACAGATCGAGACCATGCAGTGGATAAGCAATTTATAAATATTGTGAACGCACTGAAAGATGTACAAGTGATCAGCTTAAAACGCAAAAATGGGCAACAAATAACCTTGAACGATGTCCATGCATTTGCAGATGCCAATTCGGTGTTAGAGGGTGGCGACACCTTGGTGCTTTCTGGCAAGCCAGAAGCTTTGGACTTGGCTGAGAAACAATTGATGAACGGTTGGTGAGCGCTTGATGATGAATCAAAATAAAGATAAAAATCAGCAACCTAAAGTTTTATGGGCTTTGCTGTTTGGCAATTTCGTGATTGGCACTGGCGTCATGATTGTGCCTGGAACACTGAGCGTGATCAGTCAGTCTATGAGCGTTTCAGTCGCCGTAGCTGGGCAGCTTATTTCTGCGGGTGCTTTGTTGATGTGCATTGGTGCGCCTTTGTTTGCATCCGTTGTTGCTGGGTGGGATCGGCGTCGTCTGCTTGCATTGTCAATGATTTGGTACGCCATCTTTCATGCTTTGTGCGCGGTGATGCCAGATTTTGGCAACCTCCTCATTGTGCGGGTAATCACCATGATTTCACCCGCCATCTTCACGCCGCAAGCAGCTGCTTGCATCAGCTTGCTGGTGCCAGAGCAGCAACGAGGGCGTGCGATCACTTTTGTTTTTCTAGGCTGGTCAGTTGCTTCCGTGCTTGGCATGCCAATAGGTGCGTATTTGGGCGGTACATTGGGTTGGCGTAGTGCGTTTTGGCTGGTTGCAGTGCTCAGCATCATCAGTGCTGTGTGGGTTTGGCGCGCTATGCCAAACGGTGTGAAGCCACCCGCATTGTCGCGTGCCGCTTGGGCGGCTACCCTTCAATCCCCCGCATTGATGACTTGTGTTTTAGTCACCACCCTGTACGCCGCTGGACAGTTTGTGATTTTTGCGTACTTGGCGCCTTACTACAAAGCGACTTTGAATATCTCTGCATTTGAATTGAGCGCACTTTTCATGTGGTTTGGTGCTTTTGGTTTATTGGGAAATATGTGGATGTCGCGCCATGTTGACCGTTTAGGCGCGCCACGCATGGTCTGGATGGGGCTTTGCGGCATGATTATCAGTTTGCTAATCTGGCCTTTGGGCACGACTTTGTTATTGGCTGCCATGGTCATGCTCCCGTGGGCGATAGGTGGTTTTGCGACAAACTCTGCGCAACAAGCACGCTTGGTGGGGCTGGCTCCCGCGTTGGCCAGTGGCTCGGTTTCTTTGAATACGTCAGCTATGTATGCTGGGCAAGCGATTGGTGCGGCGCTCGGCGGTTTATTGATCAGCGCTGGACACATGAATGATTTGCATTGGTATGGACTAGTAGGGTTGTTGCTAGCTTTAATGGCAAGCCACTGGGCAACACATTTGGCAAATAAAACGCCATCTGCACGCGCTGATCAAACTTATTAAATAAATCGAATCCAATCCAATCGAGAACCTATTTTCAGGAAGTTATTTATGACAAACCCAACATTTAACATGAACAGCCAATGGCTGCCCTTCACACCCAACCGTACGTTTAAAAACGATCCGCGCGTTTTCACCGCTGCCAGTGGCATGCACTTCACCACCCATGATGGCAGGCAAGTGCTGGACGGCATTTCTAGCTTGTGGTGTGTAGGAGCGGGGCACAATGTCAAGCCTATCAACGAAGCCATCAAGAAGCAGCTGGATACTTTGGATTATGCTACCGCCTTCCAAGCCAGCAACCCGAAAGCTTTTGAAGCGGCTGACATGCTTGCGGCGATGGCGCCGGGCGACTTGAACAGAGTGCTGTTTTGCAACTCAGGCTCAGAGGCGGCTGACACCTCGCTCAAAGTTGCTTTGGCCTACCACCGCGCACGCGGTGAAGGTCATCGCAATGTGTTCATTGGGCGCGAGCGCGGCTACCACGGCGTCGGTTTTGGCGGTATGAGTGTGGGTGGCATTCCTGCCAACCGCAAAGCTTTTGGAGCGGCTTTGCTGCCACGCGTAGATCACCTGCGATTCATTCACGACCCAGTGCATCACGCCTACATCAACGGGACAGAACCGCAATGGCAAGAAGATATTTTGGTGGAACTGGAAAACCGTATTTTGCCTTTGCACGACCCCAGCAATATTGCCGCTGTGATCGTCGAGCCTGTCGCTGGCTCAGCAGGTTGGTACTTACCACCGCAAGGTTATTTGAAACGTCTGCGCGAGATTTGCGACAAGCACGGCATTTTGTTGATTTTTGACGAGGTGATTACGGGTTTTGGGCGTTTAGGGACTAACTTTGCGTCAGATTACTACGGTGTCGTGCCAGATATGCTGAACTTCGCCAAGGCGGTGACCAATGGCGTTATCCCGCTGGGAGGTGTGATTTGCCGTGATTATTTGTACGACACCATCATGCAAGCCAATGACAAAGCGCCCGAGCATGCGATTGAGTTTTTCCACGGTTACACCTACTCGGGTCACCCCGTTGCTTGCGCAGCGGCGATTGCTACTTTGACGCACTTCAAATCAGAAGACTTGTTTGCCCGCGCCGGCAGCATGGGTAAAGTTTTGGGTGATGCCATGCACGCCGCATTGAAGGGCTTGCCGAACGTTATCGGCATCCGCACGCTTGGTCTAGCTGGTGCTGTTGAGCTGTCAAGCATCGCTGGTTTGCCAGGCAAACGCGCTTACGATATTTTCATGACCTGCTTTCACAAAGGCGTTTTGATTCGCCCTGCGGGTGAAAATTTGGTGTTAGCCCCGTCGTTTATTGTGGACAAAGCGCAGATTGATGTGATGGTGGGCGTTTTGGCGGACGCCATAAAAAAACATGCCTAAAAGCACATTTAAAAACTAAAAAAGCACGCGGGAGCGTGCTTTTGCGTGCGTTATTGATTTTTAATGCATCAACACCGGGTTGTGCGCCAGCTCAGCATAACCATCCAACGTGTCTTCCACTTCTTCTTGCGTGGGCGTGTTGACTTGCCAAGCCGTGATTTGCTGTTGAAACAATTCTGCCCACGAGCCATCTAAATACACTTCTTTGCCCGAGCGCTTGTCCACAATCTCAAAACCGTGGCGTGCAAGCGTAGGTTTTTTGACCGCCGTCATATCCTGCTCCTCGCCATCCAATTGCATATGCACAACCACAAACGACTCAGAGTCGTAAAGCATCTGCATAGACGAATTTTTGAGCAACTGCGAAAAAGCGGTTTGAATCATCATATAGTTCCTATTGTCACCTCAACAGTCATTAACTAACAACGTAAACGGCTATTTCAAGGCTGACACAGGATAAAAAAACAGGTAAAAATACCCAAAATGCGACAAATCGGTTGAAGGCTGATCTATTGCTTAACGTGATAAAGCTGTGGGCAATGCTTGGGTGCTTTGCCAGATCAAATCTTCAGCATTGCCATTCGCATGCGTTTGACGAAAACGCACCGGTAAATAGTCCAGTGCTGGCGCAAACCAAAGCTCAACTTTTCGGTCAAATTCGCGCCTAGGGTTGCGTGTTAAACGCAGCGCTATTTGCGCGCCGTTGTCTAAATTCAAAGTTTCTGGCTCGTTCACAGTAAACAGCCAAGTCTGCGCTTCGGTGGCATCCACCGCTTGCACCGACAAGGTGGTGCCAGGCGGATAGCGCGCTGGCTCTGCAGCCAGTAGCCCTGCAAGCTGCCAAATAATGCTTATTCTGTCTTGCGCCGTAGGTTCTAGCTGTGCCTCTGGCGTGTTGGTGCTAAAAATAATCTTGCTCTGATTTCTGTCGAAGTGAGCAGCCACTTCGCTTCTGCGAAAGCGTTTGTCTGAAAATCTCTCAGGTTGCAAGCCTTGCGGTGACATCAAGCCAGCGCTTTTCCACGCAATAGCTTCAAACAACAACCAAGACGCAGTCAGACTGAGCGCGTATTTCTCACCATCTTGTTGCCACAAAACTTCTGCTTTACCTTGGGTGATATTGGCATTTTGCGTAAACAAAGCCTTGTAAGTATGCCGCCCCGAACCCAACGCCGTAAACGCTGGCGGCGGCAATGCCGTTTCTGTGATCGCTTGCATCGGTGCCGTTTGAGCTGGTTCTGGCCTAGGCTCCACGATATCAACCGAGCTCGGTGGCAACTGTTCTGGCGGTAGCGCTGTAGAAACTACGGTCGGTTCAATCGGCTCTGACAACGATACAGGCGCAGACCTTGGGGCGTCGGCAGGCCTAGGCCTAACAACCTTAGGCGGCAGCTTTTGCGCGATTGCTACTGCTGGCGCTTTTTGAAGCATGGGGACGACGACTGGCAATTCAACCATCCGCGTCGTAAAAACCTCTGTTTGAGTCGATTTTTGAGTGCCAAATCGGCCTTTAGCCGAGGTAATGATTGTCAAGTGCGCTATCAAAACTATAACAAAAAGTATGGCCAGCAGCGCTAGCCAGTGCTTTGTTTGTCGTGTTTTTATGTTCGCCATAACAAGAGGATATTACAATTCCACTATGAAACTTGCTACTTACAAAGATGGCTCCCGCGATGGGCAGCTCATCGTCGTCTCGCGTGATTTAAGCCACGCCCAATACGCCACTGGTATCGCCAGCCGACTGCAGCAGGCGCTGGATGACTGGAACTTCATCAGCCCGCAGCTGCAAGACGTGTCTGATTTGCTCAACAGCGGTCGCTCACGCCATGCCTTCCCGTTTGACCCCAAGCAATGCATGGCACCGCTGCCACGTGCCTACCAGTGGGCTGACGGCTCGGCGTATTTGAACCATGTCGAGCTGGTGCGCAAAGCGCGCAACTCCGAAGTGCCCGCCAGCTTTTACCAAGACCCGCTGATGTACCAAGGCGGTAGCGATGACTTTATAGGCCCGAGTGACGATATTCGCTGCGTTTCTGAAGCTTTTGGCATCGATTTCGAATCAGAAGTCGCCGTCATCACCGGCGACGTCAACATGGGCAGCACGCCTGAGCAGGCCTTGGACGGTATCCGTTTGGTCATGCTGGCCAATGACGTGAGCTTGCGCAACCTGATCCCCGACGAACTCGCCAAAGGCTTTGGCTTCGTGCAAAGCAAGCCTGCCACCGCATTCAGTCCCGTCGCCGTCACTTTGGACGAATTAGGTGATTCATGGGACAAAGGCCGTCTGAACATGACCGTGCAAAGTACCTGGAATGGCCGCAAAGTCGGCATGTGCGACGCAGGGCCTGAAATGACGTTTCACTTCGGTCAACTCATCGCCCACCTGTGCAAAACACGCAACGTGCGCGCGGGCAGCGTCATCGGCTCTGGCACGGTGAGCAACAAGGGCATTGAATCAAAACCTGACAAAGACGGCGCAACCCGCACCGACTGGCCTAAAGGCTACAGCTGCATTGCCGAAAAGCGCTGCATCGAAACCATTCAAGATGGCCAAGCGACGACCGAATTCATGAAATTTGGCGACACCATCCGTATTGAGGTCAAAGGCAAAGACGGCAACAGCGTGTTTGGTGCGATTGAGCAGGGCGTTGTGCAGGCGGTCGTCTAACCGTCATTCCCACAAATTAGCCGTCATTCCCGCGAAGGCGGGAATCAACAAGCGCCGCCATGGATTCCCGCCTTCGCGGGAAAGACGCGGTTACGGTTTAGATTTGATGCGCAATCACCTTGAACCCGCGCAGCAGCATTTCCACCGCCACGGCGACCAAAATCAAACCCATCAGCCGCTCTACGGCGACCACCACGCGTTCACCTAGAATGCGCTGAATCCGCTCTGCCAGCACCAGCACCACCGCACACACCGCCATGGTGATGCACAGCGCGGCAATCCATTCCAACTTGCGCTGCGGCGCTTGGCTGACCAGCAGCATCACCGTGGCTAGAGCTGACGGCCCGGCCAGTGCGGGAATCGCCAGTGGCACGATCAGCGGCTCGCCCACATATTCCTCCTCAGCATGCGCAGCTGATGGAAAAATCATTTTCAGCGCGATCAAAAACAAAATCACGCCACCGGCGATTTGCAGCGACACATCGCTCAAATTCATCAGCGTCAAAAAGTCTTTGCCAAAAAACATGAAGCCCAGCAGCAGCAAAAACGCGATCATCACCTCGCGCATGATGACCAACGTGCGCCGCTCGGGCGAGACATGGCGCAGTGCGCGGGCAAAAATGGGGATATTGCCGACCGGATCGGTGATCAAAATCAACAAAATCGTGGCGGATGTCAGGGTGTAATTCATCCCAGTATTATGGTCAAAAAGAAGCTTTCACCATCTGAAACGACTTCATCGGCGATAATTTAGTCATGTTGAATGATTCCCTGCTCCAAACCCTGCGCCGCGCCACAGCGCTGGCGCGCTGGGCGTTGCTGGGTTTTGTGCTGTCCTTGGGCGTCGCCATCGCGTCCCCCATCGTCAATCCGCAAGCCACGCAGCTGATTTGCTCGGCAGCTGGCGGCATGAAGCTCATCGTCACCACGGCAGACGGCAGCACTGAAGTTGCCAGCCAAGGCATGGATTGCCCGCTGTGTGTCAGCATCATCGCCCCGCCGCCGGTTTTGAAAAGCAGTTTCGAACCTTCGCAACCCCTCTCTTACGCGCTGCAACCCATCCCCGCAGCCGTTATTGCCAAGCGCACCGCCGCACCGCTGCCCGCCCGTGGGCCACCTCGTTTTCTTTAAAACAATTTCGCTATTGAATTTATAGCTAGTCAGGCAGTTAAAACGCTGGCTAGATATGTATTTTTATTGTTTTTAGAGGAAACAAGGTTATTTATCATGAAATTCGCAACATGTACGTCATTTGCAAAGTCGTCACGTCAAAAAATCGTCAAATTGATAGCGGCACTGGCAATCATCACGCCAGCTAGCGCCGTATTTGCGCATGTCGTTTTAGAAGATCAAACTGCTTTGGCAGGGCGCAGCTACAAAGCCGTGCTCAAAGTCGGCCACGGTTGCGAGGGTTCGCCCACCACAGCCATGCGGGTCACGATTCCGGCGGGTTTCATGGGCGCCAAACCCATGCCTAAAGCGGGCTGGAAGCTGGATATAAAAACAGCCAAACTAGGCGTGCCTTACGACAGCTACGGTAAGCAAATCACCGAAGATGTGAGCGAAATCACCTGGACGGCAGCGTCCAAAGACAGCTGGCTGCCAGAGGCGCAGTACGATGAGTTTGTGCTGCGCGGCGGTTTGCCGAAAAAAGACGGTGCCATGTGGTTCAAAGTGCTGCAAACTTGCGACAAAGGCGTCAACGACTGGTCGCAAATCCCCGCTGCTGGCGTGGACGCCCACAGTTTGAAATCACCTGCTGCGTTGTTGGAAATCATTCCATCAGGCACGGCGGGGCATCAGCATTGACCCCTATATATTTAAAATGAAGGAATCTGAGATGAAATTTACTACTAAATTAATAGCTACTAGTGCAACGAATGCGCCGGCTAGAACCATTTTTACGGCTCTTTTAACGGGTTCTTTGTGCTTATCCGCCGCAGCGCAAGTCAAGCCTGCTGATGTCACCGTCAAAGACGCTTGGGTGCGCACCACCGTGCCGGGTCAAAAGGGCACGGGTGCGTTCATGTCCATCACCGCCAAAAGCGATCTACGCTTGGTGGGGGCATCGTCCGCCGCCGCCGGCGTGACGGAAGTGCACGAAATGAAGATGAACGGCGACGTGATGCAAATGCGTGCGGTGTCTGGCGTGGACTTGCCCGCTGGCAAAGCCGTGGCGTTGCAACCGGGCGGTCTTCACGTCATGTTGCTGGACTTAAAAACCGCGCTGCCAAAAAACGCAACGGTGCCGCTGACCTTGCTGTTCAAAGACGCCAAGGGCGTTGAAAGCAAAGTTGAATTGACCGTCCCCGTGGCAACCACAGCACCTAACGCACCACCCAACGCGGCATCTGGCGGGGTGGCTGCACCCATGAATCAGCATAAACACTGAGGTTTTTAGCCTTCTCGGGCGTGTAATTTGGGGAACATTGGAGTAAGCTCTGATGCATACCCCAATTTCAACCCACTTGGAGCGCCCCATGAGCAACACCCCAGACTTCAGCGGAAATTTAGGCAGTTTCGGTAAATTTGTGCCGGGTTTTGATTTTTTGCAAAACTTGGCCAAACAAGCTGCTGGCGGTGCCGCGCAGAGCATTCCGCAGCTGCCGAATCTGGGCAACTGGGTTGCGCCCACACTGAACGTGGAAGAACTGGACAAACGTATTGACGAGCTCAAAGCCGTGCAGTTTTGGCTGGACCAAAATGCCACCGCGCTGAAAGCGACGATTCAGGCGCTGGAGGTGCAAAAAATGACGCTGGCCACGCTCAAAGGCATGAACTTCAACTTTGGCGACGTGGCGAATGCCTTCAAGCTCAAAGCGGCAGATTCAATGATGAGCGGCATGCAAAAAGTGACGGATCGTGCGAGTGACGCTGCAGCCACCGTGGGTGGGTTTGCTGGTTCGGTATCCGGAACGGTTGCGCCCAAGCAAGCTGCTGCAAAAAAAACGACCAAACCCGCCGCGAAAGCCGCAGCGCCAGACATGGCCGCCGGTATGGTTGACCCGATGCAATGGTGGGGCGCGCTGACCAAGCAGTTTGGCGACATTGCCAACACCGCCATGAAAGATGCGGCCAAACAAACCGCCATTGACGTGACCAAGGGCGTGGCGACCGATATGGCCAAAGGTGCATTCAAAAAAGCCACCGACATGGCCGGCAACGTCGCCAACACCATGACGGGCGGCATGGCCGGGGCGGTGGGTAAAGCCTTGACCACACCAAAATCGGCAGCTAAGTCGCCTGCCAAAAAAGCTGCTGCTAAAAAACGCTCCCGCTAGCGTTTATAGCGTTTAGTTAAGCATTCAAACCATTCAAACCAGGCCATTCGCATGAAGCTTTTCCCCTATGGCCACGCCACCCACCCGCAGTGGCAATTTGCAGCCGCTTTGGTGTTGGCGCAATTGCGTGCTCAGATGGCTAACACCAAGGTTTCCAGCTATGCCAGCAGCCCGACTTTGGCATTGCTCTACATCACCGACCATTATTCAAACCAAGCGCAAGAGATCTTAGATTTCTTGAGCGCAGAGCTGCCCGAAGTGACCGATTGGACAGGCACGGTTGGCGTGGGCATTGCGTCTAACAATGTCGAGTATTTCGACGAACCCGCGCTGTGCGTCATGCTGTGCGACGTGCCTGCGCACCAGTACCGCGTGTTTTCAGGCGTTGCGCCTTTGGCGGCGTTGGAAGACCCTAGCGATGAATTGCTCAAAGAGCTGCCGCCCCCAGTTTTCCAAGCGCACACGGCCTTGATTCATGCGGACAGTGGCATGCCCGACGCAGCTGAGATGATTGCCGAGCTGAGTGCCCGCACCCGTACCGGCTACCTGTTTGGCGGCTTTGCCGCCAGCCGCCACCAAAGTGTGCAGTTTGCCGTGGGCGGTAATGGCAACATCAACGGTCAAGGGGCGGCCAGCGGCGTCTTTGCCGGTGGTTTGAGCGGCGTGGCGTTCAGCGACGAGGTGCTGCTGCTGTCTCGCGTTTCCCAAGGCTGCCAGCCTTTGACGGCGAATGGCTCCAAAACCCGAAAAATCACCGCTTGCGATGGCAATTTGGTCATGGAATTGGATGGCGAGCCCGCTTTGGACGTGCTGTTGCGCGATTTAAACGTCTCTTTAGAAAAACCGCAGGAAGCCCTAGAAGCCGTGCGCGCCACCCTGGTAGGCATCAGTCAAGACAGTCAAACCATCAGCCATCCCGGTATTTTTGGCAGCGACGTTCGCGTGCGGCACATCATCGGTCTGGACCCTACAAAACGCGGCGTCGCGGTGGCAGAAGCCGTGCAAACCGGTATGAATTTAGCGTTTTGTCAGCGTAACGTGGCGGCTGCAAGGTCGGATTTGGTGCGCATCTGCGCCGAAATCCGCGAAGAGCTGGAATCGCAAACCCAGCCAGAAGAAATGCTAGGTGCAGCGTGGGGAGACAATGCCGGTTTAGCCGAGTTGGCCGACCGCTCCTTCCAATACGGCCAAGCCGAGCACGGCGGCCTACCGCCCAAACGCATAGCAGGCGCGATCTACGTCAGCTGCTCAGGCCGTGGCGGCCCCCATTTCGGCGGCCCCAGCGCCGAGCTACAAATCGTCCGTAAAGCCTTGGGCGACGTGCCCTTGGTGGGTTTCTTTGCCGGCGGTGAAATCGCGCGGCACCATGTGTATGGCTATACCGGGGTGTTGACGGTGTTTATGGCGGATTAGGTCAAAAATAGAGGTATTTTTGGCTCTAGCCGGCGTATTTGTTGCCTAAGTAGCTATAAAAAATATAGTATTTAAGAATGTATGAGTGACGTTTGAATTTATCAATGACCATGTTTAACCCACCCCATCCCGGCGCGTTTATTCAAGAGGTTTATTTGGAGCCCAACGGTATGAGCGGACGTGAGTTGGCGCTCAAACTTGGTGTTGCAGCCTCCACATTGAGCCGCGTTTTGAACGAAGCCAGCGGCGTTAGCCCTGAAATGGCGTTGCGTTTGTCCAAAGCGCTAGGTCGCTCGGCTGAAAGTTGGCTGACCATGCAAGACAATTACGACTTGTGGCAAGCCAAGCAAACGATTGATTTGGGTAATGTCAGTAAAATTGAGTTTAAATACGCTTGAACCTCGATTGTGGAGGTTAAAAATGATTGTAGCCGGCGTATTTATTGCCTAATTAAAAGAAATAACTTTCTCTTGCACGGTCCTCTCAATTTCTGTCTTCCAAGCTGGTGCGTCGTGGTTGCTATATGCTAGACAATCACGTAAAATCTCACGAATTGTTACAGAGTTTAGTTTTCCAGTTGAAAATCCTGCGCGAAACAACCTTTCAAACTGTCCAAGCGTCATCGGTATAATTTGTAACGAGGTTTTTGAGTCATCTGCCTTATACCAGAACCCAATTCTCAGCGTTTCAACCGTATTGGTATCAACTTTGTTGGCAATAAACAAGCCAAACACTTTTTTGGGCGCATAGCTTTCTGCAATATTGGCGACATGTCGCCGCACTGGCTCACCTTCGGCGGCCTCTTGCCTAGAGTTTGTTGTTAACGTCACTTCAACAACTAATACGAAGTCATCAAATTCAAAGATAAGGTCGGGACCATTACCTGGCGCTGTACCGACAGGCAGAAAATCTTGGTCAATTTTAAAACGCCTCGCTTCATACGGCTTGTTTTTGAGGTTATTGATAGCAAGAAAAGCCCTCCAAAGTATCCACTCAAAGTATGCGGGTGCTTCGGCCTGCGGCACTTCGATGTCCTCGCCATTGGAGAGAGTCTTTTTACCTTTTCTGGCAATAATGAGTTCCATGTAAGCAGCGATTTCTTCCCACTCCGCAGCTTGCCGGGTTGCATATTCTTCTTCGTTCCGTTCCGATAAAACCCCTTCGATCTGGTGACGAATGATCGCTATATCTGCAGGGGTGTTCGTCGGCTTGCCTGACGTGTCAAATGGAATGCCGCGCTTTTTAAGCTGCTGTAACAAGTTGTCCAAAACGGCCAGTGCTGAATCCTTGTTGTCAGTCGGCAACTCTGCACCATTGCACAGGGTTACTAAGTAAGAGCGGTCAGAATCGGGAATCCCGGCGTCCTGAATCAGTTTTTCAACGAAAACGTGCTTCTCTGGCACCAGCGAAAGGCCACGTCCTTTATTTTGCACAAGCCCTGTCGCTTTGAGATAGCGCAGATTGGTATCGGCATAGTCATTGAATGTGCCTGCCGCGTACCCGTGCAGTACGGCGGCGGCTTCGCGCTCCTGTCGGTCAAACTTGCGTTTGTTGGGGGACGCTAGCCGCCGTGCCCGCAACGCCAGCACCTGTGCAACGATGCTAGTAAGTGATACGTCGCCACTGGTAAGTTGCACAACAATCGCCATTTCAACAAAGTTCAGACGGCTTTCCCCGGTCTGCTTCTCGAGCTCAAGCATGATAGCCAGCGTATGCCGTAGCGGTGAAAACACCGAAAAATCGAAGTTCCGTTCCAAGGTGGAAGGGATGTAATGCGCGGCCAGTGCCCGCAAAAAACACTCCTGCATCGCGGGCACAGTATCAGCACGAATCAGTCGCCAGCCGTTCGATGTAATCATGTCGAGTGGGCCGATTTCGCTTTGCGAAATACCAGAAGTAGGCGGCACTTCTGGGTAAAGAAAGCCCAGCTTATTCAGCGCAGAGCGCCACTTGCGCCCCACGCTATAGGTGTCATCGTCGCGAAGTTCAACAATGCCATGCACGCCGAGTAAGCGGCGTAAAGCGATTTCCTGTTCCTGTCCTCGCAAGTTGCCTTGCAATGACGACGTGGACAGCACCACCAGACCATCACGCAACCGGAAAGGGCTGCGGACGGTCGTATTTCCTAAATGCCACGGCCTCATTTTGCCTTTTCTTCCGGTCGGGTAATCGTCTCAAGCCGTTTCAATCGCTGTTCGATCTGTAAGGTCTGTTGTAAGATTTCAAAGGTAATTTCTGCCAATAGGGGATTGGCCGATTTCACCAAGTCGCGCAAGTCTTGCACTAAAAGGCTAGCGGTCTTGCTGAATTTGACCAGATTTCCTTGATCGTATGCATTTAGCATTTACACGTCTCCTCAATATCCGACAAAAATATATTCCTGCACATCGTTTTTGTTATCACCTACCTTGCTCCCTTGATTGCCGATCGAATACTTGTAATCAACGGGTACGACTTCGACATGGCTCTTGTGCTTTGCCATGATGGCAACCATTTCATCTAAGGTCGGTTGACTATTCGATGAATAGGACACGACAAGTACACTGTCACGAAAACGTTTGAACAGCAAATCGAACGCTTCTGCCGCCCCCTTGCGTGAAGAAAAGGGCGTTGGGTAAGACTTAAATTTCTTGGTGATTGTATGCTCTTGAATCTCGACTCCCTGCCAGTCCCGCGCCAAGCCTTCAACGAAGTGATAACGACGCACATATTCGTTATCAGATAAGGGCGAATAATAAGGAGGATCAATATAGACCAAACCTGGTTCTGAATGCTTCAACGACATTGCATCACCATTACGCGACTTGCACTGCTTCCCATTATTAAAGACGGCATCATTCACCATGCAAACAGCCTCAAGGAACTGGTTGCGAAATGTCATCAACAAATCCTTGCGGCCATCGTCATAACGATGACCGACATAAGTAAAGATGCCGCGAGGACGTTTTTTGAAACACGCACGAATCAGCGCTGACATAGCAATAGCGCGTTTGCAAGGATTCTTGATTACCTTAATATTGGCACGGAGTATGTCTATTAGGCGATTTTCATCGTCTGTGAAATACAGTCCTTGAAACTTAGTTTCCACAAAATGATCCACTGCATTGCGTGGTTCTAGCAATGCTAGCGCCTCCTCATCTGTCAGTGTAATGTCATTGTTTTCCACCATCGCCTTCGTGAACGTAGCCGACATCGCCATGTAATCATTACTTATAACGGTTTTGCCGTGCGACTTCAGCATATAGCTGACAACACCAGACCCAGAAAACAAATCGATTGCAGAATCAAATTCAAATTGCGAAGCGACAGCCCAAATCTCTGTTAGTAATTTGTTTTTTGACCCCATATAACGTGTGGGAGGATATAGCTTAGCTTGTTGAGGTAAGGGAGCTGGTACTAATCTTAAATCAAATCGAGGCTTGGGCAGGACGTTAACAATGACATCTTCGCCTGTACGACCTTTCCCGTTACAAGAAATATACCGTTTAGTTTGGATAACTTCGATTTTGAATTTTCTATATTGTTCATGCACCAAAGGATGATTGGAGTTCGTCAAAATAACGTGGCAACCCAACTCATGAAGGCGCTCCACTTCCGCAGCCAGTTCTACGTGATCTTCTTCGTAAAATTGTTCTTTCGTGTAGCGCTTGAAGTCTGCATACGCAGAAATAGGCAAATACGGTGGGTCAAGAAAAATGAAGTCTCCCGATTGTGCATTGTCTTGCAGGACGTTCTTATAGTCACCGCAGATGATCGTGGTATTTCCAAGTAAAACAGATGCTGCCTGCAATGAGTCTTCATCAATTATTTTTGGATTTTTGTAGCGACCAAAAGGCACATTGAATTGCCCTGTTTTGTTAACGCGATACAGACCGTTAAAACAAGTTCTATTCAAAAATATGGTTCTGGCTGCCGCATCAACATTGGATAAATTGGTACGATCTAATGCGCGAACGGCGTAAAACACATCCTCAGTGTTTTCAAATCGACGAAGTTTTGCAATGACCCCATCCACGTCAGCGGCAACGGTGCGATAAAGATTAACCAATTCTGGATTGCTGTCTGCAATAATTCCATTCATTGGACGCGCAGCAAAAAATATAGCGCCGCCGCCAAAAAAAGGTTCAATATAGCGGCCATATTTTTTCGGCATTTTAGGGATAATTTCACCCAAAAGCTGAGTCTTTCCGCCCGCCCATTTTAAGAGAGGTTTAGCGAAAGTTAAATTCTGTGGACTCTCTAATAAGTAAACACTTCCCATGATTTCACCTTTAATAATCGTTTTTATGTGAATGCGAATGCATAAACGATTGATATTTTTCCGCATCACAATGTACTGTACATGAATACAGTGCATTTTGTGAACATATTTTTTTTGTTGTGTCAAATCTACACACCGCGCGCCCTATCCGCGCGAAATTTCGCCACAAATTCACCAAATTTCCCAGCATCCAGCGCCTCGCGCACCTCGCGCATGAGGTTCAGGTAATAGTGCAGGTTGTGGATGCTGGCTAGCATGGGGCCTAGCATTTCGCCGCAACGGTCTAGGTGGTGCAGGTAGGCGCGGCTGAAGCCGGCGCGGCCGCCGTCGGCATAGGCAATCGCTTTACCGTCAGCGTCTGGCGTGCCGGCACAGGCGTAGCAGGTACAAGTCACGTCCAGCGGTTGCTCGTCGGCTTTGTGGCGGGCGTTGCGGATTTTTAGGTCGCCAAAGCGGGTGAACAGTGTGCCGTTGCGGGCGTTGCGGGTGGGCATGACGCAGTCAAACATGTCGATGCCGTTTTCTACGCCGGCAATCAAGTCTTCTGGCGTGCCCACGCCCATCAAATAATGCGGTTTGTGCGCTGGCAGTTTCGGGCCGATGTGTTTCAGCACCCGCAGCATGTCTTCTTTGGGTTCACCCACCGACAGCCCACCCACGGCAATGCCAGGAAAGTCCAGCGCTTCCAGCCCGGCGAGCGACTCGTCGCGCAGTGCGGTGTGCATGCCGCCTTGGACGATGCCAAACAGCGCATTGGGGTTCTCCAGCCGTGCAAACTCGTCTTTGCAGCGCTTCGCCCAGCGCAGGCTGAGTTCCATCGAGCTACGCGCCTCAGCCTCGGTCGTTAATTGCCCCTTGGTTTTCGGCTCCACGCTGATGTAGGGCGTGCATTCGTCAAACTGCATCGCAATGTCAGAGTTCAAAATGGTCTGGATCTGCATCGACACTTCGGGTGTCAAAAACAGCTTGTCGCCGTTGACGGGGCTGGAGAATTTGACGCCTTCTTCGCTGATTTTGCGCATTTCACCCAAGCTCCAGACCTGAAAGCCGCCGCTGTCGGTCAGCATGGGTTTGTTCCACAGCTCAAACTTGTGCAGCCCACCAAATTGTTTGACCACATCCAAGCCCGGACGCATCCACAAGTGAAAAGTATTGCCCAAGATGATCTGTGCACCCATTTCTTCCAAACTGCGTGGCGACACGCCTTTAACAGTGCCATAGGTGCCCACCGGCATGAAAACAGGGGTTTCAACCACGCCGTGGTTGAGCGTCATACGGCCGCGTCTGGCGTGGCCGTCGGTTTTGAGGAGTTCGAATGTCAACATCTAGAAAATTAAAATGAGAGGAATTAAATTGTTTTTGAAAAGTATTTCACACCCGCTAGCCCTTCAAAATGGGCGTCTTGCGTCCAAAGCTCTGCACGGTGTAATTGTGCGGTGGCGTAAATCAAGCTGTCTGCGAGAGGTAGGCCATTGGATGCCGCATCTAAAATCAAGGCGGAATCCATGTCGACAACCAAGCCGCGCTGCATGTAAGTTACGGCTCGTGTGGCAGAGTCCGCATTCAGTTTGCGGCTTAAATACTTGAAAACTTCGTATAGCGTGATGACGGGCACGAGCATGCTGTCGACATTTGCAGCTTGCTTCTCAAACAAAGCTGCGCGTGCGCCACCGTCAAATACTTCTAGCCAGCAAGAGGAGTCAAAAACGATTGCCGCAACTGGCGCATTCGATTTGCTGACCATTAAAAACGATCCGGCTCGTTAGGAATATCTGACCCACATCCACGCAACTCTTGTTGCAGTTCTGCCAACGTAGGAACTGGGACGAGTTGAATCGTCCGTCCTGATCTGAAAACAGAAAGCTTGATACCTGGCTTCAACCCCATAGATTCGCGCACATCCAATGGAATAACCACTTGAAATTTGGATGAAAGTGTGACGGCAGACATATCGATCTCCTTATCGTAAGACGATATTATATCGATATAAGACTCAGTCTACAATGAAGTCGATTCTCGGGGCTAACTGCCCATTATTCGGCTTTTAATTCGATTGCTGCGCCTCAGCCTGCTCTACCTGCTGGCGTTCAGCATTGTCCCAAGCCCAAGCCATGGCGACGCTGAAGCTCAGAAGGATGACAAAACCGATGATGAGGCGAATAACTAATTTCATGAGGCAAGTTATTGTGGAATGCAGCGATTATTTAATGGCAGTAAACAAAATTTGAACCGTCCACTTCAAATACACAAAAACATAACTTTTATCACGCTTGGCGCACTTTTGTGTTGTTTATAGACGTCTTAACAACATCGCATCCCCATAGCTGAAAAACCGATATTTCTGCGCTATCGCCTCGGCGTACAACGCCATGATGTGGGCATGGCCCGTAAAAGCGCTGACCAGCATCATCAGCGAGCTTTGGGGAAGCCGAAGTCGTCTATTAAAATTTTAGCGTCTAAATTTTCCATCGGCGTCGATAATGGATAAATCAGTAAAATTTAGCCCTATATGAGCGGTTGTGGAGTAGTTTATTTTTAAGCCCCCGACATCAAAATCCCGCAGACTTTCTAGGGCGGACTGTAGCTTTTCGCGACTTGGTTGTCTGCCTGCACGGCGCAAGCCTGCAACGAGCACTTTGGCTGCTGTGAAGCCTTCAAGCATGGCAGGGCTGATCGCGTTTAAACCCTGATTCTTGGCCATTGCTTGCGCTTCTCTGACGAGTTGGAAGTTGATAGACCGTTCGTTAGGGAAAACTTGCGTGACTATAACTCCGCGCCCTTGACCGCTTAGGCTTTTGATGAAGCCTTCTGAGGCATTGTTTGATAATGTGATAATGTGATGATTTGTGCAGCCGAGCCCGCAGCACGCAGAGAAACTAACGCATCAGTAACAGCTCGACCCGTTCCGACGATAAGCACGGCTTGTGCATTTGTATCTACAATTTTTTTAGTAATGAGATCAAAATTTGGTTTGGTTCGATCAAATTTTTCGAACATGGCAGCCTGCAATTTCGCTTCACTCAAACCGCGCCGTGCGCCTACCACAGCGTCTACACCAAAGCTGTCATCAACGTGGACGATGGCTATGCGCGTCATGCCTAGTGTGCTCAAGTGTGAGATGGCTTTTTCAGCTTCACGCTGGTAAGTTGAGCGCACGTTAAAAATGTATTTTTGAAAAGGCTGCTGTAGCACCATAGCTCCCGTTGATGGTCCCACCAAAGGCACGCCATATTTGTTTAGTAGTGGAATAATGGC
>JAYSZH010000167.1:0-8176 GCA_043738155.1 Polaromonas sp. | reverse complement strand
AGGCGGGATCAGCTTGTTTTTGAGTCATAGTGCGTCATAATCGGTCAAAATTGATGCTTACCTTTACGTAAACGTCAACGAATAAAACCATCTTACCCCAAGCCTTCCCAATACCATGAACATAAGTTACACCATCACCGACTTGGCCAAAGAGTTTGACCTGACCACGCGTGCGATTCGGTTTTACGAAGACATGGGTTTGCTCAGCCCTCAGCGCGAGGGTGTCGGTGGTCGTTCGCGCGTCTACAGCGCCCGAGACCGCACCCGTTTGAAGCTGACGCTGCGCGCTAAACGGCTGGGTTTGTCACTCACCGAGGCGAAAGACATCATCGACCTATACGACAGCCCGCGCGACACCGGCGTGCAGTTGCAGAAGTTTTTAGCCGTCCTAGCCGCTCACCGGCAAGAGCTTGAAGAGCAGATGACGGATTTGCAGGCGAATTTGGAAGAGGTGAAGCAGCATGAGAAAGAGGCGAAGGCGCTGCTTGGGAAGTTGAAAAAATAGCTGTAGCCGGCGTTTTTATTAACTGTATTACTATTAAATTTGTAGCAGACGGAGCGTAATATAAAATTATTTGCTCTTATGAGAGCAAATATGACTAAAAAATAGCAATTCAATACTTATTTGTCCTTATGAGGACAAAATACACACAGTCTTGCGATACCTATTGCCTATTGTCTCATTTGGGTAATGTTTAATAAACATCAGCGGCTCGAATTACTATCACTGGCTCCAAAAGGGATGAATGTATTTTAAATACACTCTCAAATTCGGTAGATTTAATTGCTCTCAAAAGAACAAAATCCTTGCATATTTGACTTTCATGGAAGAAAATGACCTCATAAGAGCAAATATATGGAAGATCAATTTAAGCTAAATATAGATACATTTAACGAGCTTGCTAGCCGCTTGATGACTGAACGTAAGCGCCAAGGCTTGTCACGATCACAGGCGGCGTCTGTTTGTAACGTAAGCACGTCGTTTATTCGCGATGCTGAAACGCAACCTGGGCGATGTTCATTGGTTAAGTTGTCCCAAGTCATCAACGGGCTGGGGCTAATGGTGACGGTGACTGGCTGGCAGGAAGCATGATTCGCTTGCGCGTCTGGGCGAATGTGCGGCCTATGGGCTGGTTGCGAAACGAAGGCGGTGCTTATCATTTTCAGTACGATGCTGAATGGCTTGAAAACTCAGGCGGTTTTGTATTAGCGCCGCAATTTCCATTAGAAGCAAAGGAATTTAGTGGTCATTTGGTGAGGGAGTTTTTCCAAAATTTATTGCCTGAAGGTAACGCATTAGAAGCGGTGCTGAACCATCTTCAGCTTCGCAATAACGCTTCAACTTATGAAACCATTGGATTACTAGGATACGAGTTACCGGGCGTTTTGTCAGTTTTACAAGAAGACTTAGAAAAAAGATCGATTCAAAAATACCAACCTTTAGCGTTTGATGAATTGAGTAAACGGATTAGAGATAAAGATATCCCGTTTATGCTTTCGAATCCTGAACCTGAAGGACGAATGTCGTCGTTAGCTGGAGCGCAAGCTAAATATAGCGCGAGGTATGATAAAAAATTGCACGTCCTGCGCGAGAGCTTAAAGGGTTCGCCGACAACGCATATTTTGAAGCCAGACATACAACGAGAAACTGAAAAAGGCAAAAAACTTTTTGAACATAGTACGATCAACGAGTTTGCTTGCATGAAATTGGCAAAAGCACTTGGACTGTTGGTGCCAGACGTATTCTTGATACGTGTACCAGAGCCTGTGTATATCATTGAACGCTATGACCGCGAAATAGTCTCAGGCAATATTGTCCCCTTGCATCAAATTGATGGTTGTCAATTCCTTGGGCAAAGTGGTGGTGAATGGAAGTATGAAACTGATGGTGAATTGGTGAGTTTGCGTAAATTAGCGAATGCATTTCGTGAAGTGCGTGTACCCGCAAAAAACATGTTGCAATTTCAACGCTGGGTCATGTTCAATTATTTGATTGGAAACTCAGACGCGCACGCTAAAAATATCTCAGTACTTATCAATGACAAAGGTTACAAAATTGCACCGTTTTATGATTTGATTTGCGAACGCGTTTACATCGTGCGTGGACTGGCATTGTTTGTTGGTGGAGAAAGAGAATTCGACCAAGTTGGCAGGCATTCATGGGAAGCATTTTGCAAAGACTGTAGTTTTCGGTTGCCAGAATTACTCAAAGAATTTCGCAACATGGCAGAAAAACTGTTACCTGCTTGGCAAAAAGTATGTACCGAGATTGAGAAGAAAAATTCACCAACTGAAGGTGAAACAAAGTTGCTTGAGCGCATGACAGCCGTGTTTGATGGGCAAGTTCAAAATGCGATGTCGATGACCGCAAAGTAACAGCAAAGTACACCCAAAAAAAAGCCGCCAGACTCACATCTGGCGGCTTTTTTCTTTTTAGCTAAGTGAGTGCTTACAAACCCGCTGAAGCCCGCAATGCGGCAACTTTGTCAGTCTTTTCCCATGTGAATTCTGGCTCATCGCGACCGAAGTGGCCGTAGGCTGCTGTCTTTTCGTAGATCGGGCGCAGCAAATCTAGCATCTGGATGATGCCTTTGGGGCGCAGGTCAAAGTGCTCTTGCACCAAAGCAGACAATTTCTCGTCAGACATGATGCCTGTGCCTTCGGTGTAAACGGTGACGTTCATTGGCTTGGCAACGCCAATCGCGTAAGCAACCTGGATTTGGCACTGCTTGGCCAAACCAGCGGCAACGATGTTTTTCGCGACGTAACGTGCAGCGTAGGCGGCTGAACGATCAACTTTCGATGGGTCTTTGCCTGAGAAAGCACCGCCGCCGTGCGGGCAAGCGCCGCCGTAGGTGTCGACAATGATCTTGCGACCGGTCAAACCGCAATCGCCTTGCGGGCCGCCGATGACGAAACGACCGGTTGGGTTGATCAGGTACTTGGTGTCTTTGGTGATCATTTCTTTCGGCAACACCGGCAAAATGATTTGTTCAATGACCGAGTCGATGAAGCTTTGCTTCATTTTGTGCTGTGATTCAGACTGGTCTGGGTCGTGCTGGCTGGACAACACCACGGTGTCGATGCTGACGGGTTTGCCGTCCACATAGCGCATGGTGACCTGGCTTTTCGCGTCTGGGCGCAGGTAAGGCATGCGGCCATCTTTGCGCAATTGTGCTTGGCGTTCGACCAAGCGGTGGGCGTAGTAGATGGGCGCTGGCATCAAATCGGGTGTCTCATCGCAGGCGTAGCCAAACATCAGGCCCTGGTCGCCGGCACCGATGTTCAGGTGGTCGTCAGACGCGTGGTCCACGCCTTGGGCGATGTCGTTGGACTGCTTGTCGTAGCACACCATGACCGCACAGCCTTTGTAGTCAATACCGTAGTCGGTGTTGTCATAGCCAATGCGTTTGATCGTGTCGCGCGCGACTTGGATGTAGTCCACATGCGCGTTGGTGGTGATTTCACCTGCCAAAACCACCAAACCGGTATTGCACAAGGTTTCAGCAGCGACGCGGCTTCGTGGGTCTTGCTTGAAAATTGCGTCGAGAATCGCGTCAGAAATCTGGTCAGCGACCTTGTCTGGGTGGCCTTCAGAGACGGATTCGGATGTGAAGAGGAAATCGCTTGCCATAAAAAAACTCCAATAAAGTTAAAAGGACGCGTTGCCTGTAACCTTTCGGAGTCTTGGCGAACGCTTTAGCAGATTTGTTTAACGTCGCCCTGCAAGTAGTTCAGTTAACTCAGCGACATGGCAAATTTTAACAGAAAACGTGATTTAGGCTAGTAGCTACGTGGGATAAAACCGCAACGAAAGTTTGAGTGAATGTCATTTGCATAAATAATGCGAATCGTTACAATGAAATTAAGCATGCGGCAAACTTATGCCGTACTTGTTTGAAAGGTCTCTTATGTACTTATTTCATAGACCCCCATTGACGTTGATTTGTCTATATTTAGCGTTTCTCACAGCTTGCAATCCCGTACCACCCTCGGTTGTCGCGGCAGATTTCAGCATCGATGGCGCCGCAGGCTCGGGTGCGGGACAAAATGTCACCATTGATTTAACGGCCAAGGATAGTTGCTACACCCTTGACAGCTTGGTGGCCAAAGTGCAGGTTGATGAGGATGTCACTGTCTCCCCAGACCCCGCCGTTGAACGTGACTACAGCTTTCCTGTTGTTTTTATTGTGACTGAGTCTTACGGCACCGAAGTACTTTATACAGTCACTGTCAAAGGCACGGCCTGCGCTGTCGTCAAAGTACCCGCCACAGTTACCAGCACTGTCCCTGCTACGACGACCACCACGGTTCCAGCTAGCACCACAATTTAGTCGCTTGGTATGACAGCTCTAAGACTCGCTCAGGGTGGACGGCGTGTGCATGCTCTTTTTTTTCTAAAAAAGCCTAGATAATCAAGGTTCATGGTTTTTTTATTCAAATGTTTCTCTTATTTACCACTCTGGCTGGCCCACGGCATAGGCGCGGCGCTGGGTTGGGTTGTTTTCGCTGCCTCACCCACCTACAGACAGCGCTTTTTGACCAACAGCAAGCTGGCGGGTTACACGTTTTCGGAGGTGAAAGGTGCGATTGCCAGCAGCGGCAGACTGGTCGCTGAGCTCCCAAAACTGTGGATGAGCACGGCTGGCAAGTTGCAGGGCAAAGCCGAAGCGTCGTTCACTTGGCAAGGTAAAGAGCACATTGAAGCCGCCTACGCCGCTGGCAAAGGCGTGATTTTCTTGACGCCGCACTTGGGCAGCTTTGAAATGATTGGCCAAGCGTGGGGGCAGGATTTTCGCAAACAACATAGCAACTTCACGGTGCTGTTTCGCCCTGCACGCAAGGCTTGGATGAGCGATTTGGTCGCCAATTCACGCAACCGCCCAGGCCTGGCCACTGTGCCGACCAATTTGTCAGGCGTGCGGCAAATGATCAAAGCGCTGCGCAAAGGCGAAGCCGTGGGTCTGCTGCCTGACCAAGTGCCGCCAGACGGGATGGGGCTGTGGACGCCATTTTTTGGCAAAGACGCCTACACCATGACGCTGGCGGCGCGGTTGTCCGCCCAAACGGGGGCGACGGTACTGGTTGGTTTTGGTGAGCGGTTGAGCTTGGGGCGTGGTTATGTTTTGCATATTCATGAATTAAAACATGCACTTAGCGAAAACCTAGAAACTGCTGTTCAGCAAATAAATGTGGAAATGGAAGCTTTGATTCGCAGCTGTCCCACGCAGTTTTTGTGGGGCTATGGGCGTTACAAAGCACCTAGGAAAGAAGCCGCATGAGGGAGTTTGGCTCAAAACTGGGTGCTTACATGGCCATTGGCTTCATGCGGTTTTTGGCAATTTTGCCGCTGCGAGTGGTTCGAGGGCTAGGTTGGCTACTGGGTTCGGCATTGTTTTATGTGATCCGCTCACGCAGACGGGTTGCAGAAATCAATTTAACGCTATGTTTTCCAGAGCACTCTCGTCAACAAATACGCCGGCTAGCACGTCAAAACTTCGTCTATTTCATGCAGGCTTTACTGGATAGGGGCTGGCTGTGGCATGGCAGCGCGGCAACAACGCTGAAACGTTTGAAAATTACCGGTGCGGTGGAGCAACTGCAAAATGACGAACCGGTGGTGCTTTTTGTGCCCCATTTTGTCGGGCTGGACGCTGGTAACACCGCGTTTACCCAGCAAATTCCGCGCAAACTCATCACCATTTACACCAACCAGTCTAATAAAACGGTAGACGCGTGGATACTCAAACGCCGCGCCCGCTTTGGCAATATTCGTTTGTTTGGCCGCATTGCTGGGGTAAAAGATATTATTACCGCGCTGCGCTCGGGTGAAATGCTGGGTATCTTGCCCGACATGGGGTTTGGTCCTGAAGAATCTATCGTAGCTCCGTTTTATGGTATTCCTACTTATACTGTGCCATCACTGCACAGATTCACGCGTTTGGGTAAATCAAAAGGTTCTGCTAAATTAGTACCCGTATTAAATCGCATGACAAACTACGGCTACGAAGTGCAAGTATTACCTGCTTGGCTAAATTTCCCGACCAATAGCGCTGAGGCAGATACGGCATTCATGAACAAAGAGCTGGAAGGATATATTAAAACCATGCCCGCGCAGTATTTTTGGGTGCATAAACGGTTTAAGGACAGGCCGCCGGGTGAAAAACCTGTGTATTAAGGCTTAAATATGCCTCTAGCCAGCGTATTTATTATCTAAGCAGCTATATTATTTATAGCTAATAATTATGAAATTTTTAAGGAAAGCTATCATGGGTATTATTTATGGCATTGTTATTTTGGTTGTCATCTTGTTATTGGCAGCACAATTTGGTTTGTTATCGGGTAAGCAGCCCAATAATATCGGTGTCAGCAGTGAGCGCTTAAAACCACCTTCAAAAACCCGCAACAGCGTCAGCAGCCAAGCACATTTGCATGCTGACCATATTCAAATGCAATATGCGAGTATCGAGCCGCTGCCTTTTAAGAATAACAATGCTGCAAACTCTATGCAAGTATTGTTGTCAGTATTAAAAAGCATGCCTGGCGTGACGATTGTTGACGCCAAGCCAGATTATATTTATGCGCAATCCACCACCAAAGTATTGAAGTTTGTGGACGACGTGGAATTTTGGGTCAACCCCGCCAAAAGCGTGATCGATGTGCGCAGCGCCAGCCGCTTGGGGCGCGAAGATTTTGGGGTGAATCGGTCGCGAGTTGAGGCGATTCGAGCTGCTTACGCTGCTAATTAAGAAAATCCTGCAAATACCCAGCCACCAGCTGCGGCTGCTCGTGAATGACCCAATGCGTTGCGTTGTGCACTTTTTTCAGCGTTAATTTCGGGATGTAGTCGTCCAAGCCCTCAATCAATTCAGGCAGCAGGGCAACATCGTTCATGGCCCAAATCACCAAGGTGGGCAAATCAACGGTAAGCAGCTCATGCGGAATATCCGTACCCGCAGCGCCTTGGTCGGTTTCAGTGGGTGGGCGCAGGGGCGATGCGCGGTAGTAGTTGCAGCCACCCGTCAAACCAGCGCTCCAAATGTCGCGGTATTGTTGTTTCAAAGCGGGTGTTAACCAGGCAAACTCGCCAGTTTCAGCGCCTGCGTTGGTGAAAAAAGCGAACAAAAGCTTGAAATCGTCTTTTGCAAGCGCTTTTTCAAACCCTGGCCGCACCAAGAAATTCATGTAATCACTGGCTGCTTGCTGCCTGGGGTTGCTTTTGAGTTCGCGAATAAAGGTGCCTGTGTGCGGCGAGTTGATGATGCTGAGTTTTTTGGTCAAATGCGACATTTGGTTAGCCAGGCTCCAAGCCACAGCGCCACCCCAGTCGTGCGCGATCAGGCATTCGAGCTGGCCGCCTGAATCCGCAGTTTCTACGGCCACCAAGGCGGCAATGTCTTGCATCAAAAATTTGACGCGGTAAGCGCTCACTTCTGTGGGGGAGCTTGATTTTTCGAAGCCGCGCAGGTTGGGGGCTATGCAGCGGTAGCCACCATTTTCAGGTTGGGCGAAGTGTTTGAGCAGGGTATCCCAGACGAATGCGGCCTCAGGAAAGCCATGCAAAAACATCAAAACGGGGCGACCCCGTGTACCAGCAGCGCGGCAGCTCAGGGTGATGCCGTGGGGCAGGGCTTGCTGGAAGGTTTCAATTTCTATCATGGCAAAGACGCGGTTTCTGTAGATATGTAGCTATCTATTTTGCTACTGAAACGCGTTTTTGAGGATAGGGTTATCTGGTAGTTTTGGGTAATATTCCCACAACTGCCCTTGAACTATAACTATAGCTTAACGTCAAGCCGATGAATCTGGATGCGCCCACTGCCACAACAAATGCGCCACTTCGTCCACGCCTTTTTTCTTCAAGGCTGAAAACAAGCGCACCTCGCCGCCGCCCGCTTGAATCTTCATGATCGACAGCGCTTTGGCGGCCTCGGTTTTGTTCAGTTTGTCTGATTTGGTTAAGATCACCAAAAACTTCAGTCCTTCTTCAATGCGCGGGCGAATGACTTCTAGCAAAATCTCGTCAAGCTCGGTGATGCCGTGGCGCGGGTCGCACATCAGCACAATGGCTGTGAGGTTTTCACGGGTCATCAAATAGTTCGCCATCACGCGCTGCCAGCGCAGCTTGTCAGCTTTGGGTACGGCCGCATAGCCGTAGCCGGGCAAATCGGCCAGG
>JAYSZH010000166.1:0-8178 GCA_043738155.1 Polaromonas sp. | reverse complement strand
TTATCCCGACACATGGACAAGTTGAAGCTGATATGACCGCTTTGAAAAAAGCCAGCAAAACGCTAGACAAGCTTCTTGAGACGCAAAGTGTAGATATCGAGTCCGTAGTTGCGGACTTTAAGGCAGTTCGTAGGAAGGCATCGACTCCGAAAGCCAAAGCAGCATGACTGGCAAAGCCATCGTTCTAGATGCAAATATCCTGATTCGTGCAGTACTTGGGAAGCGGGTACGTGAGTTGATTTTTGGTCACGCGCAGACTGTGAAGTTTTTTGCGCCAGACATTGCCTATGCAGATGCAAGAAAGTATCTGCCAGCGTTGCTGAAAAAACGAGGCGTTGATGCCACGGCTGCGATGCTGGTGCTAGATTGTCTTGAAGGTATCGTCCAATCCATAGACATTGAGCTTTATGACGGCATGCAACAACAGGCATTGCAAAGAATTGCTGCGCGTGATGCAGATGACTGGCCCGTGTTGGCATGCGCAATGACCTTGGGTTGTCCCGTTTGGACAGAGGATGCGGATTTCTTTGGCACTGGGGTGGCGACTTGGACTTCAGATCGGGTTGAATTGTATTTTGCGTGAGCATCCGCAAGCTAGACCGAAGGTAGACGAACATGACCCAAGATTCCGACCTCTTCGGCGAAATCCCATCCACAAAACCCACCGACCGCCTCTTCTTCGCCCTGTTCCCCAACGATGAAGCTATCCCGAAAATCGTCAAAACCACCCAACAGCTGCGCGATGAGCATGGATTAACAGGTAAATCGCTCTCCAACGACCGCTTGCACGTCACGTTGCACCATGTGGGCGACTACGCGGGTGGGTTGCCGAATGGGTTGGTCGAAGCTGCGCAAGACGTGGCTGCAAAAATAGAGATGCCTGCATTTGACGTGACTTTTGACCGTGCGATGAGTTTTGCGGGTCGTCCGCGAAATCGTCCATTTGTGATGCGCGGCGATGAAAAACATGACGGCGGGCTGGCGGCTTTGATGGCGTTTCAGAAGACCATGTACCTCGCCATGTGCCGCGCCGGTTTGCCAGGGCCGCGCGCCAATGCCAAGTTTGCACCGCATGTGACGCTGATGTATGACGACCAAGGCATTGCTGAGCAGGCTTTTGAGCCTGTCAGCTGGCTAGCGCATGACTTTGTGCTGGTGCACAGCCTGCTGGGGCAGACCAAGCATATTCATTTGGGACGTTGGCCTTTGGCTTTGAAATAATGCTGTGATTTTTACAGTTATTTTTTAACCAACTATTTCAACCGCACTACTCATCGTCATCCTCCACATCAAGAAGTGGTAGCGTGACAAGAATGGTGGTTCCAGCGCCAATGGTTGTGATCAATTGAAATGAACCGCCCAGTACTTCAATCCGTTGCCGCATACCAACAAGACCCAAGCGTTTCTTTTTTAACGCAGCTTGGGGGTCAAACCCCGGCCCTTTGTCGCTGACCTCTACCAGCAAGGCATTGGCTATTGTCTTCAGCGACACACGACAAGCGGCATGGTGTGCATGTTTGTATGTATTCGCCAACGATTCTTGCAACAAGCGATAAATGGCCACTTTGTTGCGGAATGAGGCTGGAATATCTTGTTTTGTGGTTGTCAACTCCACAACGACCCCTGTTTTAATGTGGTGGTCGCGTACAACGCGCTCTGCAATCGCATCTATTGAAAGTTGTGAAATATCAGGCAGTTCGATGTTGGATGATAAAGCCCTTAAATCTCTCACTGCAGATTCAATGGCGGCCTTGGTTTGCTTCAAACCATTCGACCATTCCGCAGGTGTTGGGTGACCAGAGGCATTACTTTCAATCAAGGCTACTTCAAGATTTTCAATTTGCATCAACGCAAAACTAAGGTCTTGACTAGGGCCATCGTGGATATCTGTCGAAACGCGTTGTAAAAAATTCTCATTGACCAACGTGGTTCGCTCAGATGCTTTGATGACGCGTTCTTGAAGTTGCGTGTTTTGCTCATTCAGGTGGGTCAGATCTTTGATTTTTTGGTTGAGATCGGCTTGCTGCGCATCAATCGTTTTGCTGCCACGTCGCACGATGATGAACAAACACAAATACATCAACGACATGATGGAACCGACCCATTTCCAGCTGTTTAACTGAGCGGCATTGGCGAGACGGTCTATTTCATCGGGGTGCTGGTAGAGCTCTGCCGCAGCAATCACCCGACCAGATCGGTATTCATGAATGGGCGTGTATGTTTCAATCATGCGTGGCATGGGCTGTCCATGCTCTAGCTGCTCAGCCTGTGTGCGAATGTCTATTTCTGAAGAAATTTTCCCGTCAAAAGCGGCTACCAATGCATTTTCTATCTTTAAAGTCCTACCAATCACGGACGGATCTGTGCTGAACAACACGCGTCCTTGTTTGTTCCAAATTTTCAAAGAGGCTATTTTTTGACCCAACATCGACTCTTTGATGTTTTTATTCAAGAGTTCAATTTGTTCAGCGCTAAGTTCGGTTTGCTCGGATAATAGCTGCATATGCGGCGCAACGAACGAATCGACGTACATAGCAGCAACGCTTCCCAGACGCTGTATGACGCTTTCTTTGACCTGATTGCCAATCCACCACCCAACTGTCAAAGACCCTATCAATATCACAGGGAAACTGACCATCAAAAATTGCTTTGACAGAGATAAACGACGGAATGAACTTTTCATAGATTTAGCCTTTTGTATAAAAGCGTCATATAAAGTTACTTTTTTAACGTTTACTATAACAATCTGAATGCTAAAGTACTATAGATCAAAGTCGCCTAGGTGTCATATTTAATTTATACAGTTAAGTGATCTGATCACCATGTACCAACCCCCTCAATTCCAATCCAAAGACCGCACCCAAGCGCTTGAAATCATGCGTGCCCATCCGTTTGCGTCGCTCATCAGCGTGGACGATGTGGGTTTGCCATTTGTGACGCATTTGCCGCTGCATGTGGAAATGCGAGGAGAGCAGAGCGACGAACTGGTGCTTTTGGGTCACTGCGCCAAGCCAAACCCGCATTGGAAATACCTCAAAGAACGTCCGCAAGCTGTTGTCACGTTTTTAGGACCAAACGCTTATTTGTCGCCACAAATTTACCCCGATTTGGCACGGGTACCGTCCTGGAACTACCTTGCCGTGCATTGCACGGTGCAGGCGACGCTGATTGAGGAGCCCGAGGCGAAAGACCAGCTTTTGAAGAAACTGATCGGCGACCATGAGCCGGCCTACAAGCAGCAATGGATAGAATTGGGCACCGAGTTTCAGCGCAAAATGCTGGCTGGCATCGTCGGTTTTCAACTGCAAGTCGTTGATTTGCAATGCAAAATCAAGATCAACCAGCACCGGCCAGAGTCGCATGCGGCACTTCACGATATGTATGCGACGGGCAATGAGGATGAGCGGGCTTTGGCGGATTGGATGACGAGGCTTGGCCTATGCGCATGATTTTCAGCCTGATCAGTCTACTTATCGTCGTCGCCATAGTCGGCATTGTGGCTAAAAAGCAATTGTCACCTGTAGCAACATTGCCAGCTGTTACATCAGCAACGGCATCAGCAACAGCAACCCCAACCCCAGCCAATATTGCAGAGCAAAGCAAGCAAATGCAATCGCAGGTGAAGGACCAGTTGAGTGAGGCGATGAAAGCGGCGGCTGAAGCGCAGCAAAAGGCTTTAGACAGCGCAAACAGCGACAAACCCGTAGATAAAACGGGTTCTGCCTATTAGTTTTTCCAAATGTTGTATTTACTCATCATTTAAGCCTCTAGCCGGCGTATTCATTGACTGTATAGCTATAAAATTTATAGCAATTTTTATCATTACGTATAAAAAAAGCCACCTCAGCGGTGGCTTTTGGATGGCTTTAAAACGGCTAAACGGTCTCTGGAAACGGCAAGGTGCGGATGCGTTTGCCCGTCAGCTTGGCTATCGCATTGGCAATCGCAGGCGCAACCGGCGGCAAACCTACTTCACCAATACCACCAGGCTCATTGTCCGTAGGCATCACTTTGACGGTGACTAGCGGCGTTTGTGCGGCACGAAGCAGGGTGTAAACGCCTAAATTGCGCTGCTGCGGCTCGCCCGCTTTGTAAGTGAGCTTTTCGCCCAAAGCGGCGGACAAACCAAAAATGGCGCTGCCTTCGATCTGGGTTTCGATGTTTTTCGGCGTCAATGCGTGGCCGCAATCTACCGCTGCCCAAATTTGGTGCACGGTTGGCTTGCCTTGGTACATGGACACTTCAACCACCATGCCGATGAAGCTTGTCCACGTGTCTGAAAACGCAAAACCCAGTGCACGGCCATCGGTGCGGGGGCGGGCGTAGTCTGACATTTTGGCGACTTCTTGCATCACCGCCACAGCGCGGGGCGATTTGGCGGCCAAGTCCATACGCATTTTCAGCGCGTCTTGCTTGGTGGCAACGGCGATTTCGTCAATCATGGTTTCGATGGCGAATTTCAAATAGCCAGGTGCCACACCGCGCCAGAAGCTGCAGGCAATGCCACGGTCTTCCAAGCACTGTTGCACCAAGTGGCCAGGAATCGAATAGATGCCATCGGCACCTTCCATCACTGGCGCATCTTTGTTACCTGCTGCTTTGAAAGCGGGTGGTAGCACGCGGCCGTATATGGTTTCTGCGACCACGCGGTGCTGAAAGCCCACGAGCTTACCCTGCGCATCGACCGAGGCAATCACATGCTGCGCCGTCAACGGGCGCGGTTTGGAGCGCAACATGTCGTCTTCACGCGTCCAAATCATTTGCACGGGCACGCCCGGCACGGCTTTGGCGATCAACATGGCTTCCACGGCGTATTCGGCCTCGACACGGCGGCCATAGCCACCGCCCAAAAGGGTGATGTTGACCTTGATGTTTTCAGGCTTAAACCCGCCCACAGCCGCCACGCCACCGACGACGAAAGCCACGGTTTGCGACGGCACCCACAACTCAATCTTGTCGCCATCGACCTTGGCCGTGCAGTTCATCGGCTCCATGGTGAATTGCGCCACATGCTCGCTGGTGTAGGTCGCTTTGAAAGTACGAGCACCACCTGAGATTTCTTTGGCGGCATCGCCGTGGCTGAAGTAGGTGACACCAGCATCGCCCAAGTTTTCAGAACGGGCGACGAATTCTTTCATCGCTACATCGGAGTCGTATTTGCGACCCTTTGCAGCATTTGTCCAAGTAACGTTGAGCAAGGCGCGCGCTTTTTGGGCGGTAAAAAACGAATCCGCCACCACCGCCACGCCACCGCCAATCGGCACAATGGCTTTCACGCCAGGCACGGCTTTGGCTGCAGCATCGTCTATTTTCTCTGGCTTTTCACCCTGCACAGGTGCGTGCAACACCGCTGCGTAATGCAAACCCGGCATGCGGCTGTCGATGCCGTAAACCGCGCTGCCGTTGACTTTGCTGGGTAAATCAACCCTCGCCACTTCTTTACCCACGAGCTTGAACTCAGACATCGGTTTCAGCATTGCCTTGTCCACTTTGGGCAGCTCCGCTGGCGCTTGCGCGGTTTTGGCAATCTCGCCGTAGCTGATGCTGCGGTTGCTGGCCGCGTGGCGCACCATGCTCATGGAGGCGGTCACTTCGGTTGCTGGCACGCCCCACAATTTGGCAGCAGCATCCATCATCACCAGTTTGCCCTGTAAGCCCGACAATCGCAGCGCTTGGTAGTAGCCCACCACGGTGCGCGAGGACCCCGTGATCAAGCCGCCGCCAAATTTCGGGTTGCCAAAACGTTTGGGGTCAGCCGGTGCATGCACGACTTTGCATTTTGCCCAATCCAGTTCCATGTTTTCCGCAATCACGATGGGCAGCGCCGTCATGGTGCCTTGACCCATTTCGGAAGCGGGGGAGTAGATCGTCGCGGTGTTGTCAGGCGCGATATTGACCCAGGCAATCGGTGTGAACGATGCCGTTTGTGCGGTCGCGTTTAAAGCTGCAAGGCTGGTCACCGCAGCGCCAAAGCTAAGCCCAATCGCGCCTGAGCCCGTGCCGATGACGAAACTACGGCGTGAAATTTTTGTGTTTGTTTGAGTGCTTAAAAGGGTCGTTGTCATGTGAGTTCTCCCTTATCAAGCCAAAGTTTTCTGAGCGCGCACCACAGCGGCGGCGATTTGGTTGTATGTGCCGCAGCGGCACACATTACCTGTCATTTTCTCCAACGCCTGCTCTCGGGTCAGAGGTGCGCGAGCTTCTTTCAGCACACCAACCGCCGCCATGATTTGGCCAGATTGGCAGTAACCGCACTGCGGCGCTTGCTCGGCAATCCATGCATCTTGCAACGCTTTGCCTTCTTTGGAGGCATTGATCGCCTCAATCGTCGTCACTTGCGCACCCGACACCGCTGAAACTGGCAGCACGCAAGAGCGCGTTGGCGTGCCATTGAAATGCACCGTGCATGCGCCACATTGGGCAATGCCGCAGCCAAACTTGGTACCCGTCAAATTAAAATCTTCGCGCAGCACCCACAGCAGTGGTTTATCCGCAGGCGCATTGGTGGTGACGGCCTTGCCGTTCAGTGTAAAACCTATCATGTTGATGTCTCCAAGTTTGTAAACAATTGCTTATAAATTAACACCAATAGTATGCGAGTAAACAAGCCTACTGTCTAGCAACTCGGCTATTACTTGTGCTGATTTAACGGGATTTAGGGTTTACGATAATCCCACCAAGGCAACACTTTGCGCATGGACAGCACCTCGCCGCTTTGCGCCGCCGCATAGCCAGGAATCTGGGCTATCTCGGTTTGCCATTGTGGTGTTTGCAGCAGGGCTTGCAGTGCGGCGATGCTAGGTTGTTCCAAGGCCGATTTGAGGCAAACCAAGTGGTAATTTTCTTTGACCAACGGCACAAAGCCCAAACCCGCTTGTACGGCAGCGGCTTCAATGCCCAAGCCCGCATCGGCTTGGCCTGACAGCACCGCGTGGGCAATGGCTGCATGCGATGGCTCGGTGTGGTTGTAGCCGGTGATGTCAGCGGTGTTTAACCCCGCATCAGCGAGCAACTCGTCCAGTACCACGCGGGTGCCCGTGCCCAGTGCACGGTTGGCGAAGCGGATTTTTTTAGCGCCAGATTTAAGGGACTTTAAGCATAAATCAGACAAACTCGCCAGTTTTAACGGGTTATCCGGCGCAACCATCAAACCCTGTGTACGGCTGGCAAAGCCTATGATTTTGTGCAAACCGGGTTTCAACAGCGGTTTGTAAATACGCTCTGTCAGGGTGTTTTTGCCGATATTCTCTAGCGTGTGAAACCCCGCCATCACGCAGCGGCCTTCGTTCAGCGCGCGAATAGCGTCCACGCTGCCGGTGAAGCGGATGTCTAGGTGTAGTTGTGGAAGGGCGGTTTCACGCAAGCGGCTCAGCGCATCGTCATGGCTGGCGTAGAGGGTGACGACGTGGCTGGCATCGTCAAAAGCCACGGCGAATGAGCGCTCCAGCTCCGCCCGCAAGGCCTCAATTTGGGGGGCCAGCCGCGCCTGTGCTTGGCGTTCAGCCCACATCAGCTTGCTGCCAAACTCGCTCAAACGGGCAGATTGGCCTTTTTCCCAAATCAGCAGCTCGCCGCCCAGCTCGCTCTCCCAGCGCTTCAGCTCACCCCAAACGTGGCGGTACGACAGCCCAAGCTGCCGCGCACCCGCTGAAATCGAGCCTTCGTTTGAGACGGCTTGCAGCAAGTCAATCAAGGGGTTGCGCACCCTTTGATTGATGTTTTGTGGGCTGGCGTTTTTACTGAGTGTGTAATGGAATTGGAGCCTATGCATGGCGTTTCATATCGGTGAAAAATGGATTAGTAGATACGATAACGCAAGTTAGTGCATCTTTATCTCAAATCTCTTTCTTTTATCAGTTTAACTTTAAAACATGCAATTTACCCCCTCATTTAAGCACCTAGCCAGCGTATTTATTGCTTCAGTAGCTATTAATAGCATAGCAATTTCAAACGTTTCGGCACAATCGATTGTGGTCGCTTCCACAACATCAACCGAACAATCCGGCCTGTTCAGCTTCTTGCTGCCCGAGTTTAAAAAAACCAGCGGTATCGATGTCAAAGTCGTGGCTTTGGGTACGGGTCAGGCGCTGGATATGGGGCGCAGGGGCGATGCAGATGTGCTGTTTGTGCATGACCAAGTGGCGGAAGAGAAAATCGTGGCCGATGGTTTTGCCGTGA
>JAYSZH010000165.1:0-1299 GCA_043738155.1 Polaromonas sp. | reverse complement strand
GCTGACAAGCCAATGACGCTCAAACGCTCCAACGCCGCCAAAACCGGCGTGGCAGAAGCCTTCCCGTCCAAAGCGGCGATCAAGAAAGAAGCGGCGATCAAATCTACCAAAGCAGCAGCGGCTAAGAAAATAGCGGCAAAGACGCCTGCCGCTAAAAGAGCTGCTGCAAAAACTGCGACTGGCGCTGCACCAGCAGCCAAAAAAGTGGCAGCTAAAAAAGCGCCTGCCAAAAAAGTAGCGGCTAAAAAAGTCGCCGTCAAAAAGGCTTAAATCAGCTAAAAATAGCCGGTTTGGAGTATGTTTTAAGCTATAGCCGGCGTATTTATTGCCTAAAGTGCTATGAAAATTATAGTAGTTGCTGTCGGTAAAAGCATGCCAGATTGGGCGCAAACCGCGTGGGACGACTACGCCAAACGCTTTCCGTTTGAGCTCAAGGTCGAGATCAAGACCGTCAAAACCGAGCCCCGTAGTTCCAAAACATTAGAAACCATCTACGCCGCTGAGCGCGAGCGCATCGAAGCCGTCATCCCCAAAGGCACGCGGATCGTCGCCCTAGACGAACGCGGCAGCAATCTGACCACCATGGCGTTGGCTGGCAAACTCAAAATTTGGCAACTTGAAGCCTCAGACGTCGCCTTGGTCATAGGCGGCCCCGACGGCCTAGACCCCGAATTCAAAAAAGCAGCGCATGAGCGCCTTCGCCTCTCAGACTTGACCTTGCCGCATGCCTTTGCGCGGGTGTTGCTGATTGAGCAGTTGTATCGGGCGTGGTCTATCAATGCGAATCATCCTTACCACAGAGAGTAAGCCATTGAGTTCAGCTACAGCTCCCTTCATCTACCTAGCCTCCCAAAGCCCCCGTCGCAGCCAATTGTTGGATCAAATAGGCGTTGCGCACCACATCTTGGTGGCTGATGCTGCAGAAAACGCGATTGAAGATGCAGAAAGCCTTGAAATTGCTCTTAAAAACGAAGTGCCTAAGGCGTACGTGATGCGGGTAACTGGCTTAAAGCTGGATGCTGCTGTCGCCCGAATGAAAAACCGTGGTTTGACCGCTGCACCTGTGTTGTGCGCAGATACCACGGTGTGTATGGGGCGAGTAATTTATGGGAAACCTGAGAATGCGGCCGATGCGGCGCGGATGTTGGCTGAGTTGTCGGGGAAGACGCATCGGGTTTTGACGTCGGTTGCCATGGCTTACGGCGCGGGTTGCAAAAAGCGATTGGTCGCGTTGAGTGAGTCTAAAGTGACGTTTGCGCCTACGACCAAGGCGCAGATTGCCAACTACGTCGCCACGGG
>JAYSZH010000164.1:0-23579 GCA_043738155.1 Polaromonas sp. | reverse complement strand
AGTCGTCCTTAGATTGAATTTAAGTTTGATATTGGTTAGCCGGTGAATGCGCCAAAATGCCATTCACGATGATGTCAGCTTGGCTGTCAATGTAGTCTTTCGGGTTAAGCGGTGCATCCAGACTGCACGCGCCCAGCGAGTGTTTCCACATGGTTAAAAACATCAGCGGCGCAATCACGCTGTACACCGCGTAATCCATGTTCAACGTGCGAAATTCGCCCCGGTCCACGCCGCGTTGCAAAATCGCCCGGATCAGTTGCCGCCCCGGCTTAACCACGGTTTCTTGGTAGAAATTTGCGAGTGCAGGGAAGTTGCTTGCCTCCGACATCACCAGCTTGCTGATGCCAGACGCCTTGGTGTTGCCCACGCGCTCCCACCAAGCAAACATGGCGAACTTCAACATGTCCGTCGTTGTGCCTTCAAAGTTGTCAATTTCAGCCAAGCCTTGGTTGATTGGTTTGCCAATGTTTTCACGAACCACAGCCTCAAACAGCTCTTCTTTGCTTTTGAAGTACAAAAACAACGTGCCCTTTGATACACCCGCTTTGGCTGCCACTTCTTCAGCGCGCGTTGCGGCAAAACCCTTGGCGACAAACAAGTCGAGTGCCGCATCAAGTAGCTCACCTGGACGCGCCTCTTTGCGCCGCGCGTGCTTGACGCGGGCACTGTCTACAGGACAAACGGTGTTGCAAATGATGTCTTTGATGGACATTTGAATTTTGAGATATCAGGAATGCGTCATGAAGTTTAACCAATTTAATGACCGATTGGTTATTAATGTAGTTTAAGCGATATTGACACGCTCTGGTAACAAGCTTGACTATTCTTTACCCTTTATGCAAATCGGGTATCTGTGTTCCCAAAATATTGTGTAAAGTGCCCCTATGGAAAATACAAAAAAGTCGAATTCTGAAACTATCACCCTAGGTGGTGGCTGCTTTTGGTGCCTAGACGCCGTTTACGCCCGCGTTCGCGGTGTACAAAGTGTGGACAGCGGCTACAGCAATGGCTATGTGTTAAATCCAACGTATCAAGACGTTTGCGGTGGCGACACGGGGCACAACGAGGTGGTGCAGCTGACTTTTGACCCCGCAAACATCAGTTTGACCGAGATTTTGGAGATTTTCTTTCTGGTGCACGATGCGACGACTTTGAACGCCCAAGGTAACGACGTGGGCACCCAATACCGCAGCGGTATTTACTTCACCACCCCCGAGCAAGAAAAAACCGCCAAAGCCTTCATCGCCCAATTGACCGCAGACAAAGTCTTCAGTCGCCCCATCGTCACCGAGGTGCTGCCTTTGCAGAACTACTCAAAAGCCGAGGAGTACCACCAGGACTTTTTTGCCAAAAATCCCAACCAAGGCTATTGCGTCGCCGTGGCAGGGCCCAAAGTGGCGAAACTGCGCAAAACCTTTGCTGATCGCGTTAAATCATAAAACCATCGCAGCTCACTATAAATTAAATTTTGCTATTGTTTTTATAGCTAATAAGGCAATAAATACGCCGGCTAAGTGCCAATTTCATGCCTAAAATTGTACTTTTTAACAAACCTTTCAACGTTTTAACCCAGTTCAGGCCTGACGCTGACCGGCCAGACCGTCAAACCTTGGCGAACTACATCCACGACGCCAGTTTGCGCGTTGCGGGGCGGCTGGACATGGATTCTGAAGGGCTGCTGCTGCTCACCGACGACGGCGTTTTGAACGCACGCATCACCGAGCCGAAAGAGACGCAGTTCAAAACCTATTGGGTGCAGGTGGACGGCTTAGCCACTGAGACACAACTTGTAGCGCTACAAAACGGTGTGCTTCTGAACGATGGCTTGACGCTGCCCGCGCAGGTTAAATCTATCCCCGAACCCAAAGTTTGGCTCAGAACGCCACCTGTGCGCTACCGTGCCAATTTGCCCACCTCGTGGCTAGAAATACAAATTTGCGAAGGGCGCAACCGTCAAGTGCGCCGCATGACGGCTGCCGTCGGGCTGCCCACGCTGCGGCTGATTCGGGTGCAAATTGGGCCCTTTAGTTTGGGTGGTTTGCAGCCAGGCGAAAGCCAGATCAGCGTCACCACTGCTCAACCTTCTTCTTCTTATGCACCCCATGCTTACCCTAATACGTTTTAGAGAATGGTTGTACATGAATCTTGCAAATCTCGCTTAAACTGGAAGTTTTGTCGTTTAGCAATGGTTGTTCAAAAGGCAAAATAATTTTTTGCAGTTAAATTTAAATACAAGGATACTTCTTATGAACGCTAATTCAATCTCTCGCCGTTTCGCTTTGTTGGCAGTCGCTTCTGCCGCCATGTTGTCTGCTTGCAGCAAGCAAGAAGCCGCGCCAGCTGCGCCAGCCGCAGCACCTGCCGCCGCCGCTCCAGCAGCACCCGCACCGGCCAAAGTCTACGTGGTCGGCACAGATGCTGCCTACGCACCGTTTGAATCCGTCGCTCCTGGCGGCGCGATTGAAGGTTTTGATGTTGATGTGGTGAAAGCCGTTGCCGCAAAAGCTGGTATCGAGGTTAAATTTATCAACACACCGTGGGAAGGCATTTTCAAAACGCTAGACACGGGTGAGCGCGACATGGTGGTTTCCGCCGTCACCATCACCGACGAGCGCAAGCAAACCATGGATTTCTCTGAGCCTTATTTCAACGCCAACCAGTTGATCGCTGTGAAAGAAGCCTCGAAAGTCGCCAAGTTTGATGATTTGAAAAAACTCAAAGTCGGCGTGCAAACTGGTACAACGGGCGATGAAGTGGTGCAAAAATTATTGGGTAAAACCAGCACCAGCATCAAGCGTTTTGAATCCACCCCATTGGCTTTGAAAGAATTGGAAGCTGGCGGCGTCGCTGCCGTGGTGGCCGACAACGGCGTTGTCCAACACTATATTCAAAACAACCCAGCAGCCAAGTTCAAAAGCGTGAGTGATGCGTCTTTTGTGCCTGAACAGTACGGCATCGCCATGAAAAAAGGCAATACCGAATTGGCTAAAAAGGTCAACGACGCTTTGGCAGCTATCAAAGCAGACGGCAGCTACGACACCATCCACGTGAAATACTTTGGTATGAAGTCGACCTTGACTGCTGCTGCACCAGCCGCCGCGCCTGCGCCAGCTCCTGCAAAGTAAGTTAAAAAACGAATCTTCCCAGCTAAGCGTATCGATTTAAAACTTAAAATTTAAAACCATGGATTTACGCTGGGAGATTTTGACGCCGTACACGTCCCTCTTCGTCGAGGGCGTGTGGATGACCGCCAAGCTCACGGTCATTGCCCTCACCTTGGGCATGATTGCGGGCTTGCTGATTGGCTTGGTCAATGCCCAGCCGGGCAAAGGTTTGCGGCGCATCTTGCGCTGGATTTGCACTGCTTACGTTTGGTTTTTTCGCGGTACGCCGCTGTTTGTTCAAATTCTATTGGTGCATTTTGCGCTGATGCCCACCTTGATTCACCCCGAGCACGGCCTGCTGATGACGGGCGAGGCCGCTGGCGAGTTCCGCCAACTGCATGGTGCATTTTTCTCAGGCATTGTGGCTTTGACGCTGAATGCGGGCGCCTACATTGCTGAAATCGTCCGCGCCGGTATTTTGTCCATCGCCCGTGGGCAAACGCAGGCCGCCCAAAGTTTGGGGCTGAATGAGCGCGACACCATGCGCTACATCGTGCTGCCGCAAGCCCTGCGCCGCATGGTGCCGCCCTTGGTGAACGAGTCCATCACCTTGCTGAAAGATTCCTCCTTGGTGTCAGCCATCGGCTTGGCAGAGCTGGCCATGGCCGCCCGCACAGTGGCTGGCGCATATTCTCGCTACTGGGAGCCGTATTTGGCCATTTCGCTGCTGTATTTGATCATGACCGGTATCCTCACCATCGCTGCCAAGCGCCTGGAAACGCCGCTTGAGCATCGCGGTAAGTAAGTCTCGCATCGCGGTAAGTAAATCTGCAAATTGGTAAGCAAACATAATAATGCGCTGATTTGTTGGCTTTGAATATAGACTTTGCTTATAAGTTTCCACTTTTTAGGCGCAGTATGAAAAACAGGTTCAAGAAAATCAGTCTCCTGCTCTCCATTGCTATCCTGTCAGCCGTGATGTTTGCAGGCTGCAGCGGTGGCAAAAGCGGCGACACCTACAGCCAAATCGTCGTATTTGGCGCTAGTTTGTCAGACAACGGCAACGCAGCCACAGTCGTGCCCGGCCTCTTTCCCGGCGCACCCTATTACCCTGGTCGCGCATCGAACGGTTTGCTATGGATAGACGTGGTCGCGGCCGACTTGGGCAACGCCGTCAAACCCTTCGTCAACGGCGGCACCAACTATGCAGTCGGCGGCGCCCGCACCTGCGAAATCAGCGGTACCAGCCCCAACCCGTTTGACATGTGCTACCAAACCACACTGTATTTAACCTCAGCATTAAACCGCGCCGATGCCAGCGCTTTGTATGTGATTGATGCCGCCACGGTCGGCAACAACATCTTCGCCGTCATCAACAACGGCTTGTCGCACAGTGAAATCACCACCCAAGCGCCCACCGACATCGCCAAAATCATGGACAAGCTCTACAAAGCCGGTGCTCGTAAATTTTTAGTCACCAACGTGCCCGACGTTGGCGCCACCCCGCGCGGTCAAGGCCTGCCATCGCCAGCCACTGCAACCGCTTTGTCCAATGGCTTCAACGGCACGCTGAACAACGAGCTGGCCAACTTCCGCGCCTCGCATGCAGGTGCAGACGTTCGCTTGGCAGACTTCAAATCCGCCGTCGCCATCACCGCCGGCTTCACCAACACCACAGACCCCTGCGTCACCAACCTAGTAGCCTGCGCCACGCCAGACACCTACACTTATTGGGACAACCTGCACCCCACGGCAGCGACGGGGAGAAACATGGCTAAAGCGGCGTTGGCTGTGTTGAAGTAATGCGTTATATTTTGCTATATATTCGATAGCTAAATAGGCAATAAATACGCCGGCTAGGTGCCAAAATAGCACTCAAAAATGGCATTACGGCGCTAAACGCTCCCTAATCCACCCACCCTGCCCATCCAGCGTATACCGCAGCCTGTCATGCAAGCGGCTTCTGCGCCCTTGCCAAAACTGCCAGCTGTCGGGTTTGAGGCGGTAGCCACCCCAATTTGGCGGTCTTGGCGGGCCGTTTTTGAGCATCGTGGGTAGAAACTGTGCTCCGTATTTGGCCGCATTTGCCACCAAAACACCTCGGTTGGCGATGACTTGCGATTGCGGCGATGCCCAAGCGCCTATGCGTGAATCCATGGGGCGGCTTTGGTAATAGGCGTCGCTTTCTTCGTCGGATACTTTTTCGACAATGCCTTCAATGCGCACCACGCGCTCCAGCTCAACCCAATGAAATTGCAGGGCTGCATATGGGTTGCCAGCGATTTCATTGCCTTTTCTGCTGTCAAAATTGGTGTACCAAACGATGCCGCGTTCGTCAAAACCTTTGATCAGCACCACGCGGGTGCTGGGGCGCAGGTTGCTGGCAACGGTGGCCAAGGTCATGGCGTTGGGCTCGGGCACTTTGCCATCAATGGCTTGCTTCAGCCACAGGGCAAACTGGTCTTGTGGGTTGGCCAACGAATCGCTCTCGCTCAACTCGGCGCTTTCGTAGCTTTTGCGTAGGTTTTGCAGATTTTTCAGATCGTTGGATGCGTTAAGTTCGGTCATACTGCACAGTATAGAAACTTGTAGCAACTATGTAACCATGCATTCCGAGAAGTTGACTAAAACCGCGACTAAATCTGCGACTGAAACCGTCTTTAAAAACCCGCCAACCGTGCTGATTTTGGCCTCTGGGCGGGGTGAGCGGTTTTTAGCCTCGGGTGGGACAACGCACAAGTTACAAGCGCTTTTAACTGGTAAAACCGTGTTGCAGCACACGCTAGACGCCGTTAAAGCCAGTGGTTTGCCATGGCATGTGGAGGACGGTGGCCACCCGGGCATGGGTGATTGCATCGCCGCAGCGGTCAGCAAAACGCTGGATGCGCACGGTTGGCTCATCCTTCCCGCCGATTTGCCGCTGATTCAAGCAGCCACGCTGTTACAAGTCGCCCAAGCTTTGCAGACAAATGAGGTGGTGTTGCCTTGTTTTGTTAGCGACGGCATAGAGCAGCGCGGCCATCCGGTCGGTTTTTCGGTTGTTTGCAAGTCAAATCTACTCAATTTAAGAGGAGATAAGGGCGCAGCCGGCGTTATTATTGCCTACAATGCTATTAAATTAGTAGTAAATGATATCGGTATTGTGACGGATATTGACACGGTGGACGATTTGGAACGGGCAGAAATTTTATTGAGCTTAATAAGGCGTTGATGCAGAAGCCTTCATTTACAATCAGCGCAGGTATTTAGCGTATTTACAGTTTTAGTTTCCTCTTTTTCAACTGATTTTTGGAGTTTTCCATGTTTTCTCAAGACGATGACAGCCACGGCTGGATTTTAGGTGTGGTGTTCGGTATCGTGGCTTTGGTCATCGCTTTGGCGGTTGGTTTGGGTATCTATCAAACCAATTTGAAAGCAAAGACTGCAGCAGCACCTTCTGCTAACCCTTCTGCAGTAGTTCAGTCAGCAAATACGCCTGCTACGGCTGATGCGGCCAGTGTCAAGGTTGAAAACGGCGTGGTGAAGTTTTATTTCGCTTCTGGTAAATCCGATGTCGCCGCTGGCGGCAATGAGGCGTTGGCCGATGTGGTGAAAGCTGTCGCAGGCGGTAAAAAAGCCGTGGTCAGTGGCTTCAACGACGCAACGGGCGATGCTGCAAAAAACGCAGAATTGTCCAAGTTGCGTGCTTTTGCCGTGCGTGATGCGCTCAAAGCTTTGGGTGTCGCAGAAGACAAAATCGAGCTGAAAAAGCCTGAAAACACCACAGCCGCCGCTGGTAGCAGCGCAGAAGCGCGTCGCGTGGAAGTGTCTATTCAGTAATTCGTCGCTGCCATCGAACGAAAAAGCCCAGCCTGCTGGGTTTTTTTACGTCTGTTCATCTGTGTTTGGTAACTGCTCCGTAACAAAAAGCCGCACATATCAGGCAGTTTCGCGGTAGTATTGGGCACCGTAACTAAGTTACCAAAAAATATGAAACTAAACACCATCGTAGAACAAGTCACCCAGCGCATCAGAGAGCGCAGCGCGGTAACTCGGCAAGCCTATTTGAAGCGCGTTGACATCGCAGCCAACCGCCCGCGTGGCGCAGACCGGCTGGGTTGCGCCAATGTGGCGCATGCTTTTGCAGCTTTGCCCAACAACGACAAATTCAAGGTTGTTGCGGAAAAAGCGCCCAATATTGGCATCATCAACGCCTACAACGACATGCTTTCAGCGCATGCGCCGTACCAGCAGTACCCAGACCTCATCAAAATCGAAGCCCGCAAACACGGCGCAACGGCTCAAGTCGCAGGCGGCGTGCCCGCCATGTGCGATGGCGTGACGCAGGGCACGGCGGGCATGGAGCTGAGCTTGTTCAGCCGCGACGTGATAGCCATGTCCACCGCCGTGTCACTCAGCCACGATGTGTTTGACTGTGCGCTGATGCTGGGGGTGTGCGACAAAATCGTGCCCGGTTTGCTGATTGGTGCGTTGCAATTTGGGCATTTGCCAACTGTGTTTGTACCGGCGGGGCCGATGACCAGCGGCTTGTCCAACAACGCCAAATCCAAGGTGCGCGAGCAGGCGGCGCTGGGGCTGGTAGGGCGTGCGGAACTTTTAGAAGCTGAATCCAAGGCCTACCACGGGCGCGGCACCTGCACGTTTTACGGCACGGCCAACAGCAACCAAATGTTGCTTGAAGCCATGGGCTTGCACGTGCCCGGCAGCGCTTTTGTGAACCCTGACAACGACTTGCGTGATGAGCTCTCACGCGAAGCCACCCGTACCGTACTGGCTTGCAAGACGCCAATTGGCAAACTGGTTGACGAGCGCTGCATCGTCAACGCCATGATTGCTTTGCTGGCCACAGGCGGCTCGACCAACCATTTGATTCATTGGGTGGCTGTTGCGCGTGCAGCGGGCATCACCATTGATTGGGATGATTTCTCGGCCTTGTCGGGTGTGATTCCCTTGCTCAGCCGCGTGTACCCGAACGGCAGTGCCGATGTAAACCAATTCCAAGCTGCAGGCGGTCCAGGCTACGTGATTCGCGAGTTGCTGGATGCCGGTTTGATGCATGCGGATGTGCTGACCGTGCGCCCCGCTGGACTGCGTGAGTTCACAGGCGAGCCAAATCTGGTGGATGGCAATCTGCACTGGCATGCCATAGGCGCAACGCAAGACGACGCTGTTTGCCGTCCCGTAAGTAGCCCATTCAGCGCTACAGGTGGCTTGATGCTGCTGCAAGGCAATTTAGGCCGCAGCGTGATCAAAATATCTGCCGTACCGGACGACTGCCACATCGTGGAAGCGCCAGCCCGCGTGTTTGAGTCGCAAGAAGCCATGTCGGCAGCCTTCAATGCCAAAGAGATGGAGCGCGACATCATCTGCGTCGTTCGTTGGCAAGGGCCGCAAGCCAATGGCATGCCTGAGTTGCACAAATTGACACCGCCCCTAGCGATTTTGCAAGGCAAAGGTTTCAAAGTAGCGCTGGTCACCGATGGCCGTATGAGTGGCGCATCGGGCAAGATTCCCGCTGCTATCCACGTGTCACCCGAAGCTGCAGCAGGCGGGCCGTTGGCCAAAGTGCGTACGGGTGATGTGATTCGCCTAGACGCAGTGGCGGGTACGCTGCAAGTGCTCGTCAGCGAGGGGGACTGGGCTGCCCGCACGGTGGACGTGATGCCGCAAGCTTTGCGTGACGCCAATGGCGTTGGCATGGGACGAGATTTATTTGCTGCTATGCGGCGTAACGCAACCGCCGCTGAAGAAGGCGCTACAACCTGGCTATAGAACTTAGTTTTCAATGCCATTCCTAACAAAGCCTAACAAAGTTATACAAACAAATAAATAAATATGAAACCAATTGATCTTAAAAACTTAACAGCCTTGCAAGTGATGCAAGACGCCCCCGTGATTCCTGTGATTGTGTTGAACGACGTCGCGCACGCTGTACCCATGGCTCGCGCCTTGGTGGCTGGTGGCATCCGCATGCTTGAAGTGACGCTGCGCACGCCACAAGCCTTGGCGTGCATTGAAGCCATTGCCAAAGAAGTACCTGAAGCGGTGGTGGGCGCGGGCACGGTGCGCAGTGCGGCAGATGCGCAAGCGGCATCCAAAGCCGGCGCGCTCTTTGCCGTCAGCCCGGGCTACACAAGTGCCGTCGGCAAAGCGTGCCGTGATCTGGGTTTGCCACTGTTGCCAGGTGTTGCTACTGGTGGCGAAATCATGATGGCGCAGGAAGATGGATTTACCGAGTTGAAGTTTTTCCCCGCGATGCAAGCGGGTGGCTCGGCCTTGCTGAAAGCCTGGAGTGGGCCATTTTTTGACATCAAGTTCTGTCCAACTGGTGGTTTGACTTTGGCTAATGCGCCAGACTTTTTGTCTTTGCCGAACGTGAAATGCGTGGGCGGTTCGTGGTTGACGCCAGCGGATGCGGTGGCGTCAGGAGATTGGGCGCGGATTACGCAGCTGGCAACAGAAGCCTGCCAACTGAAACGTTAAATTGAAGCGTTAAATTTCTTTAGCGCGTTTATTCAGTGCGCTGAATCAGCTCAATCTTGTAGCCATCAGGGTCGGTCACAAACGCGATGATGGTTGTGCCGCCTTTGACGGGGCCAGCTTCGCGGGTGACGGCGCCGCCGTATTCAGCAGCTTGCGTGCGCATCGCGTCGCAAGTTGCCGCTACATCGGGCACGCCCAAAGCTACATGGCCATAAGCTGTGCCCATGTCATAGCTTTCAACGCCGTGGTTGTACGTCAACTCAATCTCAGCATGTTCGGGGTTGCTGCCATAGCCTAAAAAAGCCAAGCTGTATTTGTACGCTGTGTTTTCAGAGGTGCGCAGCAGTTTCATGCCTAGCACATGGGTGTAAAAATCAATCGAACGTTGAAGGTTGCCAACGCGCAGCATGGTGTGTAGAAATCTCATCTCTCTATTGTGCCGTGAAATGAACGACCGCGTATTGAATGGTTTTTAACCGCTGGCTTTAGGTGTTAAGTTGGGTAATTCAAACACCAAACAGGTGGTCGTTGCATGGGCATACAGGGTGCCGTCTGGTCCAAACAAACGCGCTTCAGCCGTGGCGAGCTGGCGGCCGCAGTGGATGACTTTGCCTTCGGCACGAATTCGCGAGACCTTGGGCGTGATGGCTTTGACGATGTTGACACTCAGCTCAGCGGTTGTATAGCCACGCCCGACGGGCATCATGGTGTGAACCGCGCATCCCAGTGCCGAATCCAACAGCGCTGCATACCAGCCGCCATGAATACCGCCCATAGGGTTCAGATGAGCTGGACCAGGTGTTCCTTGAAAAACGGCTCGACCAGAAGTGGCTTCAATCAGCATGAAATCGAGTGTTCTGCCTATGGCTGCAAATGGAATTTCGCCGCTGAGCAAAGCCTGCATCACCTCTAAGCCATTCTTGCCGGCTATTTGCGTATGGGTCGCAACGCCAGCGCCTGCGCCTTTTGCAGTGATAGCTCGAATGTGCTGCTCTTGGGCTAACCAAGCATCAAGTTGATTTTCTGTTGTCATAAAGTCGATATGAAAGTAAGGTAAAACCTATCATCGCTTAAAAACGAGTACATTGTTGCTTAGAAGGCGGTTCAGCATGAAAATGTGACACATGGGTGACTCACCGCAAGTTGCCCCAATTGAAGCAAGTAATAAGTTTGACATCCGAGTTCGTGAAAGTTACTAAGTTCGGAGGTAATTTTGAAAGTGTTGAAATTGTCGGCCCAAGGGCTGCCCCAGTCTTGGATATCGCTGGAAGAGGCGGTGATCCACTATGCCTGCAAAGACGTCCGTTGGGAGTCTGGCGCTCAAGTCGCTGTCTATCACGGTGGACACAACGCCATCACGGGTGAGCAATCTATCATTACCGTCAACAGCATCATCGGTACACGTGGTGTGCCAAAAAACAACCCGTTTTTATCCAAACCAGGTTTAACCAACGGCAAATTGTTCATTCGTGATCGCAACGTATGCGCTTATTGCGGAGATCGTTATCACGAGCAAGAGCTGACACGCGAGCACATCATTCCCTTCGCCCAAAACGGCATCGACAATTGGATGAACGTCGTCACAGCCTGCCGCGCGTGTAACCACCGCAAAAGCAGCCGCACACCAGAGCAAGCCAATATGCCCTTGCTTTACGCACCGTATGTGCCCAGTTTGTGGGAAGACTTCATTTTGCGGAATCGCCGTATTTTGGCGGATCAAATGGAGTTTTTAATGGCGCATGTGCCAAAAACATCGCGCTTATCGGGATAATATTCTTTTGAAATTGAAAGAATATAAATGACAATACGAGATGCTGCAACACTAGATAAACTTTATAACAATCGCCTGCTCGTGCCTGAGTGCATGGACTTATTGCAGCGCTGGACGCAAGATTCGGCGGCTGTTCGGCAATCAGCCAATTGCAAACTTGATGTTGCCTATGGGGTAGGAGACAAAGAAAAACTAGATATTTTTCTTCGATCACCTTCGACATCAACTTCTTCCAAAGCGGCACCAGTCTTGATTTTCATCCATGGCGGTTATTGGCGGTCGCTGGATAAAGCAGATCAATCTTTTTTGGCGACCACTTTCACCAAACAAGGTGCTTGCGTGGTGATACCCAATTACAGCCTGTGCCCAGTTGTCAAAGTGTCCGACATCGTATTGCAGCTGGTCAAAGCGGTGGCTTGGGTTTACAAAAACATAGACAAATATGGCGGTGATCCTGGGCGCATCACCGTTGCAGGCCATTCGGCAGGTGGCCATCTGGTTGCGATGCTTTTGAGTTGTTTGTGGCCAAAATTCGATGCAACGTTACCAAACGATGTTGTGAAAAACGCCTTGTCGATTTCAGGTTTGTTTGAGATGGAAACGCCCATGCACAGCCCATATTTGCAAGATTCTCTGCATTTAACGGTTGCAGAGGTCAAGCGCATCAGCCCAGCTTGGATGCCTGCGCCAAAACAAGGCCAGTTGTACAGCGTCGTTGGCGGTGATGAGTCGCCCGAATTTTTACGCCACAACCAATTGATTCAAGACACATGGGGCAAATCAACCGTGCCCGTGTGTGAACAATTGCCTGGCTTAAACCACTTCACCGTGTTGGAGAGCTTGTGCCAGCCTGAATCACGGCTGCATCAGCTGGCACTAGAGCTACTTGAAAAGTAAATCGACACTAAATCTACATCAATAAATGTTCGCCGGCATTGTCGCCACCAAGTAGCACGTAATTGACCTTGCGAATATCCAGCAGCTTTTTGCCACCTGAGTAGCTGATTGAGCTTTGCACATCTTGCTCCATCTCAATCAAGGTGTCTTTCAACGTGCCTTTGATGGGCTCCAAGATCCGCTTGCCTTCTACGTGCTTGTACTCGCCTTTGTTGAAGTCAGACGCACTGCCGTAATACTCTTTGTAGAGCTTGCCATCGACTTCAACCGTTGTGCCTGGACTTTCTTCAAGACCCGCCAGCATAGAACCAATCATGATCATCGTTGCACCAAATCGGATAGATTTCGCGATGTCACCATGCTCCCGAATGCCACCATCCGCAATGATGGGTTTGGTTGCCACGCGTGCACACCACTTGAGCGCGCTGAGCTGCCAGCCGCCCGTGCCAAAACCGGTTTTGAGGCGTGTGATACACACTTTGCCTGGGCCAATACCCACCTTGGTTGCGTCTGCGCCCCAATTTTCCAGGTCAATGATGCCTTCAGGCGTGCCCACATTGCCAGCAATGATGAATGATGTGGGTAGCTTTTCTTTCAAGTAGCCAATCATGTTTTTCACACTGTCCGCATGGCCATGGGCAATGTCGATGGTGATGTAGTCTGGTGCTAAATCTTGCGCTTTGAGTTGGTCAACCGTTTCGTAGTCCGCTTGCTTTACACCCAGTGAAATCGATGAAAACACGTCTGCTGCACGCATGTCTTTGACGAACTGGATATTGTCCAGGTCAAATCTATGCATCACGTAAAAATAGCCATTTTTGGCCAACCAAATACAAATCGGCACATTGATGACCGTTTTCATGTTGGCAGGGACAACCGGAATGCGGAACTTGCGCCCACCCAGCTCGATACCCGCATCGCACTCAGATCGGCTTTCTACGCGGCATTTGCGTGGCAAAAGCAGCACATTGTCGTAGTCAAATATTTCCACAGCAGTCGTCCTTCAAGGCAAATAGTCAAAAAACTAAAACAAAATTCTAAAAAGATATAGGCAAAAAAAACCGAGCCACAAATACGTGAGCCCGGTGATTGATTCTACTAGCTTCCCCAAAATTACCCAATACTTGAGGCAAAGAGTTTCTACAATGGCATATGTACTCTGAAAATCAAGCTTTTTCCACTGAAGTGGTCGTTCCAGCACAGCCGCAGCTTACAAACTTCTCCAACAGCGCGGGCGGTTTGCTGAATAACCTTAATCCTGAGCAACTAGCCGCTGTCACCTTGCCGAACGGCCACGCCTTGATTTTGGCGGGCGCAGGCTCGGGTAAAACGCGGGTTTTGACCACCCGCATCGCTTGGCTGCTGCAAACCGGCCAGATTACTCCTGGCGGCGTGATGGCAGTCACCTTTACCAACAAAGCCGCCAAAGAGATGATGACGCGGCTCACCGCCATGCTGCCCGTCAATGTGCGCGGCATGTGGATTGGCACGTTTCACGGCTTGTGCAATCGATTGCTGCGCACCCATTACAAAGTGGCCAATTTGCCGCAAAGCTTCCAGATTTTGGACATCCAAGACCAGCTCAGCGCCATCAAGCGGCTGTGCAAACAGTTCAATGTGGACGATGAGCGCTACCCACCGAAACAGCTGATGTGGTTTATCGCCGGCTGCAAAGAAGATGGCCAGCGTCCCAGAGATGTGGATGCCAAAGACCCGGATACCCGTAAAAAAATCGAACTCTACGCGCTGTATGAGGAGCAATGCCAGCGCGAAGGCGTGGTTGATTTTGGCGAGTTGATGCTGCGCAGCTACGAGCTGCTGCGTGACAACGACCCTGTGCGCGAGCACTACCAGCGCCGCTTTCGGCATATTTTGATTGACGAGTTTCAGGACACGAATCGCTTGCAATACGCCTGGATCAAGATGCTGGCTGGCGGCAACAACACTTTGAACAGCGCACTGGGTGCAGACTTCAGACCCACAGGCAATGTGATGGCGGTGGGTGACGACGACCAGAGCATCTACGCCTTTCGCGGGGCGCGTGTGGGCAACATGGCGGATTTTGTGCGCGAATTTAAGGTTGAGCACCAAATCAAACTGGAAGAAAACTACCGCAGCGGCAGCAATATTTTGGATTCCGCCAACGAGTTGATCAGCCACAACAGCAAACGTCTCGGTAAAAATCTACGTACCAGCCAAGGCCCTGGCGAGCCAGTCCGGGTGGTGGAGTCGGTCAGCGACTATGCGGAAGCAGCTTGGTTGGTTGATGAAATCAAGCAATTGGTCAGAGGCGATGGCGAAGACGGCGGCGTTAACAAAAAAGAGATTGCGGTGCTCTACCGCAGCAACGCCCAAAGCCGGGTGATTGAGACGGCGCTTTTTAATGCCGCCATGCCGTACCGCGTGTATGGCGGGCTACGCTTTTTCGAACGTGCGGAAATCAAACATGCGCTGGCCTACCTGCGGCTTTTAGAAAACCCGCTGGACGACACCAGCTTTCTGCGGGTGGTGAATTTTCCACCGCGCGGCATAGGCGCACGCAGCATTGAGCAGCTGCAAGACGCAGCCAAGGCGTCGGGATGTTCGCTGTGCGACGCGGTGAGTTTGGTGGGTGGCAAAGCCGGCATCAACATATGCGCATTTGTCGCCAAAATTGATGTGTTGCGAGAGAAAACCCAGGGCGCAACGCTGCGTGAAATCATCGAACTGCTGTTAGACCACAGCGGCTTGATCGAGCACTACAAAGCCGACCGCGAAGGCGCAGACCGCATAGAAAACTTGGAAGAGCTGGTCAACGCGGCGGAAAGCTTTGTCACCATCGAAGGTTTTGGTCGCAGCGCGGTGGCTATGCCTGCGGAGGATGCAGGGGCTACCCCGCCCGTTGGGCACCCCTTCACATTGAAGGGGAATTTGAAGGGAAATTTTGAACCCGCATTCATTCCCCTTCATCATGAAGGGGTGGCGCGTAGCGACGGGGTAGCTCTTGATGCCGCGCTAGACGCAGAATTCGCCACCGGTGAAACCATGTCTCCCTTGAATGCATTTTTGACCCATGCCGCGCTTGAATCCGGCGACAACCAGGCCCAAGCTGGGCAAGATGCCATTCAGCTGATGACGGTACACGCCTCCAAAGGGCTGGAGTTTGACTGCGTGTTCATAGGCGGTATGGAAGAAGGTCTGTTTCCACATGAAAATTCCATGTCAGACGTTGGCGGCTTGGAGGAAGAGCGCCGCTTGATGTACGTCGCCATCACCCGCGCCCGCAAACGGCTGTACCTCAGCCACTCGCAAACCCGCATGTTGCACGGCCAAACCCGCTACAACTTGAAGAGCCGGTTTTTTGACGAGTTGCCTGAAGATGCCTTGAAATGGATCAGCCCGAAAACATCCAGCTTTGGTTCGGGGTTTAATTCTGCTATTAATTCAGGAGCTTATCAAGCATATAATACGCCGGCTAGAGGCCAATTTTCAGGGTCAAATGCAGGTAATTTAGAGCGGTTTGCCAGTCCCTCAGTGCCGCAGCAAAAAGCCGAACCAGCCCATGGCTTGCGTGCTGGCATGCAAGTGTTTCATCCCAAATTTGGTGAAGGCAAGTTGCTGACACTGGAGGGTTTGGACGACGATGCCAAAGCCCAAGTCAACTTCCCGCGCCATGGCGTGAAGTGGTTGGCGCTGAGTGTGGCTAAGCTCACACCAATTTAAGCGCCGATTTACGCATCAATCACGCATGCATAGCCCTCAAAACCTGCGCCTTCGCCATGGTTTGCTCATAACCCGCGTTGATGCAGCGTAGTCTGAATTCTTTGCTGGTGTTGACGTAATAACCAAAATCAGGATGTAGGACCACATCAGCGGCCAGTGTGTCGGGGCGTGTCAAAGCGCGTTTGCGCAAATCACCTTCTTTAAAACGCGCAGAGCCAGCGGGTGAATTTTCTTCGTGGGCGGAGGCATCGACAGCCATCACTTTGACCGCACCCATGGCTCGCGCCAAGCGTACGGGCATGGGCATGACCAAGTCTGCATCGATGTATTGCACCCCGCGAATCCGTACGGGGGTGAACATGCCCTCAATCGCGCTGCTGGCCTGCACAGCCAAGCCAGCGTGTCCGGCGTTGAAAATAACAGGCTTGCGCGACGATTTTTCTGCGGCAGCAGCGGCAAAGCGAATCGGCAGTTTCTCGATGGATGGCTGCCCAGTTTGTGCCATGATCTGCTCGGTCACCTGTGCTGCAATAGGTGCACCGTCAAACTTGCCTTCGCCCAACATCGCCCAGCGACCCACTTCAAGCAAGCCCAAATCTAAAGCCAGTGCCTCCAATTTTGCAGCCCGTATTCCGCTGGCGTACAGCGCGCCCACCAAAGCACCAGCCGAGCCGCCGACGATCAAATCAGGTTTGAGCCCCAGTTCCTCCAGCGCTTTGAGCACGCCAATGTGCACAAAACCACGTGGTCCGCCCGAGCTGAACACCCAGGCCACGCGAGCAGGGCGATTCAAGGTGGGGTCGAAACGAGGCGCAAGACTGTCTGTATGGTCAAAGTCCGCGCTGATGGTGCAGCCAGTCGTTAAAACGCCACCCATTCCGCCAATGCCTGCCAGGAGTGTTAACCCCTTGGTCATGGCGTGGCGGCGATTCAGCTGTATTGTCGATTTATCAGTCATCAATAGTTCATAAAAATGATGTCTTAACTGCTAAAATTTTAAAGCAACAAATCTTCAACGTTAACCGTCATAGGTATATCTCAGTGATTAATTTGCAAAAAAGCGTCTGCATGCTGTTCGTTTTTATATTGGCGATACAGACTGCCAGCGCCAGGGACTATGTTGAAACTAGAGATGCAAACACCGAAGATGTTGCGTCGGAACAAGATACCCCTTTACGTGCTGGTCGTAAAGCAATTGCCGCTAACGACTGGCCCACAGCAATTATCCTACTTCAAAAAGCCGTGCTCCAAGAGCCAAATAATCCTGACGGCTTTAATTTATTGGCATATAGCTACAGAAAGCAGGCCAAGCCCGATATAGAGAAAGCCTTTGAAAACTACCGTGTGGCACTCAAGCTAGACCCCAAACACAAAGGCGCGCACGAATATATTGGTGAAGCGTATTTGATGGTCAAACAACCAGCTGAAGCTGAAAAGCATTTGGCGCTATTGGCTTCTATTTGTGGCAACAAAACCTGTGAAGAATACGAAGATTTGGCAAAAGCCATCGCCCAATACAATAAAAAACAATAAAAATAATAGCAAACTATTGTTTAAATACGCTGGCTGAAAGTGATATTAGCTTTTATTTTCAGTGATAAAACTGTCTTTGAATGTGAAGTAAATCGAGGTGAAAAACATCGTCGCCATCAAAAGTGCAGCAGGCAACATGATGAAAGACACGGCTGATTCAGAGCCCGTGGATGCGGCTACCAGCGTCAACACCAAGCCACCCAGGCTAAACACGGCCAGCCACATGAAGAAAAAAACCACCATGGCGGCAAAGTTTTTAACGCAGGCAATGAAGCTAAAAAACAGCGCTTTGATCGGTGACACATCGTGCCAATGCACCAAAGCGGGCGCATGCCAAAACATCAGCGACAGCGGCAAATACAGCGCCATGGCCGCCCAAGTCGCCATTTGAAACTCAGACGAACCCATGATTTCTTTCGTCAGCTTAGCTCCAACTTCACCAGTCCCGCCACCGCCCAGGTAGAAATTGGCAAACTGGCCACCATCAAACAGCGCAGAAACGCCTAGAACGATTAAAAAACCGACAGCGTAGAGCGCACCCAGCATCAAAATCGCCTGTGTTTTCTTGGTGCCAGCTCTGAAAGCGGTAAAAAGCATCATAGGCATGGGAAATGTTCCGTTGCTTGCCTCCTGCGTTGCTGCCATCAGACCTATCGTCGCCGCAGGAAGTACGACCAAAGCAAGGGCGGTACCCACGTAAGGCAGTTGTGACACCAGCGAAATCAGCGCCATAAACATGAAAAACAAACCACCCATGGCCAGTGGCTGCTCGAAAAACGTTTTGATGCCAAGTTTGACCCAGGCGATTCCCGTGCGCGCAGGCACGACGTTCAGGGAGATGGCAGACGATGTTGTTAGAGGCAAAGACATGTGTGTGGCGTGTATAGGGCGGTTTAAATTCGAAAAGATGCGTTTAAAGATGCGTTCTAAGACAATTGGTACGGATGCCAAACGCGCTGCTGCAGCACCCGCTCAAAATGCACCGGGTCGTGCGCTTTGAGCATGCTGGCTTCGCGTGGCAGGTGAAAGTCCCACAACCGGGATATCCAAAACCGCAGCGCCGCCGCGCGTTGCATGGCGGGTAAAAGCTGTCGTTCTGCAGAGGTCAAAGGGCGGATTTTTTCATAACTTGCTATAAATTCAGAAGCATTATCGGAAATATATACTCCGGCTAGCGGTTTATTTCCATGCACTGTGCACCAGTCGTTGAGCGATACTGCCAAATCAAACAACCAGCTGTCGTTGCCGGCAAAATAAAAGTCAAAAAAACCAGTCAACTTACCCGCTTCAAACATCACATTGTCGCGAAACAAATCCGCATGAATCGGGCCACGTGGCAGGGCTGCGTAGGCTGAACCTGCTGCAATGTGGTTTTGGTACGCCAATTCGCTGACGATCAAGTCGCGCTGCACATCGGTTAAAAACGGCAAAACGACGGGCACGGTCTCGTTCCACCACGGCAGGGCACGCAAATTGGGTTGCATTCGCTCGTAGTCTTTGCCTGCCAAGTGCATACGCGCCAGCATTTCGCCCACTTGGGCGCAATGCGCCGGGGTGGGTGTCAATTCGCTCTTTCCGCGCAGTTTGTTCACCACACAGGCGGGTTTGCCCTGCAAGCTGTGCAAAATATTGCCCACCGCGTCAGCTGATGGATCGGGCACAGGAATGCCTTTGGCGGCCAGGTGCTTCATCAAATGCAGGTAATACGGCAGTTGCTCAAAACTCAGGCGTTCAAACACGGTAAGTACGTGCTCACTGATATCAGAAGTGGCGAAATAATTGGTGTTTTCAATGCCGCCAGAGCAGCCTTCCAGCTTTGTCAGTTGGCCAAGTCCCAGTTGGCGCAGCAATTCGCCAGCTTCGGTAGTAGAAATTTCGGTGTAAACAGCCATGTTGAGATTAAAAAATGCCTAAAAACGTATAGTTGGACGTATCAATTTGCCCCCTGATTGTAGGCAATGCACAATCTAGGCTAATTTCTAAGAAAAATTCGACAGTTAATGTCGAAAAAATTGTTAAAAAATCAAAAAAAATGACTAAAACACTTCTTTTGGTAGATGGCTCCAGTTACCTCTACCGCGCTTTTCATGCCATGCCCGACCTGCGCGCTGTCGCCGGCGACCCCACCAGCCCAGCCACGGGTGCGATTCGCGGCATCGTCAACATGATGCAAGCCTTGCGCAAAGAGCAGCCTGCTGACTACGCCGTTTGCGTGTTCGACGCCAAAGGCCCGACCTTCCGCGACGAATGGTACCCCGCCTACAAAGCCACCCGCAGCCCCATGCCGGACGACCTGCGCAGCCAGATCGAGCCGGTGCATGAGGTTTGCCGCTTGATGGGCTGGCCGGTATTGGTCGTACCGGGCGTGGAGGCCGACGACGTGATCGGCACACTGGCCGTGATGGCGGCGAACCAGGGCATCGAGGTCATCGTCTCCAGCGGCGACAAGGATTTGAGCCAGTTGGTGAACGAGCACATCACCATCATCGACACCATGAACGGCAAACGCCGTGACGTGGCGGGGGTGACGGCCGAGTTTGGCGTACCGCCCGCGCTGATGGTGGATTATCAAACACTGGTTGGGGATACAGTAGACAACGTGCCCGGCGTCGCCAAAGTTGGCCCCAAAACGGCGGCGAAATGGTTGATGGAATATGGCTCGCTCGATGCGCTGATGGAAAAATCGCACGAGATCAAAGGCGTGGCGGGCGAGAACCTGCGCGCTGCCGTTGATTGGTTGCCGCAGGGCCGCCGTCTCGTCACCATCAAGAAAGACTGCGATCTGAGCAGCTATATCGATGGTCTGCCTGCTATGGATAAAATAGCTTATCAGGCAATAGATACGACGGCTATACTCGATTTTTACACTAAATTTGGCTTTAAAGGCTTGGTGCGCAGTTTAGAAGCCGCAAACGCAAATACCTCCGTTCGGGTTGAGCCTGTCGAAACCCTTCGACAAGCTCAGGGCGAACGGAAAATAAAGGCTACCGAGCCCGGTTTGTTTGACGAACCCGCCGTTGAAGTTGCCGCCGCTGAAGGTTTAGAGCTGTCAGACCAGCAACTGCCGCCATCGTCAAAAATTTCGACTTTGGTCTACGAAACCGTGCTGACTTGGGAGATGTTTGACGCTTGGCTGGCCAAAGTCCAAGCGGCAGATTTGGTCGCGGTGGACACCGAAACCACCTCGCTGGACGAGATGCGCGCCGAAATTGTGGGCATCAGCCTGAGCGTCGCACCGGGTGAGGCTGCTTACATCCCCGTAAAACACATCTACCCCGGCGCGGCAGAGCAGCTGCCGCGTGACGAGGTGCTGGCGAAGCTCAAGCCTTGGCTGGAAAGCCCAGCGCACAAAAAACTCGGCCAACACATCAAGTACGACCGCCATGTTTTTGCCAACCACGGCATCGAGGTGCAGGGCTACGCCCACGACACCATGCTGCAAAGCTATGTGCTGGAAGTGCATCAAAAGCATGGTTTGTCCAGCCTGGCCGAGCGCCATTTGGGGCGTACTGGCATCAGCTTTGAGGACTTGTGCGGCAAAGGCGCGAACCAGATATGCTTCGATCAGGTCGACATAGCCAAAGCCGCCGAATATTCGTGCGAAGACGCCGACCAGACGCTGGACGTGCATTTGGCGCTGTGGCCACAACTGGAAAAAGACGACAAACTGCGCTTCATCTACCAGCTGGAAATCGACAGCAGCGAGGCGCTGTACCGCATCGAACGCAACGGCGTGCTGATAGACGCGCCCATGCTGGCCACCCAAAGCCACGAGCTGGGGCAGCGCATCATTGAACTGGAAAATGAGGCGTATGAGATAGCCGGGCAACCCTTCAATTTGAGTAGCCCTAAGCAATTAGGCGAGATCTTTTTCGACAAACTGGGCATGCCTGTCGTCAAAAAAACCGCCACGGGTGCGAGAAGTACCGACGAAGAGGTGCTGGAAAAGCTGGCCGAAGACTTCCCGCTGCCCGCCAAAATTTTGGAGCACCGTGGCATCGCCAAACTCAAAGGTACGTATACCGACAAGCTGGCGCAGCTCGCGCTGCCACGCACCGGCCGCGTCCACACCCACTACGCGCAAGCGGTGGCGGTGACCGGGCGTTTGAGTAGCAACGACCCCAACTTGCAGAACATCCCCGTCAAAACGGCTGAGGGGCGGCGCGTGCGCGAGGCTTTTGTCGCCGCGCCCGGCCACGTCATCGCCAGTGCCGACTACTCGCAAATCGAGCAGCGCATCATGGCGCACATCAGCGGGGACGCGTCGCTGCTGCTGGCTTTCCACGACGGCATGGACGTGCACCGCGCCACCGCTGCCGAGGTGTTTGGGGTGCAGACGCACGAAGTTTCAAGCGAGCAGCGCCGCTATGCCAAAGTCATCAACTTCGGCTTGATCTACGGCATGAGCGCCTACGGTTTAGCACGTAATTTAGGCATCGACAACACCGCCGCTAAAAACTACATCGAACGCTATTTCGCCCGCTACCCCGGCGTCAAGCACTACATGGACCACACCAAAATCGAAGCCAAAGCCCAGGGCTACGTCGAAACCGTCTTTGGCCGCCGCCTCTACCTGCCCGAGATCAACTCCCCCAACGGCCCGCGCCGCGCCGGAGCCGAACGCGCTGCCATCAACGCGCCCATGCAGGGCACAGCGGCAGACTTGATTAAATTGAGCATGATCAAGGTGCAGCAAGTGCTAGACGCTGAAAAGCGCGGCACGAAGATGATCATGCAGGTGCATGACGAGCTGGTGTTTGAGGTGCCTTTGAATGAAGTCGATTGGCTGAAACACGAGATTCCCCGTTTGATGGCGGGTGTCGCGCATCTCAAAGTACCCTTACTTGCCGAAGTGGGGGTGGGCGAAAATTGGGAAAAAGCACATTAACGTTTATCGGTAACATTTCAAAGGTCACCATGCAAATCAAACTCGTACGCTCGATTTACCTGTTGCTGACGGCGTTTGTGGTCACAACAGCCACCGCGCAAACACCGCGTTTTGAGGTGGTCGCCAAAGGCCTGGAGCACCCGTGGGCGGTCGCTTTCATGGGCGATGGCCGGATGCTGGTGACCGAGCGACCGGGACGTCTGCGCGTGGTTGCCGCGAATGGCTCGTTGGGTGAGCCCGTGCAGGGCTTGCCGGCTATCGACGCGCGCGGGCAGGGCGGTTTGCTGGATGTGGTGGTGGATTCGGCTTTTAGCCAAAACCGCACGCTGTATTTCTGCTTTTCAGAACCCGCAGCTTCTGGCCAATCCGGCAACAGCACAGCACTGGCGCGCGCCAAGCTCAGCGCTGATGCACGTCGGCTGGATGATGTTCAGATCATCTTCAGGCAACTGCCCAAATTCAGCAGCAGCGCCCATTTTGGCTGCCGCATTGTCGAAGCGCTTAAAAACGGCAAACCTGACGGCACATTGTTTTTGACGCTGGGCGACCGCTTTAGCAGGATGCAGGACGCGCAGACGCTGGACAACCACCACGGCAAAGTGGTGCGTATCGGCAAAGACGGCAGCGTGCCGAAAGACAACCCCTTTGTCAGCAAAACGGGTGACAAGCCAGAGATCTGGAGCTACGGCCACCGCAACTCGCAAGGCGCGGCGCTAGCGCCTGATGGCACACTGTGGACACACGAGCATGGCCCGCAGGGCGGCGACGAGATCAACCAGCCGCAAGCCGGTAAAAACTACGGCTGGCCGGTCATCTCTTACGGTGAGAACTACGGCGGCGGCAAAATCGGTGACGGTATCACTTCTAAGCCCGGCTTGGAGCAGCCGCTGCATTACTGGACACCGTCGATTGCGCCGTCCGGCATGGCGTTTGTGACCTCAGACAACTACGGCAGCGCTTGGCGCGGCAACCTGCTGGTCGGCTCCCTCAAGTTTCAGTACCTGAACCGCATCGTGCTGGATGGCAACAAAGTCGTGCGTGAAGAAAAACTGCTGACCGACCTGAACCAGCGCATCCGCGACGTGCGGCAGGGTGCGGATGCGCTGATCTACGTGCTGACCGACGCCAGCAACGGCCAGCTCATCCGTTTGCTGCCTGCTAAATAGCCGTTCCTACGCTTACTGCATCGTCCACCCATGGC
>JAYSZH010000163.1:0-8252 GCA_043738155.1 Polaromonas sp. | reverse complement strand
AAATATCGTGAACGGTGGCTACCAAGACCCGCGTATCCACATCGCCATCGTCTGCGCCAGCATTGGCTGCCCTGCTCTGCCGCCTGAGGCCTTCATCGCTGCTAAATTGGACTCACAACTCGATGCTGGCATGGCACGCTTTGTGCAGGACAAAACCCGCAACCGCTATGAGGGTGGCAAACTACAGGTTTCCAGCATTTTCAAATGGTTCAAAGACGACTTTGAAAAGGGTTACAAAGGATTTGGCAAAGTTGAAGACGTTTTCGCCAAATACGCAGATGCTTTGAGCACGGATGCTGCAGCCCAAGCGCAAATTCGTGCCAAAACAGTGTCCATCAGCCACTTGGATTACGACTGGTCTTTGAATGACCAAGGTCGCTAAATGACCTTGACTGCAAAGCGTTTAGGTGTTGCGCTGGCAGTCGGAGCCTCGCTAGCTTCGGTGATGACATCGGCTGCAGGCGTTGAATTGACGCCGTTTTCTTCAGCAACTGGCGCGACCGTACCCGCGCCATGGCAATACATCGCCCTGCCAGAGCGCTACGCCAAACCGCTGACTGCGATTGATATTCACCCGCTGGATGGCAAAAAAACCCTGCGCTTGCGGGCAGATAAATCGTGGGGGACAGTGGCTCACTCGTGGGCGGGGACGGCTAAAACCATCGAGTTTCAATGGCGGCTAGACAAATCATTGCTTCAAGCCAGCTTCAAAACCAAAGGCACAGAAGATGCTGCAATCAAAGTGTGCGCCAGTTTTGACATGCCGGCTGAGCGCATGCCCGTGGGCGAGCGCACTTTGTTCAAACTCGCTCAATTTTTCAGCCGCGAGCAGCTCCCCACCGCCACCCTGTGCTACGTGTGGGCGAATGCTGAAGAGCTGGGCAGCATCCACAACAGCCCCACCACTGCGCGGGTGCGCTATATGGCTTTGGACAATACCTCGTCGCCCCTCAAAGCATGGAAATTGCACAAACGCAATTTGGCTGACGACTTTTTGAAAGCATTTGGGGCTGAGTCCCCATCCGTTCCTTCTGTGACCGCTATTATTGTGGGAGCAGACGCTGACAACACACAAGACACCAGCCTCAGCTATGTGGCTGATATTGTTGTTCAGCCCTGAATCTGCTGAATCTAATTACCTGCAGCCAACGTATAGCCCTATATGAAAACACTGCTTTTGTTCAACTATGACTGGGACGCCGAAGGCTTTGAGCGCCTAGCCACGCAAAAAGGGCAAAGGTGGGCAAATGCCTTCGCCAGCCGTGGCTTCGACCTGTTTTCCTTCCCCAGCAACGCCAATTTGGTACTTTTTGATCTAGACCGCTTTGTCAACAAGCTCGCCAAACAAGCCAAACGAACGGGTTGGACGGCTGTCGCATCGCAGCATGAACAATTTGGCACCCTCGCCGCCGCCATGTTGGCCGAGAAAATGGGCTGGCCAGGCACGCCGCCCGCAGCCGTGGTGGCCTGCCAACACAAGCTTTACGCACGCCAAGTGCTGCAGCAAGTTTGCCCTGAAGCCACTGTACCTTTCCAGCGCATGCCCGCCGCCTATGGCGAGCCCGTGCCCGATGGTTTGACCTACCCCACCTTCGTCAAACCCGTCAAAGCCGCCTTCTCCGTCTTGGCCAAAACTGTCCATTCCCAAGACGAACTGCACCAATTCACCCGTTTTGGCGCTTATGAGCTGTGGGTGATCAAGCGCTTGGTCGAACCCTTTGAGCGCATTGCCAAAAAGCTCCTACCCGATTCAGCCCAAGCAGGCACGGCGCACAGCATGATTTTGGAAGAACCAGCGAACTCCGAAACTGCGCAGCAATACAGCTTTGACGGCGTGGCTTTTCAGGGCAACATACAACCACTGGGCGTGGTCGATTCCGTCATGTACCCCGGTACGCAGGCCTTCATGCGGTTTGACTACCCCAGCAAACTGCCTGCTGATATTCAAAACCGCGCCTTAAATGTGGCAACGCGGTTTCTGACCGCGATTGGCTACAGCCATGGCTTGTTCAACATGGAGTTTTTTTACGATGCGGTGACGGACAAGTTAACAGTTATCGAATTCAACCCCCGCATGGCCTCGCAGTTTGCTGATTTGTATTTTCGGGTGGACGGCATCGACCTCTACGCCATGGCTTTGGAGCTGTCGTACGGGCGTGACCCGTGGCTGCTGCCGCGTCATTTGCCCACAGCGCACATGGCCACCAGCGCGGTTTACAGGGTGTTTGACAGCGCCCAGCCGACCTTACAACAAAGCATTCCACCCATGCCATCAGAATCACAACTGCTTGATTTAAAACAACATTTTCCAGACCATTTGTTGCTCAGCTTCCCGAAAACCGGTGGCTCCACTGCGCGAGATTTCAAATGGTTGGGCAGCTACCGCTATGGCATTTTGCATTTGGGCGGGCAAAGTGCGGCAGACTTGTCTGCGCGCTTGGAAGAAGCCAGTAAACTGCTAGGCTGGCCTGCACCTATTGCAGAAAACTATGCAACTGCAACTTTTCAAACATTACTCGCTCAAACCGATTCAAATACTATCCTCAACTGGAGACTTTCTGCATGACACCCTCTTTCACCGTTAATAGAAACCTCAATTTATTCAAAGGCTTAGCCTCATGGCTAGCCACCCTTGCCCTGGTTCTCGTGGCAGGCTGCTCCACCATCAGCGCCAACACCGCGCAAAACCCGGGCGGCGCCTATACCCCTGTCAACGCGCACGAGCAAGACGGTCAAAGCCGACTGATGCTCAAAGGCTACGACGTTGTCAGCTACTTCACCCAAAACAAACACGCTTTAGGCAAGCCAGAATTCCGCAGCGTGCATGAAGGCGTCACCTTCCAGTTCGCCAATGCCGAGCACAAAGCCCTCTTCGACAAAGAACCCGCCAAGTACCTGCCCCAATATGGTGGCTACTGCGCTGACGGCATTTTGTACGGCATCCCATGGGGTGGTGATGCGGACACTTGGACATTAAAGGACGGCAAACTCTACATCTTCGGCGGCCAAGCTTCCAAAGACGCATGGGAGCTGAACCTGCACGACAACTATGCCACGGCAGACAAAATGTGGAACACCGAGATCAAAGGCAGCAACAGCTTTTACCAGCGCCTAAAACGCCTGACCTTCAAAGTGCCATATTACAACTCTGGCAGTGAATTGGCAGCTTTGGTGGCAGCGAAAAAGGCTGGTAAATAATAGTTTAATATTGTAATATTGTAATATTGTAATATTGAATTAAATAATAATATTTAAAACCAAAACCCCGCGTAAGTGTAGAACTTGCAGCGGGTTTTCTTTTGTCTAATTAAACAAACGTCATACTTTAAATCCATCTATTTATTAAAATTATTCAATTTATTTAAATATTCAAATTCAAGTGTGACTGTAACAATACTAAGCGTCAAGTAACAACAAATTATTCAGGGTTGCCATCAGGTTATTTACCCTAACATGCAATATGTAAATTGATTTCACGATAACCAACTTTTCCCTGAAAGAATATATCAATATGTTGACTAAAAAAATTCTGACTGTCCTAGCAACCGCAGCCAGCCTGACCTGTCTGACAGCAGCCAGTGCCTCGGCGCAGACAGTGGTGGTGAGCAGCACGACTAGCACCACATCCTCAGGCAGCCGGTTGCCGGACGATGCCTTGGTCAGCCGCTACACACTTTTAGCAGGGTCTAAAACCAACGCACAGTCTTTAGTCATCGGTCTACGCACTGGCTCCATCGTGACGTTGGCACCCAGCACCACTGCCAGCACGCCTGCAGTCAGCTTCACGCCGACCACAAAGAAGATGGGCTACGGCAACATCAACATCGCGCTGGCATTGGCCAAAACCACGCTCGCCAAGCAAGGCATCACCAACCCCACACCCGCGCAGCTTGCCGCTGCGTTGAACGGTGGCAGCGTCACGCTGACGAACGGCACCGTGGTGACGATGACTGGCATTCTGACGCAACGAAGCGCCGGCATGGGTTGGGGCAAAATTGCGCAGACCATGAATGTGAAACTGGGTACCGTTGTCAGCGCCTCTCAGATCGACAAGGCAAACAAAGAAGACAATAAAAACGTTCTGACTAAAACCGGAAACATTAAAAGCAATAGCGCCAACAGCAACAGCAGCAACAACAACAGCGACAACGGCGATGGCAACAACAAAGGCAAAGGCAACACATCATCCAGCAGCAACAGTGGTGGTGGTAGCCATAGCGGAGGCAATGGCGGTGGAAACGGCGGCGGTAAAAGCGGTGGTGGTGGAAATGGCGGTGGCGGAAATAGTGGCGGCAACAGCGGTGGCGGTGGCGGTGGCGGTGGCGGTGGCAAAAAATAGCGCCTAACCGCCTGCTCTGCCCTTGCTCAAGCCGGCTGGATGTTCTGGTTCACACGGAATAGGTTATCTGGGTCGTAGCTGCGCTTCACCTGTGCCAAACGATCATAGCTAGGGCCGTAGGCGCTGCGCACACGGTCACCTTCGTCGGCAGTTAGGAAATTGACGTAAACACCGCCACTGGCAAAGGGTGCCGAGGCCTTGAAAAAGTCACGCGCCCAGCCTATGCAGCGTTGGTCGTCGGCCACGTCATCCCAACGGCCATGCACATTCATCACAAACTGGGCATCGCGGTGGGCATAAGCCGTAGAACTGGCCGCTGGCCGCGTGGTGGCACCGCCTATGGCACCAAAGAAGATTTCACACTGCGGTGATGGCAGTTGCTTGATCGCACCGATGACAGTGTCGAACAGTCCATCGTCCAATTTGGTGAAATTGTGCGACTTCCAATAGTTGCGGGCACCGGGCGTCAGCAGCGGGTCGAAAGCCTGCTGCCAAGCGGTATAGGGCTGAATGCCCACATGTTCACCCAGCGGTGTACCGAACGTGCGCAGCGGTGCGATCAGCGGTTCGCCCTGTTTGGCATCCCCCGCGTAGCACAGCGCCAGCACGACAACCTCCTTACCGTGAACCTCGGCGGGTAGAAAGGGCAACGGTGGCGCCTGCCTCACGACAACCCACACGGCCAGCTCGTCGGGCGCCTTGGCTGCAAATTCGCGGTACTGCTGCAGCACGGCCTTTGCCTGGTCAAACGGATAGACAATCAGGCCGCTCAACACGTCGGGGCCAACCAAGTGCAACCGAAACTCAAAGCTGGTGACGACACCAAAGTTGCCACTGCCGCCGCGCAAAGCCCAAAAAAGGTCTGGGTGCTCGGTGGCGCTGGTATGCAACAACTCACCGTTGGCGGTGACGACCTCGGCAGACTCCAAATTGTCAACGGTCATACCGTACTTGCGACTGAGCCAGCCGAATCCGCCACCTAATGTGAGACCAGCGACGCCCGTGGTGGAGTTGATGCCCAGCGGTGTCGCCAAACCGTGGGCTTGGGTGGCGGCATCAAAGTCCTTCAGCGTGGCACCGCCTTCAATGCTGATACGGCGCTTGGCGGGGTCCACCACAGCGGCTTTCATCAATGAGAGGTCAATAACCACGCCATCGTCGCACATGGCATTACCGGCAATATTGTGTCCACCGCCGCGAACGGCGAGCAGCAGACCGTTGTCCCGTGCAAAATCCACCGCTTGGACGACATCAGGCGTGGAAGTGCAGCGGGCGATGAGTGCGGGGTGCTTGTCGATGGTCGCATTCCAGATCTTGCGTGCGCTGTCGTAGTCTGGGTCGGTTGGTTGCAAAAGCTCACCTTTAAAGTTCGCTTTCAACGCCGCCATTTTCTTGTTGTCCAGCTTGGCCATGGTGCTCTCCTTGCGCAACGTATGCGCTCGGCTGAAGTGACGCAACTTGGGTCACAACCAAGGCCATCTGCGACCTGGTCGATCAGTCGAGGGTGATGAATACCTCAAATACCAGAGGAATAACCCAGCGACCGAGGTACATAAACCGCTGCGTTAGCCGACCATCCACCCACAAACTGTAAACCTATGCCATCAGAAATAACATGGCCTGGCTCACCTATATTGTGTTCACTTGTAAAGCGACGGCCATCCAGTCACTTAGCCAGTCACTTACCCAGTCGCCGGCTCAAATGGTTAGCTAGTTACCCAAAAACTGGCACCCCAATCAGCCATTTGTGCAGATACATGGCAAAAACGCCATAAGCTACCAACCCGATAACAACGGTCATCACTGTCGGCACGGTTTTACCAGCGGCGTAGACGGCGCCAGCAGCGCGGTCACGCTTACGTGCGGCGATGAAGCAGGCCACAGCCCAAGCTAAAAACGAGCCAAACAACAGCACGTCAGCCAGATTGCCATTCGCCAGCAAATGCGCCAGCGCCCACGTTTTTACGCCCAAAACCATGGGGTGATGCAGTTTTGATTTGATGGCGTTGCCCGGCACATAGGCGGCGACCAGCAAAATCATGGCAATCAGCATCAACGTGGCCGCAATATGCTTTGTGGCCACTGGCGGCACCCACAGTGCTACCGGCTGCTGTCTAGCCAACCCGTAGCCCCAGCAAATCAGCCCAAACCCGACGATAGAGGCTACAGAATACAAACCCTTCCAAGCCCCCTCGCCCCATTGCGCCCGTTTCTCGGTACGCCACCCGTCAGCCACGATGCGCACAGAGTGCAGACCCAAGAAAATAATCAGCCCAGCAATCAGTATGCTCATCGTGTTCTCCATCAATTAAAATTTGATTCTATGCGAAGTTGGCTACCCAGTACGCTATTTTTTTTATAGCGACTTAGGCAATAAATATGCCGGCTAGAAGCATATGCAAAATATTTAAAAACAACCCTCAAATTCAATCCGAAAAATCAAGATCAATATCACCACCCGAGTCGCCACCCCAGCTCAAGTTATTATCTTTAGAGCCCGATTTCAACCGAGCCAACGCCTTTTTCTGCACCTCTTCGTCGGCCTTGTCTTTTTCGGCCAGTGCTTTTAACTCATCCGCCGTGTAAACAATAGAAGTAGGCAGCTGAACCCCGCAAGATTCACACTTTGCAAACCGCCGGTTGAATATTGAAAACCCGCATTCAGGGCATTTGGGGCGGCTGGTTCGGACGGGTGTGGACATCTGGTTTAACCCTCAAATTTGCTATACTTTTAATAGCTAATTAGGCAATAAATACGCCGGCTAGAGTCATTTTCATGCCTATTTCAGAGCATCAAGCAGCCGAATGCATCCGCAGCCAGTCTTTCAATGCCGTATCTATCCGCGTTTGCCAGCCGTTGCCTTCGGATTTGAAGGCGGCCAAAACATCGGGGGATAACCGAATCGTCGTAGACACCTTGGTGGGCGCTTTTTGCGCACCGCGTATTTTTAAAGTCTTTTGCAGCGCCAGAGGTAATACATCACGCGCAGGTTTGAATCGCTTTAAATCATCTGCGGTTAATTCGCGCACTTCACCATCATTATTAATTAATGGGGGTTTAGAAATAGATTTAGATACTTGCTTGTTCATATATTTTCACCTCTCGACTATTAGCTTTGCGAAAACTGATAACCCGAATACCACCGTCGATACCCGTAAAACACAGTACATGCAAACGAGATTCTAAATACCCAATAGCCACATACCGCAGCTCTGGGTAATCTTTACGGCTATCTTGCTCTACGAGAGCCGAGTCAAAGTCAAACTCAGCAGCCCGATCAAACGCCAAACCCCGCTCTCGCACATTGGTATCGTTCTTAGCAGCATCGAATTCAATTTTCATGAGGAATTCTAATTGTAGTAACGTTTTGATGAGTTGTCAATCTGATTGTTACTACGATTTGTGGGCATAATTTACTATATTTTTGATAGCTGCTTAGGCAATAAATACGCTGGCCAGAGGCATATTTCAATGTTAAATAACAGTTATTCTTTAGATTCTAGTGTTTCAATCCAATTCAGAACACCTTGACAGAAAAGACTGGTAGAAATATGCAGCACCCACACCTTACCTTGATGTTTACCTCGAACCTGCGTGACTGGTTGGCGTGTCCCATCGTCAAGTGGGCGTCTTATTTCGTTGGCATGGATTACTTTATCGCAAACGTCTTTAATTGTGAAAGGTTGTGGGTCACCATCAACGCTTTCGTCAGATAAAAGGAACGCGGAATGACCGATGAATCGATATGTTTCCTTACTTGAAATTCCTTGGTAGAACTTGGTTCTCACCCCAATAGCGAGTGCAAGTAATTTTTCAGAGAAGAGTTCCTCGTAAGTGGTTTTTATAACTGCAGGTTTATCAACTGTTGTATCAATTAATAAATCGAATGCCATGCGTTGGATAGCACTGCAA
>JAYSZH010000162.1:0-8273 GCA_043738155.1 Polaromonas sp. | reverse complement strand
CCTCTTTGGGCGCAACCCCAGTGGGTATGCCGCTACCTGGTATTCCAGATGCGCTGTCAAAAGGCACGATTCAAGGCGCGGTGATTCCATGGGAAGTCGTGCCATCTGTCAAAGTGCACGAGTTGACCAAGTTCCACGCCGAGTTCGACCCTGCTGGTGGCGCGCTTTACACGACCACATTCGTCATGGCGATGAACAAAGCCAAGTACAACAGTTTGCCTGCAGATTTGAAAAAAATCATCGACAACAACACCGGGATGGCTACATCCGCTTGGTTGGGTAAAGTGCAACAAACCGGCGACATTGCAGGTCGTAAATCTGCCAGTGATCGCAACAACACCATCTTCACAGTCAATGTGGCCGAAGCGCAAAACTTCCGCCGTAAATCACGCGCCATTGAAGTGGAGTGGGTTGAAGACATGAACAAACGTGGCTTTGAAGGCAAGAAATTGCTTGAAGGTGCTAAAGCTTTGATTGAAAAGCACACCAAAACGACGAAATAAGCGGTTTTTTGTTTATTAGTTACCAAAGGCTCTAAGTGAAAACTTAGAGCCTTTTTTATGGCTTTTCCGTGACACAAACATGCACTTAAAATTTCCCCTTAAACTGCAGGCATGATTCATAGAACGCCCATCAAACACTGTAAAAACTGTGGTACAGCCGTGGTTTACCGCCAACCAGACGATGGGGACACCAAAAATCGCGCTGTTTGCCCCGCTTGTAACACCGTGCATTACGAAAACCCACTGAACGTTGTTGGTACGGTGCCCATCTGGGAAGATACCGTACACAAAGTTTCTAAAGTGCTGCTCTGCAAACGCAATATTGAGCCGCGCAAGGGCAAATGGACGCTACCGGCTGGCTTTATGGAGTTGGACGAGACAACAGCTGAAGGCGCAGCGCGAGAAACTGTAGAAGAAGCTGGTGCGCAATTTGAGATGCAACCGCTCTTTAGCGTGCTCAGTGTGCCCAAAGTCGGTCAAGTGCATTTGTTCTACCGTGCCAAACTAACCAGCGACCAGTTTGACCCAGGTTTTGAAACCCAAGAAGCCAGGCTGTTCACTGAGGCTGAGATTCCGTGGGACGAGATTGCCTTCAGAACCGTGAAAGTCACCTTAGAGCGGTTTTTTGCTGACAAAGTACTGGGTGCTTTCGGTGTTCACGAAGTTGATATCGTTTAAAACTACGCTCTTTCATTTGTTCATTTACTCACCAGCGGATTGAATCCATTGGCTCTTTTATTGCGTATTGAATTGTAGACATGCAAATAAATTACCAATTGGTCACAAATTTACCAATTAGTCATATAATGCAACCATGCCTACACTTATGCAAAAAACACCTTTAAAAATCGCTATTGTTGGATCAGGCATTTCCGGCCTAGCAGCGGCGCATGCTTTGCAGGGCAGTGCGAATATCACCCTGTTTGAAGCGGGCACGTACTTTGGTGGTCATACGCACACAGTCGATATCACTTTGCCAACCGCAAAAGGTGCTTCTACACACAGTATCACACACGGCATAGACACTGGTTTTTTGGTTTTCAATGAGCGAACCTATCCTCATTTGATCAAACTTTTTGCAGATTTAGACGTTGAAACAGCCAAATCTGACATGTCATTTTCGGTTCAAGTGCCACAAAAAAATGGCACTCTGGAGTGGAGTGGCTCTAGCTTGAGCACTGTGTTTGCACAACGCAGCAACTTGTTCAACCCGCGGTTTTGGCGCATGCTGCGCGACTTGATGCGTTTCAACAAACTGGCAACTAGCATTGCTGAATCGGGAGCCGATGCGCAGCTTATGCAACCGCTTGAAGAGTTTTTGCAATCGAATAACTTTAGTGCTGAATTTAGAGATTGGTATTTGCTGCCGATGTTGGGCTGCATTTGGAGCTGTCCGACCTCGCAAATGCTGCAATTCCCCGTCGCAACCATGGTGCGTTTTTGTCATAACCATGGCCTGCTACAAGTCAACGACCGACCACAGTGGTGGACAGTGGCTGGGGGTGCGAAACATTACGTTGAAAAAATTGTGGGCAGCATTGCAGACAAACGGCTCAACACGCCCGTGCATTGCATCACACGTGACAGCCGTGGTGCGCATATCGTCACCAGTATTGGTTCTGAACGATTCGATAAAGTCATCATCGCCACCCACTCTGACCAGGCTTTGGCCATGCTACAGCAACCCAGCCATGCCGAAACGCAGGCTTTGTCTGCTATCAGCTACCAAGCAAACACCGCTGTGCTGCATACGGATGCCAGCGTCTTACCGCAACGCAAAGCCGCATGGGCAGCTTGGAATTACGAGCGTGTCCAGTCAGACCCTAGCCAGCCCGACAATGCCAATGTCTGCTTGCACTATTTGATCAACAAGCTACAGCCCATCCCGTTTGAGCAACCCGTTGTCGTCTCGCTCAATCCGACCAAACCTATCGCAGCTGAGCACGTATTGGGCAGATTTGATTACGCGCATCCCGTATTTGACATGGCTGCCATCAAAGCGCAAGCTGATATTCCGACCTTGCAAGGTCAGCAAAATACCTATTTTTGCGGTGCATGGACGGGCTATGGCTTCCACGAAGACGGCTTGAAATCTGGCCTAGCCGCAGCAAAGCAACTATTAGAAGACGCGCAATGGCAAGCAGCGGCATAACGCTAACTGCTGTACCGCAAATTGGTTTTGGCCAAGTGCGGCACAAACGCATCAAACCGGTAGAGCACGCATTTGCCTACGCCACATATTTTTTGATGCTGCCGATGCGTTCGTTGGCATTGATACCCAGCGCAGCACTGGAGCGCAACCACTGGGCAACGCTTAGTTTTTACGACAAAGACCATGGCGATGGCCGAGCAGATTCACTGGCGTGGCTTGATGAACTGCTGCAAAGCGAAGGCATTGACGACGCCACGGGCGAAGTCTGGCTGCATTGCTATCCGCGCGTATTTGGCTACACCTTCAAACCCGTCAGCTTCTGGTATTGCCACCGCGCGGACAGCACTTTGCGAACCATCGTCGTAGAAGTCAACAACACCTTTGGCGAACGGCACTGCTACTTGCTAGACAAACCCCTTTTTGGCGCAGAGCAATCAGCCACCAAAGTTCTCCATGTTTCGCCCTTCAACCACGTCGAAGGCAGCTACCGTTTTCGCTTCATGACGACGGATCGCGTCACCCTCGCCCGCGTGGATTACGACGATCCCACCGGACCGCTGCTAGAAACCAGCGTCAGCGGTGAATTGGAAACCCTCACCCCGCGAAGTATCCGCAAAGCGCTATGGCGCTATCCGATGATGACATTTGGCGTCATCGCCCGCATCCATTGGCAAGCCTTCAAGTTGTGGCGCAAGCGGGTCGTTTACGTCGCCAAACCCAAACCGCCCGAACTATTTACATCGCGCAGTTAAATCATATTTATCCATCATTAAACTATGAACACAAGCTCCCTAACCAGCACCCTATCAAGCACGGCATCTCGCTTTGAAATTCCAGCCAACGCGCCAGCTGCCGCCCGCAGTGCGCTCAAGTTGCTTCTCAAACTTCGCCATGATGCGCTGACTGTGCAGTTCCCCGACGGCAGTATGCACCGCTTCGGTGACCACGACCCCAGCGCGCTGCACGCCACGCTGATGTTGAAAAACTGGAATGTATTTTCAGCCTCCTTGAAATCTGGTGACATTGGTTTTGCTGAAACCTACATCGCTGGCGATTGGACGACACCCAGCCTGACAGACCTGGTCAAAGTCTTTATCAGCAATCGCGCCGTCATCGAGGACGCCATTTACGGCACCTGGGCGGGCCGTTTGCTGTTTCGTATCAAACACCTGCTGAACCGCAATTATAAAACCAACAGCAAGAAAAATATCCATGCCCATTACGACTTGGGTAATGCGTTTTACGAATTGTGGCTAGACAATACTAAAAATTATTCATCCGCGTTGTTCGAAAAAGGCATGGACCACACAAACTACGATGGCATGGTGCAAGCCCAGCATGCCAAAGTGCGACGCGCTTTGAACATGGCGGACGTGAAAGCTGGTGACCGCGTTTTAGAAATTGGCTGCGGCTGGGGTGCTTTGGCTGAAAAAACGACGACTGAGTTCAACGCCAGCGTGGTGGGTGTGACGCTGAGCACTGAGCAACTTGCTTTTGCCAATGAACGCATGCAAAAACTTGGTACAGCCGACAAAGCCGACTTGCGCCTGCAGGATTACCGCGACATTGGCATCACCACCAACGACGCACCCTTCGACGCCATTGTGTCGATTGAAATGGTAGAAGCCGTAGGCCAAGCCTATTGGCCAGAATACTTCAAAACGATTCACAGACTGCTCAAACCCCATGGCAAAGTCTGCATTCAAAGCATTGTGATTGACGACGCTTTGTTTGACCGCTACGTGGGCTCAACCGACTTCATCCAGCAATACATTTTCCCGGGCGGTTGCCTGCCCTGCCCGCTTGAGTTCAAACGTCAAGCGGGTTTGGCAGGCTTCAAAGTCATCGATGAATTCGCCTTTGGCATGGACTACGCCTACACCTTGAAGCTGTGGCGCGACAAGTTTTTAGCCGAAAAGCAGCAAGTTCTCAAACTAGGTTTTGACGAACGCTTTATCCGCATTTGGGAGTTTTATCTGGCCTACTGCGAAGCCGCCTTTGCCAAGAAGAATACCGATGTGGTGCAGTTCACTTTGCAAAAGCTATGAAACTTTACATGAATTTTGCCAAGCGCTTGGTGATGCTGTTCTGCTGCGCCGCCGCTTTTCAGCTTGCGCCCACGCATGCGTTCGCCAACCCAACAACAGAAGCCGCATTACCGACTGAGCTAGCCAGCAGTTTGCCCGCCGTCGAATTGGTTGGCAAAGGCAAGCTCACATTTTTCGGTTTAGAAGTTTACGAATCTAGCTTGTGGACTCCATCCAACTTCAAAGGTGCTGCGTTTGAAAACCACAGCTTCGCGCTTGAACTGCATTATTTACGCAACTTCACGGCTGCCGACATTGCAAAGCGCTCACTCGAAGAAATGCAACGCATCGAAACCGTGCCGGAGCAAAAAGCGGCGCTGTGGGTTAAAACGCTGAGCGAAGCCTTCCCCAATGTCAAAAAAGGCGACCGCATCGTGGGCGTTCACAAACCCGGCTTTGGCGTCACCTTTTGGCACAACGGCAAACGCAGTGGCGAAGTTCGTGATGCAGATTTTTCTAGGCAGTTTTTCGGCATTTGGCTCTCACCCAAAACCTCAGAACCCAAGCTCCGGCAAGCGCTTTTAGGTAAGGTCGGTTTGTAACATGACCCAAAAGCACGTCATTGGCACAGTCCATGAAGATGCCGCATTCAGCGCAAGCAACGGCTGGCGCTACGGCTTGTTGGGTTTGCCACTGGCTTTTGTCGCGCTGCCACTGTACGTGATTTTGCCCAACCACTACGCGCGTGAATTTGGCATGCCGCTGGCGACACTGGGTTTGGTGTTACTTTTAGCCCGCCTGTTTGATGCATTCATTGACCCGCTTTTAGGCAAACTCAGCGACAAGCTCTTTACCCGCTCAGCTAAATCGGTATTGGCTTTTGGGGCGATAGCAGGCGTTTTTCTAGCAGCGGGCTTTGTGCTGTTGTTTTTCCCACCTTTGACAGTTCGACAACATCAATCGATGTTGATCGCTTGGGCTGCCGGCATGCTGCTTGTCACCTACGCCGCCTACAGCGCTTTGAGCATCACCCACCAGTCTTGGGGAGCGATGCTGGGCGGCACGGAGGCGCAGCGCAGCCGTTTGGTGGCTTGGCGCGAGGGTTTGGGGTTGATAGGCGTCATTTTGGCGTCTATTTTGCCTGTAGCCAGCGGATTAATTACCTCAACAGCTATATTTATCATAGCAATTTTAGTGGCTTGGGTGGCTTGGACACAATCCATAAAGCCCCTTGCCAACCTTCTAAACCGAAGCAGCACTGAAAACAACCCAACGCACAGCATTTTCAGACCATTTAAAAATATTGAATTCAAACGCCTGTTCGCAGTTTTCGTACTCAACGGCATTGCCAGCGCCGTGCCTGCGACGCTGATTTTGTTCTTCGTGCAAGACCGCCTGCAAGCGCCCAAGCAGATGGAAGCGGCGTTTTTAGGCGCTTATTTTGTCTGCGCCGCCTTGGCTGTGCCGGTTTGGCTGCAATGCATCAAACGGCTAGGTTTGACGAGATCTTGGCTGCTCGGCATGGTGTTGTCGATCGTGATATTTGCATGGGCGATGCAGCTTGGAAGTGGCGATACGACCGCTTTTATCGTCATTTGCGCCCTGTCTGGTATCGCTTTGAGTGCCGACTTGACCATTCCCAGTGCGCTGTTGGCCGGTGTGATTGCCGACGCTGGCGACCGTGGCCGTGCCGAAGGCGCTTATTTTGGCTGGTGGAACTTTGCCACCAAGTTGAATTTAGCCTTGGCAGCCGGCTTGACTTTGCCGCTCTTAGGACTGATGGGCTACACACCCGGTACGCAACAACCACAAGCTTTGACGGCGCTCACCATTGTGTATTGCCTTGTGCCTATCGCTATCAAAGTAGTAGCTGCACTGGTACTTTATATGCTGATGATTCGCACTTCAGTACAACCCATTTTATATTCCACCACCGAGAGAACACCATGAAACGACGCCTACTCCTCTCCAGCATCAGCACCTCAGCCATCGCTCTGGGAGCCATGCAACTCACTGGCTGCGCGACGCAAAATATCGCCGATTACGCCTCTGAAAAGCCCGTTCTCGACCTGCGCCAATACTTCAACGGCACGCTGGATGCTTACGGCGTCTTCACCGACCGCAGCGGCAAAGTCGTGAAGCGTTTCACCGTGGTGATGCTGTGCAGCTGGACAGGCAAGCCGGGCGAAGAATCTGGCGTGTTGGACGAAGACTTCACCTACTCCGACGGCACCAAGCAAAAGCGTGTGTGGCGGTTGCAGCGCAGCTTGGACGGCAGCTACATTGGCCGTGCAGATGACGTCGTCGGCATTGCCAACGGCCAAGAGCGCGGCAACGCCTTTCAGTGGGGCTACACGCTTAGTTTACCAGTGGACGACAAAGTTTACGAAGTGCAGTTTGACGATTGGATGTACCTGATGACCGACAAAGTCATGCTCAACAAAGCCACCATGAGCAAATTTGGCATCAAGCTGGGTGAAGTCACCTTGTCATTCACCAAACGATAAAAATAAGCGATACAAGTATGTCTTTGAACCCACACATGCCCCACTTACAAAATTGGCATGGCAAAACCGTCTGGCTCATAGGCGCATCCACGGGCATAGGCCGCGCCACCGCCAGCGCCTTGCATGCGTTGGGCGCACGCGTCATCGTCTCCGCCCGCAACGCCAAAGCCTTGGACGATTTTGTGGCCGCCCACCCTGGTCAAACCGCCGATGGCTTACCCACCGCCGTGGCGCTGCCATTAGACGCAGGCTTGGACGGAGCGGTACAAGCCGCTGCACAAACCATCTTCCAAACCAGCGCCATAGATTGCGCGGTGTACTGTGCGGGCACCTACAAAGAGCTACGCGCCACCGAATTCAACCTACCCACCATGCTAGAGCACCAACGCATCAACTACCTGGGCGCTCTGCACATGCTAGACGCCGTGCTGCCGCATTTTCTAGCCCGCCAAAGCGGTCACATCAGCCTGATCAGCAGCGTCGCCGGCTACGGTGGCCTGCCCAAAAGCATGGCCTACGGCCCCACCAAAGCCGCGTTGATCAACCTGGCCGAAACCCTGTATTTAGACCTGCACGGCAAAAACATCGGCGTCAGCCTCATCTGCCCCGGCTTTGTAGACACGCCGTTAACGGCTCAAAACAAGTTCAACATGCCCGCCCTCATCACCCCCGACGAGGCCGCGCAAGAGATACTCAAAGGCTGGGCCAAGGGCGAATTTGAAATCCATTTCCCCAAACGCTTCACCCAATGGATGAAAGCCATCAAAATGCTACCCTACCGCTTGTATTTCCCCGCTATCAAGAAATTCACCGGACTTTGATCTTGCCTCCCACTTTGAAAGAGGGGGATGAACAAGAGTTAAAGGGGATTTATTACTTTTCAGGATTGATTTTGTATGTCTAAAACCGCCGTCGATAACATAGTCACCTACTTCGAAACCCTCACCGAAGCATCAGTATCAAATCTGCCCGACTATTATGTTGCGGACGCTTATTTCAAAGACCCCTTCAACGAAGTGCGCGGCGTCAAACATATCCAACACATATTCGCCCACATGTACACAGCGCTAGACAAACCGCGCTT
>JAYSZH010000161.1:0-3220 GCA_043738155.1 Polaromonas sp. | reverse complement strand
CCGCGAAGGCGGGAATCTATGAGCGCCACCGTGGATTCCCGCCTTCGCGGGAATGACAAGATTAACTAGCTTAATTCACACCCACAAAGTCTTTTTTACCCACTTCAACCCCGTTGTGGCGCAAGATGGCGTAGGCCGTGGTGGTGTGGAAAAAGAAATGCTGCAGCGCGTAAGTCAGCAAATACGCTTGGCCAGAAAACGTACGTTCACGCGCCGTGCCGGGCTGGGTCACGATGACGCGCTCTTCGCTGCCGTTGATGCTGGCCGCAGGCAATGTGGCGATAAAAGCCAGTGTTTTAGCGATACGCGCTTGCGCGTCGTCAAACGTGACCTCAGTATCCTCATACGCCGGCACGTCCACGCCAGCTAACCGCGCACAGGTGCCCTTGGCAAAATCACAAGCGATTTGTACTTGCCGCAAGGTGTGAAACATGTCTGGGTACAAACGACTTTGTAACAACACCTCAGGCGCGATTTTCTTGGCTTCCGCGTGGACTGCGGCTTTGCTCAAAACCCCACTCAAAGCGCCCAGAGCTTGCTGAAACACAGGGACGGAAGCGGCGTACATAGAAATTGACATGGGGTTTCCTTAAAATGGTGAAAAATACAGCTGAAAAGCGAGTATTCGAGTCTACAACCAATACTGAAAATATCGCAAAACCATGTCTGCAGAACTTTTCCAAGTCACCTTGATGCCAGAAAACCTGCAATTTGCCGCAGATTCAGACAAAACCATCCTGCAATCTTCTGAGGCAGCCCACATCTACCCCCTAAGCTCCTGCCGCAACGGTACCTGCCGCACCTGCATCAGCACCCTCATCAGCGGAGAAATTCGCTATCACATAGACTGGCCGGGCTTGAGTGCAGAGGAAAAACAAGCCGGTTTGATGCTCCCCTGCTGTGCGCACCCGTTGAGTGACTTGGTGATGAAATTAGGGGATAAAATATGCCTCTAGCCGGCGTATTTATTGCCTAATTAGCTATAAAAATAATAGCAATTTTTGATAGACTTCAACTCAAACTATGCTAAAGAACGTTTTAAACGAATCTCTTCCAGCTTCGCGCCGCCTACTTCCACGGTTTTCAGGGTGGTCATTTCGCGTTTGAAGCCTGCTTTGTCGTAAAACTCCAAAGCGCGTTCGTTTTGGACGAGTACCCACAGGGTGGCTTCGGTGAATTCTTCTTCTTGCATACCTTCCCGTGCTGCATCCCACAGAGCCAAGCCTACGCCTTTGCCCCAATGCTCGGGATCCACGTAAACGGCCCAGATTTCGCCAGTCGTCGGTTTGGTTTTGGCGTCGCGGGAGCGGTCGAAGCCGACAAAGCCGACGACTTTTTCGCCGGTTTTGGTGGAGCCCATGGCGACCCAGACTTGTGGTTCTGAGTATTCGATGGCGTCTGTCCAAAAGGCGGCGCGTTTTTCAGAGGAGAGGTTGTCCAAATGGTCGTCCGCCATGATGCCAGCGTAGGCGATTTGCCAAGCGCGAATGTGGATGGCGGTGATGGCGGGGACATCGCCCAAAGTTGCGGGGCGTACGGTGATGTTTTGCATGATTTCGTAATGAATAAAGTGAGGAATTTATGAGAAACTTTGTATTTAAAATGATGTACAGGTACGATAATACCCATTCAAAATCAATTTAACTGGAGAAAAATCATGGCAAAAGGTCTCGGATCACAAAAAATGGTTAAAAAACCAAAGAAAGACACTTCTCCACCAAAAGCGATCTCGGTTGATGCCGTGCGCCCAACCGTGGTGACGCAAGTGCCTTTACGCGGTAAAGCGGCTAAATTGCCTAAAAAGTAAGCACGTTTGACTATCTACGTTCGCATTGAGCTTGTCGAAATGCATCAAAGGTAAATCAATTGCAAGCTGAAGACTTCGACAAGCTCAGTCCGAACGGTATTGTGCAGCCCAAGCCACAGGCAAGAAACCCCCTGCATGGCGTCACCTTGGAGGCAATGGTGACTGCCCTGCAAGCCCACTATGGCTGGGACGAGCTGGGGCAGCGCATCCATATTCGCAGCTTTGTGCTCGATCCCAGCGTAGCGTCTAGCCTGAAGTTTTTACGCAAAACGCCGTGGGCACGTGAGAAGGTGGAGAGCTTGTATTTGTTCATGTTGCGTGAGCAAAAACGCTCCTCTTCTTAATTCTTTGGCCTTTAATTTTGTTATCTGTCAAAAACGGCGTCGGCCCCAGCGTCGTAGGTCTGCCAAAAGATGATAAATCCCAATGGCAGACCATCACCGACTTCCTAACTGACCGCTTCCCCGCCATCCCCCGCGCAACTTGGCTGCAGCGCATGGCTGATGGCGATGTGCAAGACGAATTTGGCGTGCCCGTCACCCCAGATCGCCCCTACCAAGGCCACATTCGCGTCTATTACTACCGTGACGTACCCGCTGAAGAACGCATCCTTTTCGACGAAGTGATCTTGCATCAAGACGAACACCTTATCGTCGTTGATAAGCCGCATTTTCTGCCTGTCACACCATCTGGCAAATACCTGCAAGAAACCGTGCTGGTACGACTGAAACGCAAACTGGGTTTAGACGATTTAGTGCCGATTCACCGCATCGACCGCGACACAGCAGGCTTGGTGCTGTTCAGCGTCCAGCCCGCCACCCGCGACGCTTACCAAGCCCTGTTCCGCGACCGCGCTGTGCATAAAACCTATGAAGCGATTGCGCCGTATCGGTCAGATTTAATCTTTCCGCTTACCCGACATAGCCGCATTGTGGAAGATACATCCGAAGGCAGAGGCTTCATGACACAGACTGAAGTAGAAGCCACGCCGAATGCGCCTTTGAATGCTTTGACCCACATCGAAATCCTTGAAGTTAAAGGCAATTTAGCCCGCTACCAATTGAAGCCTGTCACTGGCAAACGCCATCAACTGCGTGTCCACATGTACGCCTTGGGTATCCCTATCCAGGGCGATGGCATCTATCCGGTGCTGACGCCTGAAGGGCAGATTGACTACGACAATCCGCTGCAGTTACTGGCCAAATCGATTGAATGGGCTGACCCGATAACGGGAGAAGTTAGGCGGTTTCAAAGTAGGCTGGATTTGAAGCTGCTTTGAAGATGCAATGAATTGCTGCATTCTAAGTAGGCAATTGCATCAAAAATCCATCCTCAATCAAGAAGGGGAATAACAAAACAAGTCTCGACTGCTAGTTTCGTCCACTGCAATTGCTCACGCCTGTTCAGCAGTTG
>JAYSZH010000160.1:0-23898 GCA_043738155.1 Polaromonas sp. | reverse complement strand
CCCACAGCCATGACCCCAAGCTCGCAGATGGACATCATTTGCATTCACACGACGTATTACCCACCGGCCCGCACAGCCACCCCCATAAACACGACCCTGTGCAACACACACACCCGCATGTGCCAGATGCACACCATGGGCATGCACACTGAGTATTTTTACCCCTCAAATTGGCATCTAGCCAGCGTATTTATTGCCTAAGTAGCTATTTATTTTATAGCATTTTTCAGCAGAACAAAACCTAGCAATCCTGCAATCGCGGCAAACGCAGCGCCTACCCGGAAGGCAATTTGGTAGCCTGCATTTAAAGCGGCAAGAGCTTCAACGCCATGCCCCGTTTGCGATGCCGTCACCGCAGCGGCAACACTTGCAAGCACTGCCAAACCGAGCGCGCCACCCATCATGAACGAGGTGTTCACAATACCGGAAGCCAAGCCAGACTGGCTGGGCTCCACGTCACTCATCGCCACCAACAGCATGGGGTTAAAAGCAATACCTGCGCCTAAACCCAGCAAAACCATACCCGGCAACACATCCGCCACAAACTGACCAGCCACCGGAGCGCGTCCAAACAACGCCAAACCAACAGCCGCCAGCAGCAAACCGCCTGCCAAAGGCAGCTTGTTGCCCCACAGCATGACCAACTTGGCGGACCAGCCCAGTGAGAATGCCGCCATGATGAGATTAGCCGGTAAAAACGCCAAGCCCACCTGCATGGGCGTGTAGTTCAGCACCAGTTGCATGTACAGCGCAGAGATAAAAAACCACGCAAACATGGCCGCCGCCCAAAGCACAGCCACCACATTGGCGACCGAAACATTGCGTGAGCGAAACAAACCCAGCGGCATCAGCGGATGTTCCACGCGCGCTTGCAGTGTTAAAAACACCCCTGACAATACGATTGCAGCGCCCAACATGAGCACCGTTTGTACTGATAACCAGCCGATGTCATTGCCATTCACAATCGCGTACACCGCCAGCATCAGCGCCGTGGTGATCGATACCGCGCCCGCCACGTCCAGCTTTTCACCCTCCGCATGGCCTTTTGAATCCGGCAGCAGGCGCAGACACAGCATATAAACCGCGATGCCAATCGGCAAATTCACCAAAAATATCCAATGCCAGCTCAGGCTGCTGGTCAGCAACCCACCCAGCAGCACACCCACACTGCCGCCGCCCGCACACACAAAGCCGTACACACCCATGGCTTTGGCACGTTCAGCCGGCTCGGTGAACAAATTCATGATCAGCGACAGAGCCACGGCAGACACCACCGCCCCGCCCAAGCCCTGTGCCGCCCGCGCGGTAATCAGCAACCACTGCGAATTGGCCAATCCACACGCCAGTGAAGCCACGGTAAACAGCACAATGCCCAACAAAAACAGCTTGCGGTGCCCAAACAAGTCCCCCAGTCTCCCGCCCAACAGTAAAAACCCGCCAAAGGTCAACATATAGGCGTTCACCACCCACACCAGCGAGGTTTCAGAGAATTTGAGGTCGTTTTTGATGGATGGCAACGCCACGTTGACAATCGTCGTGTCCAGCACAATCATCAGCACGCCCAAGCACAGCACCAGCAGGGCTAGCCAGCGCTGGCGGTTTGTTGAATCTGTCTTCATCATGCTGTACTTTTATGTTTGTATGTTTTAAGTTTGTATATTTTTAGTTTACCTGTAAAGTACTCTTTTTGTAGCCATCCACAAAGGGAGAAACCACCATGAACTACATCGACGGATACGTTTTAGCAGTCCCTACCGCCAACCGCGAAGCCTACCGCGTGATGGCAGAGCAAATGGCTGTTGTTTTCAAAAAGCACGGCGCTTTGACTGTTGTTGAAAATTGGGGCAATGACGTACCAGAAGGCAAATTGACTTCGTTCACCATGGCTGTAAAACGAGAAGACAGCGAATCCATCGTCTTCTCATGGATCACCTGGCCGTCAAAAACCGTGCGCGACCAAGCCTGGAAACTCTGCATGGAAGACCCCATCATGAAAGACGAGTCATTGTTCAAAATTTTCGACGGTAAACGCATGATTTTTGGCGGGTTTGAGACGATTGTTGAGGCTTAGTTTATGAGTATTACCGTACTTACAACCATCAATGCACCTATCGCCACCGTATGGCGTGCGTATACAACGCCTGAAGATATCAAGCAATGGAACGCCGCTTCAGACGATTGGCACACGACAGCTGCCAGCGTTGATCTGCGTGTCGGCGGTGCGTTTTCATCGCGCATGGAAGCCAAAGACGGTAGTTTTGGGTTTGACTTTGCGGGTACTTATACGCAAGTTGTGCCGCACAAATTGATTGCGTACAGCATGGGCGGCCGTGAAGCGCTGGTCAAGTTCGAGGAAGGGACAGACGGCGTCACCGTCAGCGTCACTTTCGATACCGAACCCACGCACTCCGAAGAGCAGCAACGCCAAGGTTGGCAAGCCATTTTGGATAACTTTGCCAGCCATGTACACGCTTTGTAAGCGACCACCTCGATTGTCTAAATGGGAGTCAACATGATTGCAAAAAACACAATTTGCCTCTGGTACAACGGTGATGCCGAAGAAGCGGCGCGCTTTTACGCCGAAACCTTCCCAGACAGCTCGGTGGGGCGTGTCATGTGCGCACCTGGCGACTACCCTGCCGGCAAGCAAGGTGCAGTGTTGACCGTAGAATTTGTCGTCTGCGGCATACCCTGTTTAGGGCTCAATGGCGGCCCCGGCGTGCCGCACACAGACGCGTTTTCGTTCCAAATTTCGACCGAAGACCAAGCCGAAACCGATAGACTGTGGCATGCCATCGTTAGCAACGGCGGTTCTGAGAGCGCCTGCGGCTGGTGCAAAGACCGCTGGGGATTGTCATGGCAAATCACCCCGCGTGTCTTGATGGAAGCCATCACCCACCCCGACCCAGCCGTCGCCAAGCGTGCGTTCAACGCTATGATGACCATGGTCAAAATCGACGTGGCTGCGATTGAAGCTGCGGTGCGAGGCTAAAAAGGTGACTAAATCGGAATTCTAAAAGGACAAAATTGCAACACACCATCACCACACTCCCCGCGTTACGCGAACTTTACGCACCCGTCAACCCACGCTCCGCGCTCAAAGAGCTGCCGCAACTGGACAGGCACGCCACGCGGTTCATCAGCTTATCGCCATTTGTTGTGATGTCCAGCTACGGCGCGGATGGGCGGGCGGACACGTCGCCGCGTGGCGGTGATGCGGGTTTTGTGAAGGTGGTGGACGCTGGCACCTTGCTGATTGCAGATTCGCCTGGTAACAACCGGCTGGACTCGCTGGAAAACATCATTGCCACACAGCAAATCGGGCTGCTTTTCATGGTGCCCGGTGTGGATGAAACGCTGCGGGTGAACGGCACGGCGGTGCTTTCTACCGACGAGGTTGAGCGAAAACTCTGTGAAGACAGCCGCCGCGTGCCCAAACTGGTGATTCGCGTGAATGTGCACGCCAGCTACCTGCACTGTGCCAAAGCCCTGATGCGTTCAGACCTTTGGAACCCCGATAAACACATTGACCGCGGCCAACTGCCCAGCATGGGTGAAATGCTGCGGGATCAAGTTGCAGGTAAATTACCAGCAGAGACAGTGTTTGAAACGCAGGAGCAGATGCTGGCGCGGTATCAAAATACGCTCTAGGATGCTTTAAAACACATTGAAGCGCTGATTTGTGGGTTAAATTGGCACCTAGCCGGCGTATTTATTGCCTAAGTAGCTATTTAATTTATAGCAAATAGAACTTCAAAAATGACGGATATCTGTACGATGTCGCACAGACGAGTTCTTTATAGAGGGCATAGCATGACCTAACAGTTGATGGCACAAGCCTTATGCGCGTTCCGCCTTTAACTGAACAAGGAGAAGCATATGAACCTAACTACCCCACTTTCAAACATCGAACCTATCGACGAAGACCTTGCTGAGCAGGCCAACCCTGGCCGCGGCATTCCGTCGCAGGATCCGGATGCTGCGGCGCAGACTCCGCTGGAGCCGCATGAAGCCGAGCGCGAGACCAATTCAGCGTTGATAGGCGGCGGCGTGGTGGCAGGTGCGGCCACGGGTGCTGCCATTGGTGTGGTAGTGGCTGGTCCAGTCGGTGTTTTGGTCGGAGCGTCTCTAGGCGCGGTTGTCGGCGCACTGGGAGGAGTTGCCGTAGGCGCTTCGGAGAGTACTGTGGATTCGAACAGCGGCAGTACAAGATCTGCAGATGCATCGCTTGCAAACGCAGCGACAGCGCCCGCAGACACCGTGCGCTTGCACATCGAGGACAGCGGTGGCAGCGGCCGACCGGTGGTGTTGATCCATGGTTGGCCGCTGTCAGCCCAAGCTTGGGAGCCGCAGGTGTCGGTGCTCCAAGCTGCTGGGTATCGCGTGGTGGCGTACGACAGGCGGGGCTTCGGGCGCTCAGACAAGCCGGAATCAGCTTACAGCTACGAGGTACTGGCTGACGACCTGCAACGGGTGATGGATCAATGTGGCTTACAGGACGTGACGCTGGTGGGTTTCTCGATGGGCGGGGGCGAAGTGGCGCGCTATATTGCACGACATGGCGAATCTCGCCTGCACAGCGTGGTATTTGCCGCTGCTGTCCCCCCGTGCCTGATGAAATCAGCCGACAACCCTGATGGGCCGCTTACACCCGAGAAGGCGCAAGAGAAGAAGCGGGCGCTTGAACAAGACAGAGAGACTTACTTTGAACAGTTTACGCAGACGTTTTTTTCAGCAAACGGCGTACTGCAGGTCAGCGAATCGCAGCGGCAAGAGGCGATCACCGTGTGCCAGCAGTCGGCGCAGCATGCGGCGTTGGCGTGCATGGATGCGTTCAGCACGACCGACTTCCGTGAAGACCTGAAAAAGGTGACAGTGCCCACACTGGTGATTCACGGGGATGCGGACGCGATCGTGCCGATAGCAGGCTCGGGATTGCGTACTCATCTTGCCGTGCCGCACAGCCAAATGGTGACGGTGCGTGGTGCACCACATGGGCTGAACGTGTCGCACGCGCAGGCGTTCAACGATGCATTGTTATCTTTTCTGCGGACTTGAAATCACATAAATAGCTATCTAATTTATAGCAATATTGATGCCTTCAGCCATCTCTCCCAGTTTGCTAACCGTATTCATATTCCGCGCCGTCCCCGTCTTAGCCGCTGGGATTTTCAGCTTGCTTTGCGCCATACCTTCACCATAGTGGACGTAAAGTTCGTTCAAGCCCAGCGCGATCTCCTCATCTTTTTGACCGCTGATACCAGACAACATGGCTTTGTCGGCGGGAGCGTCTAAAAAGATCGCCATGACGCGGCTGGGCACTGCTTTGGGAAAGGGGTTGCCGTCGCGCACGGCTTGCATCTGCGCCGTGGTGCGGATGTGGATGCCTACGGGTTTGCCGGCGTAGGTGTGGAGTTTGGCTTCTAAACCCGATTTGACTTTTGATACTGACAAATCGCTTTGAAACACCACGTTGCCACTGGCGATGTAGGTTTGCACTTGTGTGAAGCCGAGGTCTAGGCACATGGTTTTCAGGTCTGCCATGGGCAATTTGCCTGTGCCGCCTACATTGACGGCGCGTAAAAGGGCAATATAGGTCTTCAAACCGAGGACTTTAGGCCAGAAACTTAGGCAGGGATGGCCTTGGGATCCATCCAAAATGACTCCCAAACGTGGCCATCGGGGTCGGTGAAGCTGCGGCTGTACATAAAGCCCAGGTCTTGCTTGGGGTTGATATCTGCCGTGCCACCGTTGGCTTGGGCGCTGGCTGTCAAAGCGTCTACCTCTTGGGTGCTGTCAAGAGACAAGCTCAACATCACCTCGCACGACGTGGACGGCGGAATCGGGCGGTCTGTGAATCTACGCCACGACTTGGGTGTGTGAATCATGACGTAGATGGCATCGCTCCAAACCATGCAAGCGCCGTCTTCGTTGCTGAATTCTGCTTTGTTTTTGAAGCCCAAGGCGCTGTAAAACGCCATGGAAGCTTTCATTTCGGTGATAGGTAGGTTGATAAAGATTGATTTGGCCATGTTTTGCGCTCCTAAATTGACATCTTAGTGGAAACCTGTGGACTCCCGCCTTTGCGGGAATGACGGGTACGAATGGTTAAATCCCCTTTTTCACCATAGCTACCAGTTGATCCAGCGCGGCACCCCAGCCTGCTTCAAAACCCATGGCGGCGTGTTTTTGGCAGCCAGCCTCGTCGGCGTGGGTCACTGTTGCGCGGTATGTTGTGCCATTCGCGCCATGGGGTTCAAATTCGACTTTGGCGGTGAACATGAACTCGGTGTCATCGCCGCAGGGCGCGTTAACGGGTGCGGGGCGGAAGCCGGGCAGCATGGCGTTGGTCCAAACGATGCGTTCGTTTTTAACGGCTTCTAAGTAACAGCCCGTGTTCCTGTGTTCTTGGCCCTCAGGGCTTTTCATGGTGGTGCGGAAGATGCCGCTCGGGCGCACGTCCAGCTCGGCCTCAATCGTCTTCCAGGGCAATGGGCAAAACCACTGCTTCAGCAGCGCAGGCTCGGTCCAAGCACGCCACACGAGATGCGGCGGCACATCGATGATGCGCTCAAAAGTCAAATCCAATTTGTTGTTGAATGTTGTTGGGGTCGCTGTTGGTGTCGTCATGGGTTTTCTCCTTGAGTGGGGTGGCTGATTTGGGTTGTTTGGCTGCTTTTTTTGGCTTTGTTGAGTTTTTAAGGTCTTTTTTGCCTCTAGCCGGCGTATTTATTGCTTGAGATGCTCTATTTTTTATAGTAAATTGATCAATCCAATCAACCGCCTGCTTGAGCTGCACGGCGTCAATCTTGCACGGACGCTGCTGGGCGTTGATGGTTTTGGTGAGCAAACCGGCTTTTTCTAAGACTTTGATGTGTTTGGAAACGGCGGGCAAGCTCATTTTGAAGGGTGCGGCCAGCTCGTTCACAGAAGCCTCGCCCAGCGACAACCGAGCCAACATCGCCCGTCGAGTGGGATCGGATAAAGCGCTGAAGACCGCATTCAACGTGTCATTTGAAGCGTCGATTTTAGAGGCGGTGTTGGCTGACATGGTTTATTTACTAATGAAGTTAATTAACGTTTGGGTTAAATTTAAAATAGGCGTAAACCGATGTCAAGTTTTCTAAAATCTATAGCGCGTCATAAACCCGCAAAAAGCTGGCAAACCGTGGCTTGCCGCCAGGGGTAAGGTCGCGGTAGGTGTAGGTCACTTTGCTGCCGATGGCTGGTGGTGTTTTGCGTTGCGCGTCTGACAAACCCGTGCCTAGCTTGAAGCGCTGGCCGTCAGCCGTTTTAACATCCAAAGCACCGGTCGCGCCTGCAAGTTTGCCTTTGCCGGCGATGTACCCAACGACAGTGGCTTCTGCATCATTCAACGGTTTGAGCTTCAAAAGCACATCGCTTCGACCCGTCATCAGCGGTGCGTTGGCCAAATGCAGCATCAGCCCTTCCCCGCCGCCCTGCACCACGTCGTCCAGCTTGGCTTGCAAGGTAGCGCGATTGGCGATGCCGGTTTGCTCGATGACTTGCAATTGAGGCCAGGCAACGGTGTTGACGATGGATTCCAGCGCCAAAGCGCGGTCATTGAACTTTCCCGAGCCGGCTGGCAGCTCAAACACCATGTAATTGACCGTTTGCCACTCGGCATCGACAGGTTTGGCCTTGCGCACAATGCCAGACAGGGCATCAAACTGCCCACGAGCTAGCCAAAGTTCGCCATCCAACGGCGTTTCGGGCAGCTTGGCGATGAACCATGCCGGCGCAGCGATGGTTCGCCCACTTCGAAACCGCAACACCTTGCCGTCCCAAACCGCCCGCACACCGTCCAGCTTTTCACTGACCAAATAGCCCGCAGGATCGATACCGGCAGGGGCGGTTTTAGCAAGCAGCACGCTGTCTGCTGAGTTGGTTTTTGCGAGTGCGCTGAGGGCTGAACCCGAGCTTGCCCATAGTGCCAAGAAACGAATATTGAAAGAACGGCGTTGCATTATCAACTCCAAATCACCGACCGCATCGAAATCGAGCCCAACGTCAAGCTATCGTTAAAAGTGTTGATGTTGTCTTTGCTATCCACCGCACCTGCGCAGTACAGCAGTGGCAAGTAGTGTTCATACGTCGGGTGCGCTTGGGTGGCGAGTGAGCCTAGCTTTTGGAAGTTGGCTAGTTCATCATAATTGCGATCGGCTATCAGATTGGCGGTGATGGCGTCGAACTCGACATTCCAATCGTAAGGCTTGACATTGCCCATCATGCGCAGGTTGTGCACGATGTTACCGCTGCCGACGATGAGCACGCCCTGATTGCGCAGTTCGCGCAGTTGCTGGCCTAGCATGTAGTGCTCAACGGGCGCACGGCTGTAGTCCATGCTGAGCTGCATGACGGGGATGTTGGCGTTGGGGAACATGGGTTTCAGCACGGACCAGGTGCCATGGTCCAAGCCCCATTTTTCCATGTCGACACCAACAAAGCCTTTGGGAATGGGCGATACGAGTTGCTTGCTCAGCTCTTCAGCCACCGCTGGCGCGCCGGGCGCGGGGTATTGCTGGGCAAAGAGCTCTTGCGGGAAGCCGCCAAAATCATGAATCGTTTTCGGGTTTTGCATGCCCGTGAGCCACCAGCCGCGGGTGATCCAGTGCGCGGAGATGCACAAAATCAAACTGGGCGTCGGGTATTTTTTGCCTTCTCCGAACTCTTGACCCAGAGCTTGCCAGCTGCGGCGGTAGGCGTTGTCTTCAATCGCGTTCATCGGGCTGCCGTGGCCGAGGAACAAAACGGGCATTTTGGGAGAGCTTTTGAGTGTTTTCATAGGGTGTTTTAGCTTTGTGGTGGTGGCAGCGTTTGCATTTAAGGCGAACTGACTCAAAACTGACGAGACTAGCAGAGGTTTGAGAGGAGAAATCAGTGTTGCAGCGCTTAAAATTTGTCGTCTTTGCATGTGAAAATAGCGATGGTTGTTGGCTTATCAAGAGAATATGTCACTCAATTGTAGTTATTACGAACAAATAGGTCAGTAATTAGGCGAAATTGGTGGTAGCCCCCTTATTTTCTATAACGTTTTAAGTTATATTGCACTGCAACATAACATTTATTCACACATTTACTTCATCAACTCATACACATCATGCTTTACCAAATCTACGAAAACCAACGCGCCCTGATGGAGCCCTTTGTCGACTTTGCAAAAGCCACCTCCAAGGTATTGGGCAATTCAAAATCGCCTTTCGCCCAAAACCCGCTGGTTCAGCGCGTTTCTGCTGGCTACGATTTGATGTACCGCTTGGGCAAAGACTATGTGAAACCTGAGTTTGGCATCCAAACCGTTGAGGTTAGCGGAACAGCCGTGACCATCAATGAACGCACCGAAGTCAGCAAGCCATTTTGCGATTTGGTCCGATTTAAGCGCTACACAGACGATGTTGAAACCTTGAGCCACCTCAAAGGTCAGCCTGCCGTGTTGATCGTCGCCCCCCTCTCAGGCCATTACGCCACGCTGCTGCGCGACACGGTGGCGACCATGTTGAAAGACCACAAGGTCTATATCACCGATTGGAAAAACGCCCGTACCGTGCCTTTGTCAGAAGGCAAATTTCATCTGGACGACTACGTCAATTACGTGCAGGAGTTCATCCGCCACGTTCAATCCAAATACGGCAATTGCCACGTGATGAGCGTCTGCCAGCCAACCGTGCCCGTGTTGGCTGCTGTGTCGCTGATGGCAACACGCGGTGAAACAACGCCCCTGTCTCTGACCATGATGGGCGGCCCGATTGATGCGCGTAAATCACCCACAGCGGTGAACAACTTGGCGATGAACAAACCGTTCAGCTGGTTTGAAAACAATGTCATCTATAAAGTGCCGGCTAATTTTGAAGGCGCAGGCCGCCGCGTTTATCCGGGCTTTTTGCAACACAGCGGCTTTGTTGCCATGAACCCGCAAAACCACCGCAACAGCCATTTTGATTACTTCAACGACTTGATCAAGGGCGATAACTCCAGCGTCGATTCGCATCGCAAGTTTTATGACGAATACAACGCTGTGCTGGACATGGATGCGGATTACTACCTGGAAACCATTGCCACCGTGTTTCAAGATTTCAAACTGGTCAATGGCACATGGGATGTGAAAAACCTAGACGGCAAACCTGAGCGCGTGAAACCGGCTGACATCACAACATCTGCACTGCTGACCGTCGAAGGCGAGTTGGACGATATTTCAGGCTCGGGTCAAACCAAAGCAGCGCATGATTTGTGCAGCGGCATTGCCAAAGCCAAACAGCAGCATTTTGAAGCCAAAGGCGCTGGCCACTATGGCATTTTCAGCGGCCGCCGCTGGCGTGAGCAGGTGTATCCGCAGGTGCAAGCGTTCATCTTGGCGCACCATGCAGCACCAAAAGCGGCTGTGAAAGCTGCAGAAAAACCTGCAGCGGCACTTATTGCAAAACCCGTGGTAAAAGCTGCGCCTAAACCAGCCGCTAAACCAGCTGCTAAACCAGCCACTAAACCGGTAGCTAAACCTGCCGTAAAGGCGGCAGTCAAACCCGCTAAAGCAGAAAAGGCCGTGGCAAAACCAGTCGTGAAACCCGCAGCGAAACCTGCTGTCAAAGCAGCGACTAAGCCAGTGATCGTGCAGACACCACAAACACCACAAAGCAAAGTCAAAACAACCTGGGTTGCTACGCCGAAAAAATAAGCGTTATGCCCAGCGAATCGCCAGTCAAAATGGCTATTGGCAAGGCAGCGGAAATTTTTGCTGCCCTGCCCCAAACCCAATGCACGCGCTGCGGGTTTCCAGATTGCCAAGCCTACGCAAACGCTATCGCCCATGACGGTTCTGCCATCAACCAATGTTCGCCAGGCGGTGCTGAGGGCATTGCACGGTTAAGCAAAATAACTGGGCTAGCCATTCAGTCGTTAAACCCCGAAAACGGCATCGAAGGGCCGCGCAGCGTGGCATTTATTGATGAAAACTGGTGTATTGGCTGCACTTTATGCATCGACGCCTGCCCCACAGACGCCATCATCGGCAGCAACAAGCTGATGCACACCGTGATCGAACCACATTGCACAGGCTGCGAACTGTGCATTCCCGTGTGTCCAGTCGATTGCATTGAGCTTGAAAATGTCACGGGCTCTTTGACGGGCTGGGCTGCATGGTCTGCCGAAGCTGCCAATCACGCCTTAAAACGCTATACTATTCATAGCGACTTAGGCAATAAAAACGTCGGCTACAAGGCTATTTCAGACATCAAAAAAGCAGAAGAAAAGCTTGCGAATTTACCAGAACACTCGCAACATACTGATCCTGCAATTTTGGACAAAAAACGGGCAGTGATCGAAGCAGCGCTGGCAAAAGCCAGAGCGAAACAACTTGAAAAGCAAACAGGGACCAAACCATGAACCTCAGCACTTGGTGGATATTCGTCACCGCCACCTTCCTCATCAGCGCAGCACCTGGGCCAAACATGCTGCTCATCATGAATCAAAGCGTTCGCTTTGGCCTGCGCGCCAGCATCTACAGCATGGCGGGCTGTATGACGGCATTGATGATCATGTTCACCTTGTCTGCGCTGGGCTTGGGCGTGGTGCTGCAAAACGCCCCTGCCGTGTTTGACGCGCTGCGCTGGCTGGGCGCTTTGTATTTGGCTTACTTGGGTTACAAGGTGTGGACGGCACCTGTGACGAGTACCTCCATAGATAATGATAAAAGTGATAGCGAATCAGGCAATAAAAACGCCGGCTACAGTGCATTTAACCTGTATAAAACAGGGTTTTTTACCGCTGGCAGCAACCCAAAAGCGCTGCTGTTTGCAGCCGCGTTTTTACCGCAATTCATCCAAGCCAGCCTGCCGCAAGCACCGCAGTTGCTGATTCTTTTGGCAACTTTCAGCGTTTTAGAGATTCTTTGGTACTTTATTTATGCGCTAGGCGGTTTGAGCATGGCGCAGCAACTGCGTAAACCCAACATCCTGCGCTGGTTCAACCGCGTTACCGGCGGCGCTTTTATTGGTTTTGCGGGGCTGATGGCGGTGATGAAGCGCTAAAAGCGATGTGTTTTAGCGCTTAAATTTACCATCCGCACTGATGATGGACAAATCAGCAAAATCCAAGCCCGTGTGGTCGGTCGTGCTGAAATTGACCTCTAAGCCACCCATGTCGTACTTCTTCATGTTCTCGAGTGAATTTTGAAGTTTTGCACGTGTTGGGCTGGGGCCACTGCGTTTTAAGGCTTCTACCAGCACTTTGGCTGCGGCAAAGCCTTCCAGCATCGCTGGGCTCAAGCTGGCAGCATCTTTGCTGTCTTTAAGCATATCCTGCGCCTCTTTGATAAAACCGTAGTTGATGGCGCGTTCGTTTGGAAATACCTGCGTCACCACCACACCTGGGCCACGTTCGCCCAAGCTTTTTACAAAACCACCGGATGCGTTGTTTGACAAAGTCACCACCTGTGCACCCGAACCCGCTGCACGCAAAGCTGTTATGCCAGCAACAACGGCGCTGCCAGACGCAATCATGACCACCGCCTGCGTGTCAGCGGCGATAATTTTAGGAATAATTTTTGAAAAATCAGGCTTAGAACGGTCAAACTTCTCAGTAACCACTGCTTCTAATTTTGTAGCAGCCAAGCCTTTTTGTGCACCAACCACACCATCAGCACCAAAACTGTCGTCGGGGTAAACCAAGGCAATGCGTTTGATGCCCAAAGTGCCCAAATGCACCACCGCCTTTTCAGCTTCGCGTTGATAAGTAGCTCGCACATTGAACACATACTTTTTCACGGGCTGGTGCAAAACCATAGCGCCGGTAGATGGGCCAATCAAGGGCACGCTGTTTTTCTCCAGCACTGGCAAAATTGCTTCTGTGTGCGGCGTGCCGCGTGTTAAAAACAGCGCGACAACATTTTTTTCTTCAATCAAAATTCGCGCATTCTCAGCCGCCAATTTAGGCTCAAACTTATCGTCCATTGCAATAAGCTCAATCTTCTGCCCGTTCACGCCACCTTTGGCATTGATCGCATTGATATACAGCTTAGCGCCATCAGACGTTTCTTTCACGCCAGCAGCAACTGCGCCCGTGAAGCCTGCTGTCTGTCCAACCAATATTTGCGCATGTGCACCCATGGCAGCCAGTAAAACGGCCATGGCTAAACTTAATTTTCTGCCTACAAGCATCGTATAAATCTCCAGTGCAGGGAGTTTATGTGATATTTGTCACATTATTCTGAAATTTAGGTGAAATGCGGGTATGAATACCCTTGTGCAAAAAGTTCTACAACCGTGATTTCAATGTGCTGCCAAGCTTGCAAAAGCACTCACAACTTCAGGCGGTGCTTGCACCAACTCAATCAAAACGCCCTCGCCGCAAATCGGAAACTCATCATTCCCTTTGGGGTGTAAAAACGTGATGTCAAACCCAGCCGCCCCTTTGCGAATGCCACCCGGCGCAAAACGCACGCCTTGCGCCGTGAGCCAATCAACCGCTTTGGGCAAATCGTCAATCCACAAGCCCACATGGTTCAATGGCGTGGTGTGAACGGCTGGTTTTTTGTCCGAGTCAATCGGCTGCATCAAATCAACCTCCACCTTGAACGGGCCACTGCCGATGGCGCAAATGTCTTCGTCGACGTTTTCGCGTTCAGATTTGAAGTGACCAGTCACCTCTAAGCCGAGCATATCTACCCACAATGCTTTAAGTTTGTCTTTGCTAGGCGCACCTATGGCGATTTGCTGGATGCCTAGGACTTTGAAGGGTCGGGATTGGGTGTTTGTCATGTTGGTCATGTTGGTAAAGTTGACTCTCTACGGCGGCCAACCAAATAATTCACGCCATGCGGAATAGCGCTTTCTTCGTGCGGCGTGTGCGCAGCTAGTCGAAATGTTTCGCCAGCTTTGTAGGTCGTTGCAACGCCATTGACTGTCAATGTGATGTCGCCCTGCAAAATAAAGGCATAAGCGTCAAACGCATGCGAATGCTCATGCATTTGGTAGCCTACATCTTTGCTGATATTGACAGTTTCTGGGTAGTTTTCAGCTTTTAAAGCAGCTTCAAATTCATTTTGATTCATAGCAGTACCTTTTTCAGATGACACAATAATTTTTATACAAACTCCACAATGATTTGATCCACCACCAAAGATTCGCCTTTGGATGCCGTGATCTTGCTGACCACACCATCAGCCGCAGCAAACAGCACGTTTTCCATCTTCATGGCTTCAATCACAGCGACACGTTCACCAGCCTGCACTTTTTGACCAACCTGCACCGCCACGTCGACCAGCAAACCGGGCATGGGAGACAGCACGAAACGGCTCATGTCGGGTGCGGCTTTGTGTGGCATGAGTTTGTGCAGCTCGGCCATGCGGGGCGATACGACCATCGCATCGATTTTCGTGCCATTGTGCTGCACGCGAAGAGCGAGAGGATTTTTCATGGCACCGCGCTCGACTTGCGCCGTGAAAGACTGGCCATTCACCGTGCCGGTAATGCAAATATCGTTCAAGCGTGACGTGCTGCAGATTTTGTAACTGTGCTCGCTCTCTTTTCCACCAACTTTGACCTGCGCCGTACCCGTTTCACCCACAAACTCGTCTACATGCACGGGGGTGTAAACGTGCTCACCGGTCGCACCCAAGGTGATAACCGTGTAATCACTGCCAGCCTGCACACTGTAGCCTGGCAACTGGCCAGAGATGCCGGCTGCGCGTTCGCGTGATTTGCGGCGTACAAAAGCGGCCAGCGCGACCAAAAAGTCGGCATCCGCATGCGGCACGTCTTCCGCTTTGAAGCCGTGGGCGTAATTTTCAGCGATAAAACCGGTGTTGAAGTCGCCTGCCACAAACTTGGGGTGTGCCAGCAAGGCCGCCTGAAACGGGATATTGCTGCTGACACCGCGGATCACAAAGCCATTCAGCGCTTCGCGCATCTTGGCAATCGCGTCCAAACGGTCTTTGCCGTGGACGATGAGTTTGGCGATCATCGAATCGTAAAACATCGGAATCTCGCCACCGTCCTGCACGCCGGTATCGACACGCACACCGTACCAATCGTTCACATTGGCCTGAAACATCGTTTGCGCCGGCGGTGCAAAGCGCACCAAGCGACCGGTCGAAGGCAAAAAGTTGCGGAACGGGTCCTCAGCATTGATGCGGCACTCAATCGCCCAACCCTCGCGTTTGACTTCGGCCTGCGTCAACGGCAGCTTTTCACCCGCAGCCACGCGAATCATCAGCTCCACCAAATCCAGCCCGGTGATGCACTCGGTAACGGGATGCTCCACCTGCAGGCGGGTGTTCATCTCTAAAAAGTAAAAGCTCTGGTCTTTGCCGACCACAAATTCCACCGTTCCAGCGCTTTGGTAGTTGACGGCTTTGGCCAAAAGCACGGCCTGCTCGCCCATGGCTTTGCGGGTCGTGTCGCTGATGAAGGGGCTGGGTGCTTCTTCAATCACCTTTTGATGCCGGCGCTGGATCGAGCACTCGCGCTCGTTCAAATAAATCACGTTGCCAAAGCTGTCGCCAATCAATTGGATCTCGATATGGCGCGGCTCTTCGACAAACTTCTCGATGAACACGCGGTCGTCGCCAAAGCTGTTGCGGGCTTCGTTGCGGCAGCTGGTGAAGCCTTCAAAGGCCTCTTTGTCGTTGAACGCGACGCGCAAGCCCTTGCCGCCGCCGCCAGCGGAAGCCTTGATCATGACGGGGTAGCCAATGCCTTGGGCGATTTCAACCGCTTTTTCAGGCGTTTCAATCGCGTCATTCACGCCGGGGATGCAGTTCACCCCCGCTGCGCCAGCCAGTTTTTTCGACTCGATCTTGTCGCCCATCGCCGCAATCGAGTGGTGTTTCGGGCCAATGAAGATGATGCCCTCTTCTTCCACCCGTTTGGCAAAGCCCGAGTTTTCCGACAAAAAGCCATAACCCGGATGGACGGCTTGCGCCCCAGTCGCTTTGCAGGCGGCGATGATTTTGTCCGCGACGAGGTAGCTCTCGCGACTCGGCGCGGGGCCAATGTTGACGGCTTCGTCAGCCAAGGACACATGGCGTGCGTCTTTGTCGGCGTCCGAATAGACGGCCACGGTTTTGATGCCCATTTTTCGGGCCGTCTGGATCACGCGGCAGGCGATTTCGCCACGGTTGGCGATGAGGATTTTGGTAAACATGTCTTTTTTTCTTTCAAGCGACGCTGAATTTGGTGTTCTGTTTTGGCACAAATCAATGATCAAAGTGGGATATTCCCGTGTTTGCGCCACGGATTCTCAAGCTTCTTGTCTTTCAGCATCACCAAACTGCGGCAAATGCGTTTGCGGGTTTCGTGCGGCAAGATCACATCGTCGATGAAGCCGCGCGCGCCGGCGACGAAGGGGTTGGCGAAGCGGGCTTTGTATTCAGCCTCTTTGGCGGCCAGCTTGGCGGGGTCGCCCTTGTCTTCGCGGAAGATGATCTCGACCGCACCTTTGGCGCCCATGACGGCGATTTCGGCGTTGGGCCAGGCAAAGTTGACGTCGCCGCGCAGGTGCTTGGAGGCCATCACGTCATACGCGCCGCCGTAGGCTTTGCGGGTGATGACGGTGATTTTGGGCACCGTGCACTCAGCGTAGGCGTAAAGCAGCTTCGCGCCATGCTTGATGATGCCACCGAACTCTTGCGAGGTGCCAGGCATGAAGCCGGGCACGTCCACAAAGGTGACAACCGGGATGTTGAAGCAGTCGCAAAAGCGCACAAAACGCGCCGCTTTGATGGAGGATTTGATGTCCAAACAACCGGCGAGAACCAGCGGCTGGTTCGCCACGATGCCAATAGTTTGGCCATCCATACGCGCAAAACCGATGATGATGTTTTTGGCGTATTCGGGCTGGATTTCAAAAAAGTCGCCATCGTCCACGGTTTTGACGATGAGCTCTTTCATGTCGTAGGCTTTGTTGGCGTTGTCGGGCACCAGCGTGTCCAAGCTCATGTCCAAACGCTCGGCTGGGTCACCGCTCTTGCGCACCGGCGCTTTTTCACGGTTCGACAGCGGCAAGTAGTTGTACAAACGGCGCAGCATCAGCAGCGCTTCCACGTCGTTGTCAAACGCCAAGTCGGCCACACCGCTCTTGGTGGTATGGGTGATGGCACCGCCCAGTTCTTCTGCCGTGACCTCTTCATGCGTCACGGTTTTGACCACTTCGGGGCCGGTGACGAACATATAGGACGAGTCTTTGACCATGAAAATAAAGTCGGTCATGGCGGGTGAGTACACCGCGCCGCCGGCAGAGGGCCCCATGATCATGCTGATCTGCGGAATCACGCCGCTGGCCATGACATTGCGCTGGAACACGTCCGCGTAACCGCCGAGTGACGCCACGCCTTCCTGAATCCGCGCACCGCCCGAGTCGTTCAAGCCGATGACTGGCGCACCCACCTTCATGGCCTGGTCCATCACTTTGCAGATTTTTTCGGCATGCGCTTCCGACAACGCGCCGCCAAACACGGTGAAATCTTGGCTGAACACAAAGACGAGTCGCCCGTTGATCATGCCGTAGCCGGTGACCACACCGTCGCCCGGGATTTTGGTGTCTTCCATGCCAAAGTCCACGCAGCGGTGCTCGACAAACATGTCCCATTCTTCGAACGTGCCCGCGTCCAGCAGCACCTCAAGACGTTCACGTGCCGTGAGCTTGCCTTTTTTGTGCTGCGTGGCGATGCGTTTTTCACCACCGCCCAAGCGGGCGAGTTCACGTTTGGAGGCTAGTTGTTTGAGGATGTCTTGCATGGTTTTGTATTTTGAAATGAAAGGTGAAAAACTAAGATAAAGACTATAAATTTAATAGCAATATAGGCAATAAATACGCCGGCTAGATGCCAATTTGACCCCTATTTTGGTCATTTATTTCAGCATTTAAGAGATTTCTGGCCGCTGTAGATGCCGCCAGCCGCCCCTCAAGCACATCTTTCAGCATTTGCGGCAAAAGCGCTTGCACCTGTGGGTTTTGCTTGAATTGCAGCTTCAAACCCGCGTCGATCCGCTCCCACATCCACGCCAGTGACTGCGCTTTGCGCCGCTCGGTCAACTTGCCATTGGCGTTTTGCAAGGTTTGAAATTCGTTCACCGCAGCCCAAAAAGCATCCACGCCTTGACCGTTCAAAGCGCTCAATGGCAGCGCCTTGGGATGCCAATTCAACTCGGAATAGCCACCAAACATGCCCAAAAGCTGCATTGCAGCGGTAATTTGCAGCCGCGCCCGCTCGCTGGCCAGCGGGTCGATGTCGCTTTTGTTAATGAGCACCAGATCCGCCAGCTCCATCACGCCCTTTTTGATGGCCTGTAAGTCGTCACCCGCGTTAGGCAGCTGCATCAGCACGAACATGTCGGTCATACCGGCCACGGCGGTCTCACTCTGCCCCACGCCCACGGTTTCCACAATCACGATGTCGTAGCCCGCCGCCTCGCACACCAGCATGGCCTCACGGGTTTTCTCGGCCACGCCACCCAGCGTACCGCTGCTCGGACTGGGGCGGATGTAGGCGCGTTCGTCCACCGACAGCTTTTCCATCCGCGTCTTATCGCCCAAAATCGAGCCGCCAGAGACGGTGGAAGATGGGTCAATCGTCAGCACCGCGACGCGATGACCCAATTCAATCAAATACAAACCCAGCGCTTCAATAAATGTAGATTTCCCCACGCCCGGCACGCCGCTGATGCCCAGACGCAATGATTTGCCAGTGTGAGGTAGCAAGGCGGTCAACAGCTCGTCTGCCTGCGCGCGGTGGTCGACGCGGGTGGATTCGAGCAGGGTGATGGCTTTGGCGATGGCGCGGCGTTGGGCGGCTGAAGCAGCCGGCGGTAGCACACCGTCGATCAAACCGCTAGGAATCACCCGATGGCCTTCTCGATTTGTGACAACACATCCCGCGCACTCACCGGAATCGGCGTGCCGGGTCCGTAGATGCCTTTGACACCCGCTGCGTACAGCATCTCGTAGTCCTGCCGTGGAATCACACCGCCGACGAAAACGATGATATCGTCCGCGCCTTGCTTGCGCAGCTCGGCGATGATGGCGGGGACCAGGGTTTTGTGGCCTGCAGCTAATGTAGAGACGCCAACGGCGTGGACGTCATTTTCAATCGCTTGGCGGGCGCATTCTTCGGGGGTTTGGAACAGCGGGCCCATGTCGACGTCAAATCCCAGGTCGGCAAAGGCGGTTGCCACGACTTTGGCGCCACGGTCATGACCGTCTTGACCTAATTTTGAGATCATCACGCGCGGACGGCGGCCTTGTTTGACGCCGAACTCGGCGATGTCGGCTTTGAGCTGGTTCCAGTATTCCATCGTGTCGCCCTCATTGGATGCTGTGCCGTCGGCGTTTTGACCGTAGGCTGCCGCGTAAACGCCTTGTACTTTTTGTGGGTCAGCGCGGTGGCGGCCGTAAACTTGTTCTAATGCGTCGCTCACTTCGCCTACCGTCGCACGTAAACGCATGGCTTTGATGGTTAAATCTAGCAGGTTGCCCGCACTGCTCGCGGTGCTTCCATGACTTTCTTTTGCTGCATTTGTAATAGCAGCTAAGGCAGCAGATACGCCGGCTACATTCCGTTTTGACTTGATGTCATTGAGTCGCTTGATTTGCCCGTCTCGCACGGTGACATTATCAATCTCGCGGGTTTCCAGCGCGTCCTCGGTCGCCAACTTGTACTTGTTGATGCCGACAATCACGTCCTTGCCGCTGTCGATGCGGGCCTGCTTCTCTGCCGCAGCTGCTTCGATTTTCAGCTTGGCCCAGCCGCTGTCCACGGCTTTGACCATGCCGCCCATGGCTTCGACTTCTTCGATGATGGCCCAGGCTTTTTCGGCCATCTCGTTGGTGAGCGACTCCATCATGTAGCTGCCCGCCCACGGGTCGATCACGCTGGTGATGTGGGTTTCTTCTTGGATGATGAGCTGGGTGTTTCTGGCAATGCGCGAACTGAACTCGGTCGGCAAGGCAATCGCCTCGTCAAAACTGTTGGTGTGCAGCGATTGCGTGCCGCCAAACACTGCCGCCATGGCTTCGACCGTGGTGCGGACGACGTTGTTGTAGGGGTCTTGCTCGGTCAAACTCCAGCCGCTGGTCTGGCAATGGGTGCGCAGCATGAGCGATTTGGGCGATTTGGCGTCAAAGCCTTTCATGATGCGGCACCACAAGAGACGCGCGGCACGCATTTTGGCGACTTCTAAATAGAAGTTCATGCCAATTGCCCAGAAAAAGCTCAGGCGGCCGGCAAATCCGTCCACGTCCATGCCTTTATTGATAGCAGTCTTCACATATTCTTTGCCGTCTGCCAGCGTGAAGGCCAGTTCCAACGCTTGGTTCGCACCGGCTTCCTGCATGTGGTAGCCGGAAATGCTGATCGAGTTGAACTTGGGCATGTTCTGCGCCGTGTACTCGATGATGTCGCCAATGATGCGCATAGACGGCGCGGGGCCGTAGATGTAGGTGTTGCGCACCATGAACTCTTTCAGAATGTCGTTCTGAATCGTGCCACTCAGTTTGTCTTGACTCACGCCCTGCTCTTCCGCAGCAACGACATACCCAGCCAGCACCGGCAGCACCGCGCCATTCATGGTCATGGAGACAGATACTTTATCCAGCGGAATCTGGTCGAACAGGATCTTCATGTCCTCGACCGAGTCAATCGCCACGCCCGCTTTGCCGACGTCGCCTGTGACGCGGGGGTGATCTGAGTCGTAACCACGATGGGTTGCCAAGTCAAACGCCACCGACACACCCTGCCCGCCCGCCGCAAGCGCTTTGCGGTAGAAGGCATTCGACTCTTCAGCGGTGGAAAAACCCGCGTACTGGCGGATGGTCCACGGTCGTACGGCGTACATGGTCGCCTGCGGGCCGCGCACATAAGGCTCAAAACCGGGCAAGGTGTTGGTGTAAGGCAAGTCTTTGGTATCTTCAGCCGTGTAGAGCGGTTTGACGGCGATGCCGTCTGGCGTGTGCCAATTGAGCGCATTCACGTCGCCATTGGGCGCAGATTTGGCCGCTGCTTTGTGCCAGTCGGCAAGATTTGCGGGTTTGAATTCTGAAGTCATAGTCGAAATCTCTGTTATCACTGTTTTTTCAGCGTTGTTGGTTTTATTCTACGTTATTTATAATTATTAATGCAAAATATTATTCTCAGCTTACAATTCACACCATGCCCGCTGTTATTCAACTGATCAACCCAGATTCTCCTGCTTTAGCCACAGATGCGCGAAGTACGGGCGAAATACAGTCACCCGCACGCTCTTTATCGCCCAAAGCGCTCTATTTAGAAGTGGCCGAAGTCTTGCGCCAGCGCATTTTTAAACGAACTTCAGGCGATTTAGAGCCTGGTAGCTGGATTGACGAGCTCAAACTCGCCGAAGAATACGGCATCAGCCGCACCCCCCTGCGTGAAGCGCTCAAAGTGCTGGCGACTGAGGGCTTGGTCACCATGAAAGTGCGGCGTGGCGCGTATGTGACTGAGGTGTCTGAGCAAGATTTGACCGATGTGTACCACCTGCTCAGCCTGCTGGAGAGCGATGCCGCTGGCGTGGTGGCAATTTCTGCGACGGATGCACAAATGACCGAACTGGGTAAGCTGCATGAAGCCTTAGAAGCTGCCGTGCCGGACGCAGGCAAGTCAGTAAAGAACAAGCAAATCGTTGATACAGAACGATTTTTTTCAGTCAATGAGCAATTCCACATGCGTCTGTTAGCCATCGCCAACAACCGCTGGCGTGACCAAATGGTGGCGGATTTGCGCAAGGTGATGAAGCTGAACCGTCACAACTCGCTGCTCAAAACCGGTCGGATTGCCGAATCTCTAGACGAACACCGCGCCATCATGTCCGCTCTTTACGCTCGCGATGCTGCAGCGACCGTAGCGGCGATGAAGGCGCATTTTAAAAATGGTTTGGAAGCTGCAGGATAAAAAAACATGCAAACAGGTATTCTTAAAACCGTTCCCCTTCTGGCCACCTACCTCAGCTTCAATTTGAAGGACGAGACAGCCAAGGCTTCTGGATTGGTATGTTTGAAGCAACTTCTGCAGATGGCCGATGGGCAACGCACGGTCGTCGGCTTGAGCGCTGCGTTGTGTAAAGCTCTGGGCATCAAAGCACCCAAAGCCTTGCGTGCGTTTCAAACACCTGTGGGAGGCAAACTGAAATTGCCCGAAACGCCCGTTGATTTGCTGGTCTGGCTACGAGCCACACCTGCGCAGGACAGAGGCGATTTGTTGACAATCAGCCGCCAAGTTCAAGCGTTGCTGGGCGATGCCTTTGTGCTGACAGAAGCCGTCGAAGCATTCAAACACCTGAGAAAAGGCAGCAGCAAAAGCCACGATTTGACGGATTATGAAGACGGTACTGAAAACCCTAAAGGTCAAAAAGCGATTGATTTTGGTTTTGCAGCCGACGGAAGTAGCTTTTTAGCGCTTCAAAAATGGCAGCACAAATGGGACAACATCGCCAAAATGCCCACCGCTGAGCAAAATCAAATCATTGGCCGCAACAAACAAACCAACGCCGAGCTAGAAACCGCCCCGCTCTCTGCCCACATCAAACGCACCACGCAAGAAGACTTCACCCTGTCCGACGGCACCGAAGGCTTCAACCTGCGCCGCTCCATGCCGTGGAGCGATGGCACAAATTCTGGCTTGATGTTCGCCGCTTTCGGCAAAAGCTTTGAAGCCTTTGACCTACAACTCGCCCGTATGGTGGGTGCGGATGACGGCATCACCGATGCGGTTTTCAAGATGTCAAAGCCGATAACAGGTAGCTTTTTTTGGTGCCCGCCCGCTGTGGATGGCGAAATAAAATACAAATTGTGACATATTGCCGAAATTAGGCAAAATATTCACTCCTAAATTGATAGCTGAATAGTTAATAAATACGCTGGCTAGAGGCGGAAATTAGCACATAAGTTCGTATATTCTCAAGTTTTCATCATCTTGCATTCAGCTAGAATGCATTTCATTACAAATTGTGTAATGTTAATGAGAATTTAAAAAATGAAGATAACGATGAGTCGCTTGCTTAGTTTATTGGTTCTTGCTTCAGCAGTTTTAGTCACTGGATGCGCGACAAAATTTGAACGCCAAGTTTTTAACAGTGAAGCAGCTGCAGGTGTGAAGAAAATTACCGTTAACCAATGGAACGATCAAGAAGAAATACCTACTTTCATCATTAATCACCCTGCCGCTGGTTTTGGCCTTATTGGCGCGGCCATAGTAATTTCTGACCGTGCTGGTAAAACAAAGACTGTCACAGAAGCTTTAGATGTCAATAAAACAAAAGTGACTTCTGCTTTTTATGAAAAACTACTGCCTGCGCTGAAAGACATTGGGTATGAAGTTGCGCCAGTCGCTGTTAAACGCGGTGACAAAGCGGAAGCAGTTCGTGAATTAGTATTCAAAGATCAGGGGCAACAAGCGAGTTTAGTGCTCGATTTAAATATCGCCTACGCGGCAGCTGGTGCGACTTCTGATTATTACCCCGTTGTTTCAATGGCTGCTGACTTAATCGACAACAAAACCAAAGCTGTTTTGTACCGCGAAGCTTATCAATATGGATATAACAATGGTGTTAAAGAAATCACACACTTAGAGGCAAACAAACAATGCAAATTCGCAAATATGGAAGCTTTAACCGCGAATATTGATGTTACCCGTAAGTGCCTGACTGATAGTGTTGATATTCTGGTGACACAAATCAAATCAGATTTGAAGAAATAAGACGGCTTTATGCGATTTAGTTGTCTTCAAATGGGCATTGTTGCTGCCAGCGTATCACTTAGTTTAACAAGCTATTCTCAGATTTTACAAAAAACCGAAGAAGCTATAAAACCTACCGATATGACATTAGCGATAGCTGCTGCACCCGTCGTCGTTCAGCCCATTAAAATTGAGTGTTG
>JAYSZH010000159.1:0-8351 GCA_043738155.1 Polaromonas sp. | reverse complement strand
TTGGTGAGCAAGTGCTTCAAATCACCCACGCCCTGCGCCAGCGTTTGCATTTCACCCAAGCCTTTGTGGACTTGCTCTAAGCGGTCCGCCACTTGTTTGAAGCTTTCGCCCAAACGTGCTTGCAGCGTGGTTTGTAACTTTTCATCGACCGTGGCGCGCATTTCGTCTAACTTGGCTGAATTGGTGGTTTGCAGCTGGGTGAGTTGCTTCTCCATGGTGTCGCGCACCTCGTTCATGCGGCGGGCATTGGACTCGGACAAGCCTTGCAGCTGCGTTGTCAGCGTATCGGCCAGTGTTTTTTGCAGAGCGGCGAGTTGTTGGCTAGATTGCGCCGTCAATGCGTCAATCTGCGTGTTTTGCGTCCGGAAGGCTTCGCCGCTCTGTAGCACCACAGCTTGCTGAAACGCACCAAAACTTTGCGTCAGCTCTTGCCGGCCGCCACGCGACGACTCGGTGATTTCGCGGCGCAGCTCGCGCTCCAAGCGCTCAGACGTGGCTGATACTGCGCCCAAAAGCTCCACTTTTCCCTGCACGGCCGCTTCGGTCGCGCGTTTATCGGCTTTGCGCATGGCAAACCAAAGCACAACGATGATGTTGAACACAACCAAGCCAAGAAAAGACCAAATCACAACAGCAGGGTTTAAGTTAGCAGCATCCATGCGTCGATTCTACCGTCTATTTTACAAAATACTGTACTTATAAACAGTTTAATTTGACTGCAAAACTTAACTATTAATTTAGCGCCGAAACTGCTTTGCCGTTGAGTAGAAAACCAACCAAATTGTCGGCTGCCTTGTTCGCCATCGCCATGCGCGTGGGCACAGTGCTGCTGGCAATGTGCGGCGTCAGCACCACATTTGGCACGGTCAACAACTCTGGGTGAACAGACGGCTCGCCTTCGAACACATCCAACCCCGCCGCTGCGATCTGTTTGGTTTTCAGGGCAACGGCCAAAGCCGCATCGTCGACAATACCGCCGCGTGCGAGGTTGATCAAATTCGCCGTTGGCTTCATCAGCGCCAACTCCGCCGCGCCAATGGTGTGGTGCGATTCAGCGGAATACGGCACAACGAGCATGACGTGGTCTGCCGTTTGCAAAAGCTCGGTTTTGCTGACGTAACGGGCTTGGCAGGCCGTTTCCGTCGCCATATCAAGGCGGGAGCGGTTGTTATAAATCACCTGCATGCCAAAGCCAAAAGCACCGCGTTTGGCAATTGACTGTCCAATTTTGCCCATGCCGATGATGCCCAAGGTGCTGCCATGCACTTCGCTGCCCGCAAACATGTCAAACCGCCAGCTTTTCCACAAGCCAGCACGCAAGAAGTGCTCGCTTTCAGTGACGCGGCGCGCGGTCGCCATCAGCAGTGCAAAGCCGAAATCAGCGGTGGTTTCGGTCAATGTATCGGGCGCATTGGTGCCGACAACGCCTGCTGCAGTCATGGCTGGCAGGTCAAAGTTGTTGTAACCCACCGTCATATTGGCACAGATTTTGAGCTGTGGGCAAGCGGTTAAAAGCTCAGCATCAATTCGCTCTAAGCCAAACGTGAAGGCGCCGACTTTGCCTTGCAGCTTCTCAATCAGCTGCTGTTTTGTCCAGCCCTCATCGGCTTGGTTGGATTCAACTTCAAAATGCTGCGCTAATTTAGCCAGTGTTTCGGGGAAAATCGCTCGCGTGACAAGTATTTTTTGTGTATTCATTTTTTTATCGTTTAAATTAGCACTAAATTGGCACTCAGCCGGCGTATTTACTGCATAAGTAGCTATTAAATTTATAGCATTTTTGGCATCAATACGCCAACGATGGTTGCGGCTGCACGTCAGGTTTGACGCTTACAGCTGCAGGCTTAGCTTGCACGCCATTACCCTGCTTTTCTTGCGGATGCCAGCCGACAACCAGCAGCAACACGAAAAAGCCCACCACATAACCCAAAGCGATATGCCAGCCTGCTTTGAGCCAAGCGCCTACGGATTTGGCCTCAGGGTACATATTGCTCAAAGCCACGCCTGCAGAAGAACCAAACCACAGCATACTGCCACCAAAACCGACGGCGTAGGCCAAAAAGCCCCAGTCGTAACCACCCTGTTTCAAAGCGAGTGCCGTCAATGGAATGTTATCAAACACGGCACTCAAAAAGCCCAAGCCGAAGGCGCTTTGCCAAGACGCCAGTGGCAAATGTTGAACGGGCATCATGGATGCGCACATGACCAATGAGAGCAAAAAGATACTGCCTTTAAAGGCCTCAGGCAACAAATTCCAAGTCGGTTTGCGCCAAGGCGTCGTCACCAAAATAGCAACCCACACCGCCATGCCAATGACGGGAAAGGCGCTTAAAACAGCAGGATAGTTCAAATTAAAGAAAACATTGGCACCAACGGCACTGAGCAAAATAATAGCGACGATGCACAGCCGTGCCCAATGCACATGCACACCTTGCGGCGCGTCTTTCAAAATCGGCTGGTAGGCGTGCTGCTGGCGTGCTGCGATGACGCCAAAAATACCCAACGCGACGAATGATCCCACGTAAGCCTCAAAAACCTGTGCAGGAGCGACGCCGCCAATCCACATCATCGTGGTAGTCGTATCACCCACCACGCTGCCAGCACCCCCTGCGTTACTTGCTGCAACAATGGCTGCCAAAAAGCCGATGTGTACCTTGCGCTTGTATAAAACGGCTGCCATCGTGCCGCCGATCATGGCGGCGGCAATGTTATCCAAAAAGCTGGACATGAAAAAAACCAAAATCAACATGACAAAGCCGCCCTTCCAGTCATCAGGCAGGTATTTAGGCAAGATAGCGGGGATTTCGGTTTTCTCAAAATGGTCAGCCAACAGTGCAAAACCGAGCAACAAGCCCAGCAGATTCGCAATGGTGACCCATTCGTGGGCTATCAGCTTCAACAAGCCCGCAAAACCAGGTGTGCCAGAGAAATCACTAAATCCGAGCTTATAGAGCGTGATAACAGCCAACCCAATCAGTGCTACTTTAAGCACATGGTGGTGAAACAGTGCCACACCTAAAAGCGTCAAGCCAAAAAGGAAAAAATCAAACGGAATACCGGCAATGAACATGTTTCGTTCCAAAAAAATGTAGCCACGATGTTACCTTGAACACAAGTGTTTCAGATTGAGAATTTTCGTCTTTTGAGAATGCAAGCCTAGGGTTAACACTAGCTACCCAGTCACTCTTTGGACAGATGATAGCTATGTTATTTAATTCATAGGCAACGCACGACATAAGTACATCACTATGTTTTGCAACTACCCACAGGAGATAAAAGCATGCAGAAGATATTGCACATCAATCCAGACAAATGCACAGGCTGCCTACAGTGCGAAATGGCCTGTTCTTTTGAAAACTACGGCACATTTGCCACCGCCAAATCGCGCATCAAGGTTTTTGACTTCCACCACACGGGTAAAAAAGTACCTTACACCTGTACCCAGTGCGATGAAGCATGGTGTTTACATGCCTGCCCTGTAGAGGCCATCACCGTTGACAAAACCACGGGCGCAAAAGTGGTGAACGAAAGCACCTGCGTAGGCTGCAAGGTTTGCACCATCGCCTGCCCGTTTGGCACGATCAACTATGTGGAAGAAACCGGCAAGGTGCAGAAGTGCGACTTGTGCGGTGGCGACCCAGCCTGCGCATCTGCCTGCCCGACGGGCGCTATCACCTTCATAGACGCCAACTGGACGGGCCTGAGCAAGATGGCGCAGTGGGCAGACAAGCTCGGTAACCAGCCCTCAGCTTCGTAATTCATCATCATCTATAAACCCCGTTAGGAGAACACATCATGTCATGGGCTGGAAAAATACTCCGCGTTAACTTGACCGCGGGAACCGTCAAGTCTGAACCCCTCAAGATGGATTGGGCAAACGCCTATATTGGCTCGCGTGGACTGGGTACCAAGTATTTGGTAGAAGAAGTAGATGCCACCGTCGATCCACTGTCGCCGGCCAACAAAATCATCTGGTCGACGGGCCCACTGACAGGAACGATGGCCTCTACGGGCGGTCGCTACACCGTCATCACCAAAAGCCCGCTCACTGGTGCGATTGCTTGCTCAAACTCTGGTGGTTACTGGGGTGCAGAGTTCAAAATGGCCGGTTGGGACATGGTCATTTTTGAAGGCAAGTCACCCAAACCTGTTTATTTGTATGTGAATGACGATGTGGCCGAACTGCGCGATGCTGGCCACTTGTGGGGCAAGAGTGTTTGGGAAACCGAAGGCATCTTGAAAACCAGTTTGCAAGATCCGCTGACGCGTGTTTCCAGCATTGGCAAGGCCGGTGAAAACGGTGTACTTTTTGCGGCTGTTGTGAACGATTTGCACCGTGCAGCAGGCCGCTCTGGCGTTGGTGCCGTCATGGGTAGCAAAAACCTCAAAGCCATTGCCGTGCGCGGCACAAAAGGCGTGGGTAATTTGCACAACCCCAAAGAGTTTATGAAAGTGATTGCCGAGAAAAAGAAAATCTTGGCTGAAAACGGCGTCACCGGTACTGGCTTGCCAGCCATGGGCACGCAGGTGCTGATGAGCGTGATCAACGAAACCGGCGCGTTGCCAACCCGCAACCACCGCGACAACCAGTTTGAAGGCGCAAAAGACATTGGCGCAGAAGCCATGGCCACGCCGCGTAAAACCGATGGTAAAAAGCATTTGGTGACCAACCAGGCCTGCTTTGGTTGCACGATTGCCTGCGGTCGTATCAGCAAAATGGATGAAACACATTTCACCATCGTCAACAAACCGCAATACAAGGGTGCTAACGGCGGTTTGGAATATGAAGCGGCTTGGGCCCTAGGCGCGGCCAACGGCGTGAACGATTTGGAAGCGCTGCAATACGCCAATTTGTTGTGCAACGAGGAAGGTATTGACCCCATCAGCTTCGGTACCACCGTGGGCGCGGTGATGGAGTTGTACGAAATGGGGGTGTTGACCAAAGAGCAAATCGGCATCGATGCCAAGTTTGGCTCAGCAGAAACCCTGGCATTTTTGGCGGAAGAAACCATTTACGGACGTGGTTTTGGCAAAGAAATTGGCCAAGGTTCTAAGCGTTTAACCGCCAAATATGGCCACCCAGAGCTGAGCATGAGCAGCAAAGGGCAGGAGTTCCCGGCGTATGACGGCCGCGCCATTCAAGGCATTGGCTTGGCGTACGCCACCTCAAACCGGGGCGGCTGCCATTTGCGTGGCTACACCATTGCATCTGAAGTGTTGGGTATTCCCGTCAAAACAGATCCGCTTGAGCATGAAGGCAAGCCAGAGTTGGTCAAAGCGTTTCAAGATGCAACCGCGGCTTTTGACTCATCCGGCTTGTGCATTTTCACCACCTTTGCATGGGGTTTGGCAGATTTGGCGCCACAAATGGCGGCCGCTTGCGGTGACCAATACACCACCGAGGAGCTGGAAAAAATCGGCGAACGCATCTGGAACATGGAGCGTGAGTTCAACAACCGTGCGGGCTTTACCGCGAAGGACGACAGTTTGCCTAAGCGTTTGACCGAAGAAGCTTGCAAAACTGGCCCCGCCAAAGGCAAAGTCAATATGCTGGCAGAGATGATGCCGAAATACTATGCAGCGCGCGGCTGGGACAGCGAAGGTAGGCCGACGCAAGCAACGCGTGAACGTCTCGGACTTTAAATTTAGGCCTCATTTGAGATAAATTCGAGATCAAAATCATGCATCACGTCATCATCGGCGGTGGCCCCGCAGGCGTTATCGCCGCTGAAACCATACGCAAGCAGGCACCGCACGACAACATCACCATCATCAGTGATGAAGCCGTACCCGCCTACTCGCGTATGGCAATTCCCTATTTGCTGATGGGGAACGTGAAGGAAGATGGCACTTATTTACGCAAAAACCCTGACCACCTCAAAAATTTGCACATCAATTGGGTTCAAGCCGGCGTAAATCATATCGATACAGCTATTAAAAAGATAGCATTAAACTCTGACATAGAAGTCACATTTGATACCTTGTTGATTGCTACGGGCTCACACCCCATCAAACCACCGATCCCGGGCATTGACTCAGAAGGCGTTCATACCTGTTGGACCATGGAAAATGCGCGCCACATCATGGCGCTGGCCAACAAGGGCTCGCGGGTACTGCAACTGGGTGCGGGTTTCATTGGTTGCATCATCATGGAAGCCTTGGCTGCACGAGGCGTGAAGCTCAGCGTTGTTGAAATGGGCGACCGCATGGTGCCGCGCATGATGGGGCCGACCGCTGGCGGCATGATTCGCGATTGGGTTCAAGACAAAGGTGTTGAGGTATTTACCGCGACCAAGGTTGAATCCATTGAAGCGGGCAAAGCTGGTGAAGCCTTGAAAGTCAAGCTCAGCAATGGCAAAACGGTGGAAGCTGATCTGGTGATCAGCGCAGCTGGTGTTCGCCCTGCGATTGGATTTTTGAAAGATTCTGGTATCACTTGCCTACTGGGTGTGTTGACCGATGCGCACTTGCAAACCAATGTGCCGGGTATTTTCGCAGCAGGTGATTGTGCGGAGGCTTTCGACAAAGTCACTGGCAAAACCATAGTCAGCGCCATTCAGCCCAATGCTGCAGAACAAGCGCGCGTTGCAGGTATGAATATGGTCGCTTATAGCCGTGGACAAGCCATGCATGCTGAGCTAAAAGGCGTGACTCAAATCAACGTGTTGGACACGCTGGGATTGATTTCAACCAGCTTTGGCGACTGGCAAGGCCAGCCTGGTGGCGAGCACGTTGAGCTAACCGACCTTAAAAAAGGAAAGCACCTCAGCTTGCAGTTCAAAGACGATGTGCTGGTGGGTTGCAACAGCGTGGGCTGGACCGAGCATGTGGGCGTGATGCGCGGTTTGGTCGAAGGCAAAATCAAACTAGGTGCCTGGAAAGACCATCTCAAAGCAGATCCGACCAAGCTGATGGAAGCCTACATTGCCAGCGCACAAGGGCAACAAGAATGGGCGGGTGCGCAAGATGAGCGCAGACGATAATCTTGACAATGAACATCACTCTCAAGTTATTTGCCACGCTGACTGATTACCTTCCCCAAGAATCAAAATACACCAACATTGTGGCTTTGGACGTTGCGGATGGCACAACCATTGGCAATGTCATTGAACAGCATAGTTTGCCGGCTAAATGGGTTCATTTGGTGCTCGTAAACGGGGTTTATATTTACCCGGAACAACGTGCAACACACACTTTGGTTGAAGGTGATGTGCTAGCAATTTGGCCGCCAATAGCTGGCGGCTAGTCAAAAAAATCGATGCAATCGTTTTACGCTGAAAAATTTGACCGTGAGATGGGCTGCACGGAAACCGAATGGCTGCGTTGGCTGCCCGCCGCAGTGGGAGATAACCACTGGAAGCTCCAAACCCAATCAGCCGGTGTACGCATTGGCGATGGTGCGCTTGGTTTGAAGTGGCAAGTCGGCGAGCCACGTGTTATCGGCTTGGTTCAAATTCCACGGCTCCTCGTCAACTTTCGCTTCGCCGGCTTAACGATTGAGGAGCGCTACACGTTCATGAAGCGCTTCGATTTGTACATGCAGCGTGGTGGTGGCTAGCTTACCAGTTCGAAGTTACAGCCAAGTCGTGAACTCCGCCGCTGGCACACGCGGGGTATTAAAGCTGTTGACCTTGTCGCTTACGTCTGCATAACCCAAAGACATACCGCAGACCAGTAATTCATCCTCTGCCGCGCCAATATGCGGCATGACAATATTCGCAAAACCATTCCAAGCCGCTTGCGGGCAAGTGTGCAGGCCGTGACCACGGGCGGACACCATGATGTTCTGCAACAACATGCCCGTATCCACCAAGCTGCCGCGCCCCATGACGCGGTTGATGGTGAACATCAGCCCCACTGGTGCATCAAAAAACTTGAAGTTGCGTTGTTGCTGCGCGTGCATTTTGTCTTTGTCACCTTTGCCAATATCCAGCAAACCATACAAACTCCAGCCATTTTCGCGGCGTCGGTCAATGAAGGGGCTGACCCATTTTTCAGGGTAATAGTCGTAAGATTCTTGGTAATCGGCAGCCAGAGCGGGGTTGGCTCGAATCGCATCATGTGCCGTACAAACTTTCTCAACCAAGCTATCGCGGCTCGCACCTTGCAGCACATAGACTTTCCAAGGTTGGGTATTCGTTCCTGACGGCGCACGGCTGGAAACCTCCAAAATCTGTTCCAGCAAAGCCCGCGGCACAGCTTGCTGGGTAAACGCCCGTGCCGACATACGGCTGGTGATGGCTGCATCGACAGCATTTAGATTCATACTCATTTTCAAAGCTTCAGACATGGTTTAATTTCTCCAAGACAGTTTTTAAATTTAACGGAAGTTGCACCGGACGGCGCGTTTG
>JAYSZH010000158.1:0-8385 GCA_043738155.1 Polaromonas sp. | reverse complement strand
GAACGGCGAGCAACAAGCCTACGCCGATGTGGTGCCTTTCGCCAAACGACTGGTCGAAACCTTCCCCGTCCGCGTACTCTGGGGCACCGACTGGCCGCACCCCAACCTGAAAGACCACATGCCGGATGACGGTTTGCTGGTCGATTTCATCCCGCAAATCGCCACCACGCCAGAGCTGCAGCAAAAGCTGCTGGTGGACAATCCGACGCGTCTGTATTGGAGTAAATAAACCATGTCTTTAGAAAAGCCGTACCTCAACCTGCCCGGCACCACCATTTTTGACGCCGAGCAGAGCCGCAAAGGCTACCACTTGAACCAGTTTTGCATGTCGCTGATGAAGGCCGCCAACCGCACGCGTTTCTTGGCCGATCAACGTGCCTACCTGGACGAGTGGCCGATGACCGAAGACCAAAAGCAAGCCGTTTTGACGGCTGATTTGAACCGGGCTATCGCCTTAGGTGGCAATATTTACTTCCTCGCCAAACTGGGCGCAACGCATGGCAAGAGCTTCCAGCAAATGGCTGGTTCTATGACGGGTAAAACCGAGCTTGAATACCGCGACATGATGATTGCCGGTGGCCGTAGCGTTGAAGGCAACCGCGTGATTGGCGAAGATGGCGACGCCCAGGCGAACCACCAACCGCAGGGCAGTGGTACAGGCAAATTATTGGATTAAAAGTAAAAAAATTATGGCAAAAATAACCGCTTCCGTTTACACCTCCCACGTGCCCGCCATTGGCGCAGCGCTGGATCTTAAAAAAGACCACGAGCCGTATTGGCAACCGCTGTTCAAGGGTTACGAAAAATCCAAGCAATGGATGAAAGACAACAAACCTGACGTGATTTTCTTGGTCTTCAACGACCACGCCACCGCGTTTGATTTGTCCATGATTCCGACCTTCGCCATCGGTTGTGCGGATTCATACACACCTGCGGACGAAGGCTACGGCGCTCGCCCTGTGCCAGTCGTCAAAGGCCATCCTGAGCTGGCTTGCCACATCGCACAATCCGTCATCCAGCAAGATTTTGACCTGACCATCATCAACCACATGGATGTGGACCACGGCCTGACCGTGCCGCTGTCGTTGATGTGCGGTGAAGTCGAAGAATGGCCTTGCCCGGTCATTCCGTTTGCCGTCAACGTGGTGCAATACCCGGTGCCTAGCGGTCAGCGCTGCTTCAATTTAGGCAAAGCCATCCGCAGAGCTATCGAAAGCTATGACGGTTTGAACCAAGACGGCAAACCTTTGAATGTGCAAATTTGGGGAACTGGCGGCATGAGCCACCAGCTGCAAGGCGCTCGTGCAGGCTTGATCAACCTTGATTGGGACAAAGATTTTGTTGAACGCATGGTCAACGACCCTGCCGACCTCGCCACCATGCCGCACATGGATTACGTGCGCGAAGCCGGCTCTGAAGGCATTGAGCTGGTGATGTGGTTGATCGCGCGTGGCGCGATGGCTGATGTGTCCGGAGGCGCAAAACCCACTGAAGTACACCGCTTCCACCACGTGCCGGCAAGCAATACGTCGGTAGGACATTTGATTTTGGAGAATAATTGAAATGACTAAAACCATCAAAGTCGCCCTGGCTGGCGCAGGTGCCTTTGGCATCAAACATCTGGACGGCATCAAAAACATAGCCGGCGTGGAAGTCGTTTCCTTGATCAGCCGTGACCTGGAAAAAACCAGAGAAACCGCTGCCCAATACGGCATCAGCCACGTCACAACGAACTTGAACGAGAGCCTCGCCCTCAAAGAAGTGGACGCCGTGATTTTGTGCACCCCCACCCAGATGCACGCCGAGCAAACGCTGGCCTGCCTGAGGGCGGGCAAACACGTGCAGGTCGAAATCCCGCTCGCCGACACGCTCAAAGGTGCTGACGACGTGGTGGCGCTGGCCAAAAGCAGCGGTTTGGTCGCGATGTGCGGCCACACCCGCCGCTTCAACCCGAGCCACCAGTATGTGCACAAAGAAATCACGGCTGGCCGCTTCAACATCCAGCAAATGGATGTGCAAACCTACTTTTTCCGCCGTACCAACATGAACGCGCTCGGGCAGGCTAGAAGCTGGACCGACCATTTGCTGTGGCACCACGCGGCGCACACCGTCGATTTGTTTGCCTACCAGGTCGGTAGCCCCATCGTCAAAGCCAACGCCGTGCAAGGCCCGATTCACCCGGCGCTGGGCATTGCGATGGACATGTCCATCCAACTGCAAGCGGCCAATGGCGCGATTTGCACGCTGTCGCTGAGCTTCAACAACGACGGCCCCTTGGGCACGTTCTTCCGCTACATCGGCGACACCGCGACCTATTTGGCGCGCTATGACGACTTGTTTACGGGCAAAGACGAGAAAATCGACGTCAGCCAAGTGGCGGTGTCCATGAACGGCATCGAGCTGCAAGACCGCGAGTTCTTCGCCGCCATCAAAGAAGGCCGCGAGCCGAATTCCAGCGTGGCACAGGTGGTCAACTGCTACAAAGTGTTGGATTCACTTGAAAAGCAGCTGAATAGTTAAATTCCCCTCAACATTCCGTCATTCCCGCGCAGGTGGGAATCCATGCCACGCCAACGTGGATTCCCGCCTGCGCGGGAATGACGGATCGAATCCATAATTACGCTTCAGGTCTGAGATAATTACGTCTTTTCTCAAACTCTCGAAAGCAACCCCATGGCAGATGAAGCGACTCCAGTTACTGAAACTAACGCAGACCCCGTTTTCCAAATCCAGCGCGTTTACCTCAAAGAAGCGTCGTTAGAGCAACCCAATTCACCGGCTATTTTGCTGGTGCAAGAGCAGCCAGAGGTGAACATTCAGCTCGGTGTGGACGCCACACCTGTGGCTGATGGCGTGTTTGAAGTCACCGTCACCGCCACCGTGCACACCAAAATTGGCGAAAAAACCGTGTTTTTGGTGGAAGCCAAGCAAGCCGGTATTTTCGAAATCCGCAACCTGGCGCAAGAGCAAATGGGTCCCATCATGGGCATCACCTGCCCCGCGATTGTGTACCCGTACTTGCGCGGCAACGTGGCAGACCTGGTCTCCCGCGCTGGCTTTCCGCCTGTGCATTTGGCGGAAATCAACTTCCAAGCCATGTACGAGCAGCAGCAAGCAGAACAAGCTGCAACACCTCTACAGTAAGTAAAAATAGGCATAAATATGACTCTAGCCGGCGTATTTATTGCTTAATTAGCTAGTAAAAATATAGCAAATTAACTTGTTAATAACCCCATGAACATCATCGTTTTAGGCGCAGGCGCATGGGGTACGGCATTGGCGATCAGTGCGGCTAGCAACGCAAAAGCAAAGCATCACGTCACCCTGTGGTCGCGTGATGCAGCGCAGGCTGCGGCCATGCAGTCGCAGCGCTGCAATGCCAAGTATTTGCCGCAAGTGGCTTTCCCAGAATCGCTGCAAGTTGCCAGCGCTGATTTCTCAGCCCTCGTCAAAACGGCTGATGTGGTCATCATCGGCACGCCGATGTCGGGTTTGCGTGGCATGTTGCTTCAACTTGCAGATGTAACTTGCCCAGTGGCTTGGTTATGCAAAGGCTTTGAAGCCGCCGAAGAAGGTAAAGTCGGTCTGCTCGGGCATGAAATCTACGCTCAAATTGCAGCAAATCAAGCTAAAACGACGCAAAACCCCCTATCAACAGGACTTAAAACCGGAATCTTAAGCGGCCCCAGCTTCGCCCTAGAAGTCGCCAACGGCCAACCCACCGCTTTAGTGGCAGCCAGCGAACTGCCCGAAGTACGCGACGCCTTGATTGCCGCGCTCCACAGCTCCAGTTTACGGGTTTATGGCAATGACGATGTGGCGGGTGTGGAAGTGGGCGGTGCGGTGAAAAACGTCTTAGCCATCGCCACCGGCTTGTGCGACGGCCTGCAGCTAGGCCTGAACGCCCGCGCAGCCCTCATCACCCGTGGTTTGGCGGAAATGACACGGCTTGGCGTCGCGTTGGGGGCAGATATCGAGACCTTCATGGGCTTGTCCGGCCTTGGCGACTTGGTGCTCACCGCCACAGGCGATTTGAGCCGCAACCGCAAAGTTGGTCTGCTTTTGGCGCAAGGCAAATCCCTCTCAGAAGCCGTAGCGTCCCTAGGCCACGTAGCCGAAGGCGTCTACTGCGCACGAACTGTCAGCCAAAGGGCGTTGTCTTTGGGGGTGGATATGCCGATCACGCAGTGTGTGGTGAAGGTGCTGGACGGCACCTTGAGTGCTAAGCAAGCGGTGGGGTTGTTGATGGGGCGGGAAGCTACGGAAGAGCTTTGAAACTTAAGCCTTCTGAGCATTAGAGGGTGGTTTTGCTTTCATGACGGTGACTTTGTAAACTTCACCAAACTTGTCATAAGTTGTCCATTCCCCCGTTTGCTCACCGTTTAAAAAATACCCCGAACGCAATTTCGTACCATCCTTACGAAACCACTCCCAATACCCCGTAGCCACCCCGTTTTCATGCTGCCCCGTCGCCCACAGCATGCCGTCTTTGTGGTTCAGGACATAGGGCTCAGTGGCTGGTTTCATCTGTCTCAAAACTCCAAATTATCAATCAAGCGCGTCTTCCCCAGCTTCGCCGCGCCCAGCACGACCAGCGGGTCGCTGCTTTGGCCACCCATGGAGAAGCCTACTTGCGGGGGTTGCAGGTCGGCGCGGCGGCGGACGGTTAGGTAGTCGGGGTGCCAGCCTCTGGCGGTTAGTTGGGCGATGGCCTCGGCTTCTAGTGCGGCGATGTTGCCTGCATTCAGGCGGTAATTTTTAGCCAATTGCTTCAAAGCCAATGACAACTGCACCGCCTCAGCCCGTTCTTCAGTACTCAAATAGCCGTTGCGCGAACTGAGCGCCAAGCCGTCGTCAGCACGCTGGGTTTCGCCGCCAACCACGTCTATCGGCAGCGCAAACTGCTGCACCATGCGCTTCAAAACCATGAGCTGTTGGTAGTCTTTTTTGCCAAACAAGGCGGTGCGTTTGCCCTGTGCCTCTGAAAAAACGATGGTGAACAGCTTCATCACCACCGTGCTGACGCCGACGAAAAAGCCGGGGCGGAAATGGCCTTCCAGAATATCGGCCACCTCGGTAGGCGGTGAGATTTTGAAGGTTTGCGGCTCAGGGTAGAGCTCTTTTTCGGTAGGGGCGAACAGCACATCGCAGCCGGCCTCAGACAGTTTGTCGCAATCTGCCTGAAACGTGCGCGGGTAGGTGTCGAAATCTTCATGCGGGGCGAACTGCAGGCGGTTCACGAAAATGCTGGACACCGTCACATCGCCCAGTGGCTTGGCCTGCTTGATCAGCGCCAAATGCCCCGCATGCAGATTGCCCATGGTGGGGACGAAGGCGGGGTGTTTGAACTGCGCGAGGTGGGTGCGTAAATCTGCAATGGTGTGGGCGATATACATATTTTTTATATCAAATTATGTTAGTTTTTACTATGAATTTAATAGCTGCTCAGGCAATAAATACGCCGGCTAAGCGCCGATTTAAGCATGTTAATTTGATGATACTGAATAACTACCAAGCATGCACCGCATTGTCCGGAAAACTGCCCTCTTTCACCGCTTTCACAAACGCAGCCATCGCAGCTTGCACGCCGCCAGCGTCTTGCATGAAGTTGCGCACAAACTTGGCGTTTTTGCCCAAATTGACACCCAGCATGTCATGCATCACCAGCACCTGGCCGGCTGTGCCGTTGCCTGCGCCTATGCCGATGGTGTGGCAGCGGGGCAGCTCGTCGGTCAAGATTTTGGACAGGGCGGCAGGCACCATTTCCAGCACCAACATGGTCGCGCCTGCGTCTTGCAGCTCGTGGGCGTGGCGCTTCATGATGGTGGCAGATTCTTCGGTTTTGCCTTGCACGCGGTAGCCGCCCAAGGCGTGCACGGTTTGCGGGGTTAAGCCGAGGTGGGCGCAGACGGGGATGCCACGTGCTACCAAGAATTGCACAATCTCCGCCGTCCAGCCGCCGCCTTCCAGTTTCACCATGTGCGAGCCGGCTTGCATCAATTGGGTGGCGCTGCGGATGGCTTGCTCTTTGCCTTCGTGGTAGCTGCCAAACGGCATGTCGCCCAGCACCCACGCCGTGCCCTGTGCGCGGCGCAGGCCACGGGTGACGCTTTCGACGTGGTAGCACATGGTCTCCAAACTCACGCCGACGGTGCTGCTCAAGCCCTGGCAAACCATGCCCAGCGAATCACCCACCAAAATCGTCTCCACCCCCGCAGCGTCAGCCACGGCGGCAAAGGTGGCGTCATACGCGGTCAACATGGTGATTTTTTCGCCGCGTTCGCGCATTTCTTGCAGTCGCGGCAGGCTGACGGGGCGGCGCGTGGGCATTTGCGCGGCGGGTGGCAAGGTGCCGTAGGGGGTAACTTGTGTCGTAATGCTCATGGTGGGCTCCCTGCAAAGTTTGATTTCAAAGCATTTCGCCAATTTAGCTGCGAAAATGCAGAGTCTATTTCATAATTTCGACAAAATAGACCGAAACACACACCACTTGTCCAATATATTGCCTACTTATTGAGTACTAATAGCGAATATGACACTTTTAAGCACAGAATTTACCGCTGAAGCCGTAGCCGCACTCGCCAAAGCCGACGTGGCTCGTGCTTTGCAAGAAGATGTCAACACGGGCGATTTGACCGCCAGCTTGATCGACCCCGCCAAACGTACGACCGCCCGCATCTTGGCCCGTGAATCAGCGGTGATTTGCGGCTCAGCCTGGGCAGAAGCGGCTATTTTGGGGCTCGATCCCACCGCCAAACTGACCTGGCGCGTCAAAGAAGGCGAACGCTGCCAAGCCGACCAAACGGTGTTGGACATCGAAGGTTTCGCCAGCAAACTGCTGACCGCCGAGCGCACCGCCTTGAATTTCATGCAAATGATGAGCGGCGTGGCGACCAAAACGGCGGTTTATGTCGATATCGTGAAGGGCACGAAAGCCAAAATTGTCGACACCCGCAAAACCCTGCCCGGCTTGCGGCTGGCGCAAAAATACGCCGTGCTGTGCGGCGGCGGGACGAACCATCGCATTGGGTTGTATGACGCAGTGTTGATCAAAGAAAACCACATCGCCGCAGCGGGCAGCATTCCGGCCGTTTTAGAGCGTGCTGCCAAGTTAGCGCCGAATGCCAAATTCATTGAAATTGAGGTGGAGCGCTTAGATCAGCTTGCTGAAGCCCTGAACGCTGGCGCAAAAATGGTTTTATTGGACAACATGAGTGTGCCAACGCTGCATGAAGCGGTCAAAATTAACCAAGGCCGTGCGATTTTAGAAATCTCCGGCGGCGTGACGCTGAATGGCCTGCGCCAGCTTGCAGAAACCGGCGTTGACCGCATCTCTATTGGCACATTGACCAAAGACGTGAAAGCGACTGATTTTTCGATGCGCTTTGGGGCGCTTTAAATATTTAGGAACACAGCATGACTACATCTGTTTTGAACCGTATTGACAAAATTAACGTCGAATACGATCAACCCGCCTGCCCTACGCAAAACGTGTGGGTCAAAGTGCCCGCCGAGCCGCTGCCGCACGAGCGCATCGAGCTGAAAGCGCGTATCAAACGCCTGCTGAAAGAGCGCAACGCGGTGATGGTGTCGCACTACTACGTGCACCCTGATTTACAAGATTTGGCTGAAGAAACCGGCGGCATTGTGAGCGATTCGCTGGAAATGGCGCGTTTTGGCCGTGACCACGCCGCGCAAACGCTGGTTGTCTCTGGCGTGCGCTTCATGGGTGAGACGGCGAAGATTTTGTCACCTGAAAAGATGATTTTGATGCCCGAACTCGAAGCCACCTGCTCGCTAGATTTGGGCTGCCCGATTGACGATTTCAGCGCCTTTTGCGACCAACACCCTGATCGCACCGTCGTCGTCTACGCCAACACAAGCGCGGCTGTGAAGGCGCGTTCGGATTGGCTGGTGACATCCAGCTGTGCCTTGGACATCGTCAAAGCGTTGAAAGACAAAGGGCAAAAAATCCTCTGGGCACCTGACAAACACTTGGGTGGCTACATCCAGCGCGAAACTGGCGCAGACATGGTGATGTGGAACGGCGCTTGTATCGTGCACGACGAGTTCAAAGCAGCCGAACTCGAAGCTTTGATGCGCGATCACCCCAAAGCCAAAGTCTTGGTTCACCCAGAATCGCCCGCAGCCGTGGTTGCCTTGGCGCACGCCGTCGGTTCGACCTCAGCGATTTTGAAAGCCGCACGCGAGATGGACGCCAAAGAATTCATCGTCGCGACCGACAACGGCATGATGCACAAGCTGCGCACGCAAAACCCAGGCAAAGTCTTTTTAGAAGCCCCCACCGCCGGCAACAGCGCCACCTGCAAAAGCTGCGCCCACTGCCCGTGGATGGCGATGAACGGCTTGGCCGCGCTGGCGCAT
>JAYSZH010000157.1:0-1333 GCA_043738155.1 Polaromonas sp. | reverse complement strand
AAGTACCAATCGTGCGAGCAACGCGCGGCAGCTTCTCTGGCCCGATGACAATCAAAGCCACCGCGCCAATCAGCGCTATTTTTGCTAACCCTAAATCGATCACAGCTTTTGCTTGGCTTCTACATCAATCGTGGTTTTAGCAGCATCGGCTGCAGAGCCCGTCACTTGTGCAGCTGGCTTGTCGTCCGCGCTTGCAGCACCGTCTTTCATACCATCTTTAAAGCCCTTGACAGCACCGCCTAAATCGCCACCCATGTTTTTCAGCTTTTTAGTGCCAAACACCATGACAACGATCAGCAAAACGATCAACCAATGCCAAATTGAAAATGAACCCATGATGAACTCCTGAAATTATTTACGAAAATTTAAAATTAAACCAAATCTTTCAATACTTTGATTCTAAGCGCTGAAATGCAAAATGACAGCTCGCCACCTTAAGCCCTCATCCTCTTAACCAAGGTCTTGGCCCACCCATGACATGCCAATGCATATGATGCACCTCTTGCCCACCTTCCGCTCCGGTATTGGCAACAATACGAAAACCACCTTCAGGATAAGGCTTGCACCCCTCCTGCAAAGCCAGCTTAGGCGCTAACACCATCATTCGACCCAATAACTCAGCATGCGTTCCATCAACTTGCGCCATTGAAGTGATGTGATTCTTCGGAATCATCAAAAAATGAACCGGCGCCCACGGGTTAATGTCGTGAAAGGCAAAAATATCGTCATCTTCGTAAACTTTACGTGACGGAATTTTGCCTTCAATGATTTTGCAAAAAATACAGTTTGGATCGTGCGACATGTGTTTTTAAGGAATTACTAACCCACCGCTTGGCTGTTGTTCATCGCCACCATGCCACGCACGATACGGTACAAGAACCAAATTGAAATAATTGCCCAAGCAATCGCGCCTGGCACCCAAAGCAACAAGAACAAAGGAAATGTCACCACGTACAAGATGCCCGCCCAAATGACAGTACGAATGCGCCATGAAAAATGGCTCTCTTGCCATGTACCCGCAGCATCGCCTTTTTTCACCAAGTCAATCACCAAAGCGATGACGAGCAACGCAACACCTACGTTTGCACCGGGTACAACGGCTGCGACAGCCACAATCAAATGCAGCAAATAGCTGACCCAACCCACGGTTTTGAGTTGCTCAGCTTTTTCACTGTCAATCGCCGTCACATCAATCACATCATTGGCGTTGTTCATATTGCTCATGTATTAACTCCTTTAGATTCATTCACTTCACGATCTTTCGCTTTGCGCGAAGCTTTTTCCTCCAGTCCGCTGGTACCAACGCGCTTGTCCAGCTCGGCGATGACATCTT
>JAYSZH010000156.1:0-24148 GCA_043738155.1 Polaromonas sp. | reverse complement strand
TGCGGTGATTTTTCGCTGATTTTGCGTTAAATTAGGCGCTCTACATCTATGACAGAAAGACAAATCTATGAAACACAGAACTTTGGCTATTATTTTGGTGGTTTTACTCGGCGGTATGGCCATTTATTACAACCAGTCGGTGTCTAACGATACTGCGGTTGACGTTACGCCCAAGCTTGAAACCACTAAATAACCATCAAATTTTAATATTTTTACTATTAATTTTATAGCTGCTTAGGCAATAAATACGCTGGCTAGAGGCATATTTTTATCATTAAAAATAGTTATTAGTCAAATTCATCCCAGCATGCTGCAAATCAACGAATCTGAAGTCGCCATCACCGCCGTCCGGGCGCAGGGTGCTGGTGGGCAGAACGTTAACAAGGTGTCCAGCGCGATTCACCTGCGGTTTGACATTGTGGCGTCTACCCTGCCGGATGATGTGAAAGAGCGGCTTTTGGCGCTGCATGACAGCCGGATCACAAAAGCGGGCGAGCTGGTCATCAAAGCGCAGCAGCACCGCACGCAGGACATGAACCGGCTGGACGCGATGCTGCGGCTGCATGAGATTGTGAATGCGGTGGAATTTGCACCTGTGGTGCGCAAAGCGACCAAACCCAGCCGTGCTTCGAAATTAAAGCGTTTGGATACGAAAAGCCAGCGGTCTGAAACGAAGACGCTGCGCAGCAAAGTCTCGCGGCTCACTGGGGAATAAAGTGGGGAGTAGCTTTTTAAAGCGTGTTTCCGGTTGTTGAAGCTTGCGAAATTCAGTTTTCGCCCCATCTGTTGAGGTGTGTTGCTCGTTTTAGCAGCGCGTCGTTTAAAACACGTATTTAAAAATCTCCCCTGAAAGCGATTTATGTCAGATTTAATCAGCAGACTCCAATGGCGCTACGCCACCAAAAAGATGAACCCGGCCAAAGATGTGCCGCAAGAGAAGGTGGAGCGTATTTTGGAAGCCGCGCGTTTGGCGCCAACCTCCAGCGGGTTGCAGCCATTTGAAATCATCGTGGTGACCAACCCTGAGGTGCGCGCCAAACTGCAAGCCAAGGCGAATGGCCAGGCGCAGATTTCTGAGGGTTCGCACCTGCTGGTGTTCGCCGCATGGGACAACTACACGGCTGAGCGCATCAACCACATGTTTGACTACACCAACGCCCAGCGCGGTGGCACCAACGAAGGCTGGGAGAACTACCGCCAGATGCTGTTAAAGGCCTATCCAGCGCGCGACCCGCAAGTCAATTTTGAACACGCCGCCCGCCAAGCCTACATTGGCCTGGGCGCAGCGCTGATTGCCGCCGCTTATGAGCATGTGGACAGCACGCCGATGGAAGGGTTTGACCCGAAAAGCTTTGACGAGATTTTGAACCTGTCCGCCCGTGGCCTGCGCAGCGTCGCCATCATGCCGCTGGGCTACCGTGAAGAGGGGAAAGATTGGCTGGAGAAATTGCCGAAAATCCGCCGTCCGATTGAAGAGTTTGTAACAGAAGTGAAATAAGCACGTCGCTTTAAGCGCTCTGCCCTGTCGCCGCCTTGTCACTAAGGCGCAAAACATGCCTGATGGCTGCAAGGTCATCAGGCATACTTCGTTGGTAGATGTCTAATTCGAACCGCCCAGCTCAAACCGAGAAAACAGCTCATCCCATGGTGTGGTTTATCGCGTGGTTCAGAAAGCGCGTGCATCGGCACACCCATCACCTGTCGCCCGGCATGCAAGCCATTTTGCTGGCTGCTGCTGCGGGCTTGACCTTCAGCATGTTGAACGCGTTGTTGCGGCTGCTGGCTAAGAATCTGCCACCGTTTGAGACGCAGTTTTTACGTTATTCGGCCGGTTTGCTGCTGCTTTTACCGCTGATTTTTAAAAACGGCATGGCGGCGTACAAACCGCAAAACGTCACCGGACAGTTCACACGGGGAGCTCTGCATACACTGGCTTTGTATTTTTGGTTCACGGCGCTACCAAATATTCCGCTGGCAAACACGACGGCGATCGGCTTTTCAGGGCCGATTTTCATCATGCTGGGTGCTTATATGTTTTTGAAAGAACCCATGCGTTGGGAGCGCTGGCTGGCGACGCTGATTGGATTTACCGGTGTGCTGGTCGTCGTGGGGCCGCAGTTCTCCATGAGCAACAGCGTCGCGGGCAGCAACTCGGGCTGGTACCACTTGGCGATGCTGATGTCAGCACCGCTGTTTGCCGCGTCGTTTTTGGTGACCAAAGCACTGACCCGCTACGAATCGACGGGAACCATCATGGTGTGGCAGGCCATCACGGTGTCGCTGCTCAGTTTGCCCATGGCGCTGCTGGATTGGACTTGGCCTAGCGCTTGGCAATGGGCGGGTTTTTTGCTGAGTGGTGCGCTGGGCACAGCGGGGCATTATTTTTTGACGAAGTCGTTTTCAAAGGCGGACATTTCATCGACACAGTCACTGAAGTTTTTAGAGCTGGTGTGGTCGGCGCTGATGGGCTGGCTGCTGTTCAGCGATGTGCCGACGCTGAACGCCATCATCGGCGGCGTGGTCATCAGTGCTGCGACGATTTGGGTGGCGCGGCGTGAAAGCTTGCGTGATACCGCAGGATGACCCAGGCATGAAAGAGGTAAACTGAGGTTATGAACATCATCGTTTTGGGTGCAGGCGCAATTGGTTGCTATGTGGGTGGTCGCTTAGCCGCCGCTGGCGAGCGCGTGACTTTGGTGGGCAGGCCGCGCACCATTGAGCCGCTGGCGCTGAGTGGCTTGACGGTGACTGACTTGCAGGGCTTCAAAGCGCATATTGAAGCAGACATAAAGGCTGATACAAAGGCTGATATGGCGTCGCCCGCGCTCTCCATCGCTTCCAACTTGAAGCTAGCTTGGGCAAGCATTGATAGCCGCGCTGACGAAACCACGGTGGTGCTGCTGTGCGTCAAAGGTGGTGCCACCACGGCTGCAGCACAAGAAATAGCCGACTGCTGCCCCGCAGGCACGGTGATTGTCTCGCTGCAAAATGGCGTAGACAACGTCGCCCGCATTGCTAAAGTTGCGCCGCAGATGACGGCTTTGGCTGGCATGGTGCCGTACAACGTGGTGATGAAGACTGCCATGCACGTACACCGCGCGACCATGGGGCAAATTTATATCGAAACTTCTGAAGCATCTGAGAAGGCGCAAGCCATGACAACAGAGTTGGTTGCCAAGTTCAACGCTGCGGGGCTAAAAGCGACAGCATCTAACGAGATGCGCGCTGTGCAATGGGGCAAACTGTTGCTGAATGTGAACAACCCAATCAATGCATTGTCAGACCTGCCGCTGCGCGAGCAACTGCTGAACCGCGACTTTCGGGTCGTTTTCGCCACGCTGCAACTTGAAGCCTTGGCCGCTATGAAAAAAGCAGGTATTGAGCCCAAGCAGTTGGCCGCCGTTAAGCCGCACATTATGCCGATATTGTTGAAACTTCCAAACTGGATTTTCACCCGTATGGCCAAGAAAATGCTACGTATGGACGCCAGCGCCAGATCGTCCATGTGGGACGACGTACAGCATGGCCGCACGACGGAAATTGACGATTTTTGCGGTGCTGTGGTGCGCTTGGCGCAGCAGGTAGGAACGCCAGCCCCCTGCAATGCGACGATGTGCAAACTGATGTCTGCCCACACCAAAGGCCACCGATTCACGGGGCGGGAGCTGCGCAAAGCGCTGGGAATTTAGCGCTTTAAGTTTTTTAAGTTTTTTAAGTTTTAGGACGGTACGTTCAACAAAGCGTCTTTGAGCTTGTAATCAGCGGGCACGGGGCCTAGCCAAATGCTGAGTACCATTGCAAAGAATTCTGCATCCCCGATAGGAGCGCCTTGAGGTTTGTCCAAGATGGAAAACGTCAAGCCTTTGCCTTGTACAAATTCCATTGAAAAGCTCTCGCCAGGCATGATTTTTGAACGACTGGAGGCAACCTCACTGATGCGCAAAGCCGAAGCTGCGTGTTTCAAATATTGCGCTGGCGTACTGTTTTCTTTGATACCTCGGTAAAACAACTGGCCCAAGTCTGTCGTCGACAACTCTCGCAGCGCCACAAATTCAAGTTTCTTCGGGCCTGGTTGGCTGAGGACTTCTTGCAGTGAGCTAGCCTTTGCAGGGGTGTACAAACCCATGTCGTAGACCTTGAAAATGGCTTTGTAGCGCGTGCCTAGACCATTCAAGCTCAGTTTGACGCCTTCAACTTGAACTTGCTTTGGGAAGTTCTCAGCTTTGCTTTTTGCTACTACTGGCGTACTTCGCACCGCATTGGTGCTAGATTGCGCGAGAACTTGGGGAATAACGGAACTACACAAAATTAGGCAGAAGCAAATAATTTGTTTTTTTATTGATGGGGTTAGCATGAAAATTGTAACTAAAGTTGTAATAGATTGATTGTTAATTAATTAGATTTAATTACAAGCCAACTATTTCCGCTTTTGTACAAATTGTGTAAGAACGCTACTGTGCAAATGACTACTAATTCTCACAATCAGATTTTTTAAATAATCCACCTATGCCCCATCTTCATGAAACAACCACGATTCGCTCCATCGTTAGTTTAAGTTTGATGCTGTTGGCATGCGCTAGCGCTCATGCTATGGGTTTGATGGCGGAGCCAAGCAGTGCGCAATGTGGTCTGACGACGCCGATACCACTTGTATTACCTGTGCAAGCAGCCAAACGCTTGCCAGACAGCCAAGTGGCTCGCGGTAGCAAAGATATTGTTTGGGCATGGCTGGGCACACCCACGATGCGCTACCCGCACAAAGCGCTGGGCGCGAGCGCACATGCGGGTAGTTTGCATGTTTTGCTGAACGCTTCTGCAGGTAAATTTCAAGAAATCGTCCATGAATTGCCTTTCAACCGCGTTTTTGAAGACCGCATACCTCGCCTGGTAGATTTAGATGGCGATGGGCGTGATGAGATTGTTTTGATTGAATCTGACACTTTGCGCGGTTCAGCCACGGTGGTTTACGGTTTGCAAATCGCCAAGGCTGCAAACGGTGCAAACAAAAAAAACAGCTTGGTTGAGCTGGCAAGAAGCGCACAAACGGGCTCCACTTTTCGGTGGCTCAACCCTGTCGGTGTGGCAGATTTTGACGGTGACGGCAAGCTGGATGTTGCCAGCGTTATCACCCCGCACGTTGGCGGTTTACTGACGCTTTACCGCTACGCGCCACCCAAGTTGGAGCCATTTGCACAAGCCATGGACACGTCTAACCACCGCATGGGTGACTTGGAGCAAGAAGTGGCCGTGATCGTCGAGCAAAGAGGCTTTCGCCCCACCATCATCGTGCCTGACATGCAGCTCAAAGCGCTGCATGCGCTGCGCTGGGAAGCACCAGGTCAGTGGAAAGAACTGGCAGATGTGAAGCCCCTACCCGCTACCGTCAAACGCATCACGCCGCTGCCAAACGGCGGCTGTGTGCTACTGACAGATGCGACGTGGTGGCGTGTGTGGTTGACTAATTAGTAACTTTTAGCACTCTCCAAGCAATACAATTACTATCATTTTTATAGCTACAGAGCCAATAAATACCCCGGCTATAGGCATATTTACACCTTAAAAAGTAAGATCCCGACCTCAATACGTCAATTCCAAAACCACCACATGGTTTTCAGCGGCTGGCCATGTTTGCCCAGTGATGCGTTCGCCATTAAACTCTGCGGCGATGGTTCGAACTTCAGCCTGCGGGATCAATTTCTTAGAGCTCGCGATACCTGCGCCAGTGGGCGGTACGCCGGGCAATGTCGTCGAGCCGTCAAAACTCATGTTGTCGCGCTGCGCGTCAAAATAGCCGCGTGGTCGGAAGAAGGTGACGATGGCTTTAGCCGCAGCGTTCGCTTTGTCGGCGTCAGTCATGCGCTCTGCGCGCAAATGCACAACATCACTTGAACGTGCAAACGGGCTGCGGTAAATGTGGGTGGTGCTGTAGCCAGGTGCGGTGACGACAAACTCGTAAGCCGCTCCCAGTTGCGCCATAAAAGGGCCCCACTGCCCATCTGAACCTACCCGCTTGGTATGCGTCGCAGCACCTGTACGCGCGCCCTGACCATCGGTTGCGAAGATTTCAACATTTGCATTTGCTACTGGCAAGTTATTGACAAAATTGCCAGATTTAGCATCGCCGGAGCTCACACCCAAGCCAGTGACTTTGCCATTCAAAACCACAGCAGCCTCAGGAACGATGGCTGGATGTTGCGGCCCAACGCCTTTGATGAAGCTGTACGCGGTTAAAAAAGCAGCGGGTGAAAAGGCGGTTTCGCGATGGTCAAGCCGCGCAATGACGGCATTGGTCGCGCCTTTAAGCTCTGGACCCGCGAAGGTGACGTTGGTGGGTGTGCCTTTGGCACCTATCCAAAGGCCATCGGGTTGGGCGAATTTGTCGTTGTTGTCTGAGCGGATGGTCAGCCACTTGACGGGGCCGGTGACTTCGTCACCGTTGGCGTTTTTGGCAGTATTCAAACCTGTCAAAAATGCACCCGTGCCTGAGAATTCACTGCCTTCGCGAAAGCCTTTGATCGCCCAGACACCATGGTTGGGCACACCGCTCAAAATAGCATGCGACACTTTTGCCGCGCCACCGCCGTTTTGAATGTAATTTCGCACCGCATAGCCACCGCGTGAGTTGGCAAAAAGGACAACTTGGCTTGCACCCGTGGCGGCCAATACTTTGTCGACTTCTGCACTCAAATAAGCAGCGTGCTCTGTTGTGGACGTGCGGCCAGCTTGCGGTTTGGCGTCTTCATCACGCGCCAGCGGGTAAGGCACTTCAATGGCGTGCAAACGGCTGCGTGGCCAGCCGTTGGACTCAAATCGCCAAAGCGTCGTCAACCACAGCGCAGCTGTATCACCATTGCCGTGAACAAAAACGATGGGTGGCGTGTCTGCCGTTGAAGATTGTGGGGGTTTCATGCCGTCGGGTGCAGAAATCATAGCGCACCCATTCAGCAGTACCACGCAAGTGATGAGAAAACGCGATAGTTGAGACGTAAAAAAAGTCATAGCAATCCTTGATGGGTGAAAGCGATCATCAGTAGCTTAAAACTTTAATATTGAAGCTTTAACACTGAAGCTTTCTACCATCTTGCTATGACTTGCCCGTGAATCAACACGGGCTTACCCTAAACGAGTAACTGGCGCGACAACGGGACTATTTATGCCGGTGGCAAGATCACTTTGTCGATGACATGGACGACGCCGTTGCTGGCTTGGATGTTGGCCGTGACAATATTGGCCTTGCGACCACGCCCGTCGGTGATTGCCAAACCCATTCCTGCTGCATTGATTGTCAAGTTGGCGCCTTGCACGGTTTTGATAGCCGCACCTAACGGGATTTGCGAGCTTTCAACTTTCGAACCAAGCACATGGTAAGTCAGCACAGCGGTGAGCAAGGTTTTGTCAGCCAGCAAAGCCTCTTTGGTCACACCAAGCTCACCCAACAGCGATGCAAATGCAGCGTTGGTAGGTGCAAACACGGTGAAGGGACCTGCGCCAGACAAGGTGGCGGCCAAACCAGCGGCAACGACGGCTTCCACCAAAATACTCAGGTCGGGTGTGGCTTGAGCCAACTCGACAATGTTTTTTGCCGGTGCAGCAACATGATCGTCACTGTCTCCGCAAGCGGCAAGTAAAGTTGTAGCGGCGGCGACGCCGGTCAAAATAAGTAGGTTTCTGCGTAACATATGAGGACTCCTTGATGGTTAAATCAAATAGCAAAGTTGATAAGCACAATAGCTTTTTAAATCATCAATAAACTTTTAGGTTTAAATAAATACCAAATAGTTTTATTGATACCGTAATGTATTAATAAAGACTGTCATGGTCAATAAATATTACATTGCCTAACAAATCAACAAATCAACAAATCAACAAATCCAGCAATTTGTCGGTTGAAGACCATGAGCCCTGAGGTTTTGAAGGTAAAACCGACAGGCACAGTTATGCCCACATGGCAAAACCGGGGTCTATGACGTGATTTGGAAAGAAAGCTCAGGCCAACGCTAAGCCAGTATTCGGTACTTACATTGATGGCTTGACCATAGGCCAAGCCTGCCTTGCCCACTGGCTCATACCACCGTTGACGTAACTAGCGTTGGTGTATCCCATGTTTTGCAGCTGCCCTACGATGTTGGCAGACCGAACTTGTGTATTGCAAATCACCCAAAACGGTTCTTTTCCCGGCTCGGGCAGCTCAGCCAGCCGACCACCCAACTGACTCATAGGAATCAACTTTGCGCCACTGGCTACCCCATTGGCGTGTTCGTGGGGCTCGCGGATGTCGATAACGATGGTTGACGAGGTTTCAAGTGCTTGGCGCATGTCTTCCAAGCTCACCATGGGTGGTGCGGCGAATGTGCTCATACCTGTTACTCCTAAGCTGTCAGCTCTATAAATATAGTAAAAAATGGTTTGATTTCTGAATGTCAAACATGGTGAATTTTAATTGATTCACTGTGTTGTTAGGTATTGACACACCTTATAAAAGGGCGCAACGTCATAGCATGAAAAACCCATTGCTAGACGCCATTGGCAACACGCCCATGATCGAGCTGCAAAAAATCGTGCCGCTGGGTTCGGCGCGCATTGTCGCCAAACTGGAATGGGCAAATCCGACTGGCAGCATGAAAGACCGCATGGCCAAAGCGGCGATCGAAGGTGCTGAGGCCAGTGGACGCCTGAAACCGGGCGGTACGGTGGTGGAATACACAGCGGGCACCACCGGCATCTCGCTGGCATTTGTGTGTGCGACCAAGAGCTACGCTTTGGAGATCGTGTTTTCGGACGCCTTCAGCAATGAGAAGTTGCGCACGATGCAGGCATTCGGGGCGCACATCACAATCGTACCGAGCGACAATAAAAAAATTAATGCCGAGCTGATCAAAACCATGATCCATACAGCCGATGAAATCAGCCTGCGACCCAACCATTGGTACTGCGATCAGCTCAACAACCATGACGCGATCAAAGGCTACGTACCGCTGGGCGAGGAGCTTTGGCAGCAAGCAGGCGGTCAGATCGATGCCTTGGTGCAATCGGTCGGCACGGCGCACTCCATCCATGGCATCATGCAAGCCCTGTCGCACCACAAGGACGGCATTCTGGCTGTCGCCGTCGAGCCGGCAGAATCAGCCGTATTGTCCGGGCAACCCTCTGGCTCACACCAGATTGAAGGTATTGGTATCGGCTTTATTCCTCCATTGTGGCGACCTGAGCTTGTTGACGAGATTCAAACCGTGTCCACCCGAGAAGCCAAGGAGATGGCGCGTCGTTTGGCGCGTGAGGAAGGCATCTTTGCAGGCATCTCATCGGGTGCAAATGTTGTCGCAGCCATGCGTGTTGCGAAGCGCTTGGGCGCCGGTGCGACGGTCGCTACCGTCATCGCAGACTCGGGACTACGGTATCTGAGCACGGATGTGTTTACCGGCTAAATGTAAGTTTTGAAACGGGAAGGTGGATCATGGCGAAATACCACGATTATTTGCCGCAACTCGGCGGCGGGTTTTATATTGCCGACGGTGGACTCGAAACCACGCTGATCTTCCAGGAAGGATGGGAGTTGCCGGATTTTGCGGCTTTCATTCTTTTCGAGACACCACAGGGCGAAGCGGCTCTTCGCAAGTACTTTCGCAGCTATGCCGAAATTGCAAAACGGTTTGATTGCGGACTTGTTCTGGAAAGCGCAACTTGGCGAGCCAGCGCGGACTGGGGGACTAAGCTGGGTTACACGCCAGAAGCCTTGGCTGCGGCAAACCACAAAGCGATCCGCCTCCTGCTGGCTATCCGGGACGAGTACGAAACCGGGCAGAACCCAGTGGTCATCAGCGGATGCTTGGGGCCGCGCGGCGATGGTTACGTGATCGATCATGCCATGACCGAACAGGAGGCGCAGGATTATCATCGCCGGCAAGTCGAAACCTTTGCCGCTACGGCTGCTGACATGGTCTGCGCCACCACCATGAACTACGCGCAAGAAGCCATTGGCATTGTGCGGGCGGCCCAGGATGCAGTAATGCCAGCAGCTGTATCTTTCACCGTCGAGACAAACGGCAGATTACCGAACGGCCAAACGCTGCGCGCAGCTATAGAACAAGTGGATCAGGCGACATCTGCCTACCCCTGCTATTACATGATCAACTGCGCTCATCCCACACATTTCGAACATGTCTTGAAAGAAGACGGCTTATGGTTGGATCGAATACACGGTCTGCGCGCGAACGCTTCATGCAAAAGTCACGCAGAGTTGAATGAAAGCACCGAGCTTGACAGCGGCAACCCTGTCGAACTTGGGGCGCAGTATGCACAACTTAAAAAATGGCTTATGCATTTGAATGTGATGGGCGGGTGCTGCGGAACAGATCATCGGCATGTGGAACAGATCGCAGCGGTCTGTTCTCCGCTCACGGCTCAGGCGTTCCCGTATCCAGTGCGCCTACATCCAGCTTGTCCCTAGCCGCCTGTGCCAGCGCTTGGTATTTAGCCCGAAAGGCATCTAGCGTTTCTTCTTCAAGCTCCTCTAAATCGAGCAGTGCGTTGTGCGCGCCCTGGGTGGCGCGAATCAACTCATCTAGCTTGATTTGAATGGCTTGTGTGTCGCGGTTTTGGGTGTTTTGAATCAAAAAAACCATCAGAAATGTGATGATGGTTGTGCCGGTGTTGATGACCAGTTGCCAGGTGTCGCTGAAGTGAAAAATGGGTCCAGTCACTATCCAAACCAAGATGATGCCAACGGCAATCGAAAACACACGCGGGCGGCCACAAAAATGTGCTGCTTGTTTGGCGAATTGAGAATACCAACTTGTTTGCTGCATAGATTCCCCCATCAATTCAGTTGCAAAAGCGGTTCACGCGGCTACGCCGAACAAAGCACCAACACCAAAAGTAATCGCCATGGCTAATGCACCCCAAAACGTCACGCGAAACGCTGCTACCGTCACCGAAGAGCCGCCTGCGCGGGCGGCCAGAGAGCCCAATGTGGCTAAAAATACCAACGAACTAACGGCAACCGCCACGTTCAGCATCGTAGCGGGTGTCACAAAAGCAACCAAAAGCGGAAGAGCCGCACCAAGGGCAAATGTGAATGCTGAAGCTATCGCAGCTTGCACCGGTTTTGCAGCTGTGGTATCAGAAATACCTAGTTCATCCCGGCTATGCGCACCCAAGGCATCATGCGCCATAAGCTGTGCAGCGACGGTTTGTGAAGTAGCGGCATCTAAGCCTCGCGACACATAGATAGCGGCTAATTCGGCGTGCTCATGGTCGGGCTGTGTGGCTATCTCATGGCGCTCTTTGGCGATATCGGCTTGTTCCGTGTCCGATTGCGAACTCACAGACACATATTCGCCTGCTGCCATGGACATCGCACCCGCCACCAAGCCTGCCACACCAGTGATCAATATGGTTTGAGGTGTTGCCCCAGCGGCCGCCACCCCCAAAACCAAACTGGCAGTCGAAACTATGCCGTCATTTGCCCCAAGTACGGCTGCTCTGAGCCAGCCAATACGGTGATTTTTGTGTCGCTCAGCGTGTCGCATAGTGGGGATTATGAAGGATCAGTACATCCACCTTGTAGGCGGATGACTCATAGTGTCAGATTCAGCTACTTTATTGATATGAATCAAACGCAAACACAGACAGTTCTAAATAAATAGTTCAGAATGACACTGGATTCACACTTTAAAGGGAACTAACATGAAAATTCTTCTTTCAGTAGATGGCAGCAGCTACACAAAAAAAATGTTGGCCTATTTGGTGACACATGGCGAAGTGTTTCATGCCAACAATGATTTCACCGTGCTGACCGTGCAGCCGCCTGTGCCAAACCGTGCACGCGCAGCGGTTGGCAAAGAGGTGGTAGACGACTACTACGCCTCTGAATCAGAAAAAATCATCTCCCCCGTGCATAAATTCTTGATCCGACACGGCATTGATGCCAAGACAGTCACTAAAGTAGGGCAAATCGGCGAGACGATTGGTAAATTTGCCGACGATGGCAAGTTCGACATGCTCATCATGGGCTCACACGGGCACGGCACGATTGTCAACATGGTGATGGGCTCAGTCTCCACCAAGGTGTTGGCACATTGCAAAACGCCGGTGCTGCTGATTCGTTGATTCAGCAATGAATCATTAAATTAATCCGGGAGGATTTGTGATGAAAACCTTTGAAATTACCTCACACATGTTTACCATGAGCGATGTGTTTTATCCAAACGGCTACGCCTTTGTTATGTTTCCAAATGCACAGGATGCGCAGCAAGTGATGGACGAACTGGGCGGCAACCTGACCGGTAGTGGTGAAATGATGCTCTTGAGCCCGCAAGCTGTGCTGCGAGATATTGGCAAACTTGAAAACGAAGAGCTTGAGGTCACGCTTCCGTCGATTGGTACGGAAGCGGCAACCGTCGCTAAATATATCAACTTGGCAAGACAAGGCCATCACGCGCTGATGGTGCGCGTGCATTCCGATGCGGAGACTGAGCAGGTGATGCGAGCTGTACGCAAAGTACCGTTTTCCTACGGTCAGCGTTACCACTTTTTAGCGATTGAAGATTTGGTGTAACCAGCTTTATCTGTCTTGCGCTGATCAATTTTGCGCTGTTCAATCTTCAGCTAATCAATCTTACGTTTTGAAGGGCGTGGGATTTTCTTAAACCGAATCTTCCTGTCCAACTCAATCGCGTCTTTTTTGACTTGACGCTCCGCATCAATCGTTTGCCCGACTGCCAACCATTGGGCAAATTCATCAGGCGTTTCCAGCGTGATGTTGCCTATAGAACAAGTGCGGAAGTCAAAAATCACGATTTCAGCGGCTTTTTGCAGATTCACTTTGCCTTTTCCCAGCAAAGCGCCACGCTTGATGCCGATGGCTTCTAGCACTTGCTCGTCGGTTTTGTCTGCGACAGGGTCAAGTTTGTAGCGGGCTTCTAGTTGCGCGGGGTAGTGTTGGATGAGGTAGTCAATCAGCTCCAGCGCGACATCTTCTTCTTGAAATGCATTGCGCCCTACTGCCCCACTGGCTGCTAGGTTGTAGCCGCTTTTCTCCACAATGATGCGCGGCCACAGCATGCCCGGGGTGTCGTACAGGTAAAAGTCGTCTGCCAGGGTGATGCGCTGCTCGATTTTGGTGACGCCCGCTTCGTCGCCGGTTTTGGTGAAGCGGCGACCTGTCATGGTGTTGATCAGGGTGGATTTGCCCACGTTGGGAATACCGCAGATCAACACGCGCAGCGGTTTGATCATGCCGCCGCGCAGAGGGGCGAGCTCTTTGCAGGCTTTGGCGAGGGCTTTGGCAGGTGCTGCATCGGTTGCAGCCAAGGGAATCGCCCGCGTATTCGGCAAAGCGTTGTAATGCGCCAGCCACAGCGCGGTAATCGCGGGGTCGGCCAAATCTTGCTTGTTAAGAACTTTGAGTGCGGGTTTGCTGCTCGTGAGTTCAGCCAGCATCGGGTTGGCGCTGGAGCCAGGCAAGCGGGCGTCCAGCAGTTCAACAACCACGTCGATGTCTTTGATGCGATCGCTGATGGCTTGCTTGGTCACATTCATGTGACCGGGGAACCATTGGATGGCCATCTGGGAGCTTTCTTCTAAGGTATTTGGGACAAATTTTGCAGTATTTATCGCCCAGATATAGTTATAAAAATAGCTACATATTCATGCTATTATTTTTATAGCTATTGAGGCAATAAATACGCCGGCTAGAGCCATATTTGGCACTATTTTAACCTATTTGCAAGAAAACCCGGCTGAAATCACTTTGCAGGGACGAACTTTGCCAGTAATTCGGCAAACTTGGGCTGCCAATCGGCCACAGCGTTGGCCTCACCGCCCAAGGTTTGCTTGAGGAAGGCCAAAGACAAGGCTTGGGTCGCGGCTTTGACTTTCGGGTTCAGCTCTGCACCGCCCGTGTTACTGCGATCGGTAAAAATACTGTGCGAGCCACCTGTGAATACAACCAGTGTTTTGCGCGCATCGCCCATGGCATTGAACACATTCACGCGATCTTCAAAACCTGAACCGTAGCCTGGCACCATGATTTCATCGCCAGTTGCTGTGATGTGCAGCGTGGGCAAGGCAACAGCACCCAAAATGGCCGCAGGGTTGCCATAACCATAAAACGGTGGTGCTGATAGCAACATGGCCGCTTTGATGCGTGGGTCGCGCAGGTTGAGAACCTCATTGCCAGCATCCGTTTTACGAGGAACCGCCGCACCGACAAGCAGCATGGTGGTGTTGGCCCCGTAGGAATGTCCAGCTGCGACGATGCGGTTTGCATCTAAACGACCCACCATGCTTGGCATGGCCAACAACTCGGACAGCGCAAAGCTCACATCTTTTGTTCGCGCAATCGCTTCAGAATCTTGGGCTGCGCTGGCTAAGCGCATGGTCAAGCTCAACGGGTTACCACGCCACAAGGTGTTGTCGCTGCCAACATGCTGTACGTGCAAACTGGCGTAGCCTTGGCTCGCCCAAAAGCGACCTAAATACTGATAACCATTGCGAGAGCCACCTAGACCATGTGAAAACACGATCAATGGGACAGGTGCCGTACCCGTGACCACGACATCTGGCAAATACAAGCGAACAGGTACTTCACGATTGCGAGCAGCATCTTTCCACTCAAAATTAGCCACACTGATGGAGTCTTGAGCGCTATTTTTGGCGACAACAGAAACTGAAGGCGTGGTCACAGCAATTTCCGCAGCAACTGGGCTGCTGGTAGCAGTCGTGCAGTTACCCGCCAGAGATACCAAGCCAATTGCTGCAGCGGCAAACACTGAGAGTGTTGTTTTAAGAGATTTAAAAGGTGGTTTCATGGGATTTGGATCACGATACACGAGCGGACCGAGGTTATAAAGTGTTCAACGCAAATAGGGGTATTTAGTTGACTTTCAAGCGTTAAGACCTGTAACGGACATAATCGCGACTGTTTGGTAATTATTTATACTTTAACGGAGATTTCATATGAAAGCAAATTTGCCTCTCTTGCCACTCTTACTAGCCAGTGTTTTGGCTTTATCAGCATGTGGCCACAACACCATGATGCTGGGCAACTCTGCTGTGACTGCCCCGCTTAAAGCCAATGCCAGTTCACCCGTTGTTTTAGGCACTTATACCAAAGTTGCCGCCATTTCAGGAACAAGCTTGTATTTCATCAACCTGAAGAACGGCGACACTGTGTCCAGTCCTGTCAATGTGCAGTTTGGATTGCGTGGGATGGGCGTGGCACCTGCGGGCGTGGAAAAAGCCGCCACAGGCCACCACCACTTGCTGGTTGATGTGGCTGAGCTGAATGTCAACGAAGGCATCCCCGTGAGCGACAACCACCGCCATTTTGGCGCGGGGCAAACTGAAACTTCGATTGCGCTAAAACCTGGCGTTCACACTTTGCAACTGGTACTGGGCGACCAAAACCACATCCCTCATCATCCCGTTGTGATGAGTGACCGCATCACAATTACCGTCAAATAAATCGAATACATCCGAATTAGACCGAAAATCACGCCCCTCTGAACTTTGCAGGGCGCTTTTCTTTGAACGCCATCACGCCCTCAATGTAGTCATGCGTGTGCCCCATGGCGGATTGGGCGTCACGCTCGGCATCCAGTTGTTGGTTCAGGGTGCGGGTGGAAGCATCACGCAACAGATGGCGGGTTGCGACCATGGCCTTGGTTGGCATGGCGGCTAGGCGCTCTGCCAGAGCAGTCGCTGCAGCCACACAGTCTTCACCGTCTTTGACCACGTCCCAAATCATGCCCCATTCTTTAGCTTGGGCGGCGGTCAATTTGTCACCCGTCAGTGCCAAACCCATGGCCCGAGCCAAACCCAAGCGCTGCGGTAAAAACCAACTGCCTCCCGCGTCTGGAATCAAGCCAATTTTGCTGAATGCTTGAATAAAACTCGCACCAGGTGCGGCAATCGCCATGTCGCAACTCATCACCAGCGAAGCACCCGCACCTGCGGCCACGCCGTTTACAGCAGCAATGGTGGGCATCCGCAGACTTTGCAGACGACGCGCCGTGGGGTTGAACAATTGGTCAATCACAGGGCCGGGGTCGGCACGGCGCATCAAATCTTCAACGCTAGGACCTGGCTCAAAGTCAAACTCGGCCAAATCCGCACCCGCGCAAAAAGCACGACCTGCACCGGTGATGACCAAGGCGCGAATGGCGGTGTTTGCCTCCGCCTTGTCCAGCGCCGCCCACAACTCGGTGTGCATTTGGCGGGTAAAGCTGTTGAGTGCTTCGGGGCGGTTGAGGGTGATGACGGCAACTGCGCCGCGCTCGGCATACAAAACTGTGGATGAGCTCATGTTGAATTTTCCTTGGCTTGATTTATCGGTTTATTTGTGGGTTAATTTGTGGGTTTATTTACGAATTTATTTACCAATCGTACCGTTTTTAGCAATCTGCGACGCTAATTGGCTAAGCGCCGCATAAGCCGCTCCCGCTTGCCCGTTCCAATCGGCAACCGCTGCCCCCTGCAACGCGACCAATTCAGTATCCCCCCGCGCTGCAGGGCCAGTCAAAGCCTTGGTTGGGCCCTGCGCGGCGATGTTTTGCACGGCTTTTTGCAGCAAAGACGCATTCAAAGGCGCAATCAACTCCTTGGGCATACCCGTGCTTTGCCACAAATCAGCAGCTACAACTTGCAACACCGGTAAAAAATTGGTCGCAAACACCGCAGCGGCGTGGTAGAGCACTTTGTCTTTGGCAGCCAAGTCAAAACAGTTTGCACCGATGGCCTCAAAAGCGGGTTGCAAGATTTGCGTCGCTAAAACATCACCCTCCAGCGCGCACGGCGTACCTGCAAACTGGGTGACGGCAGAGGCTGGCGCGCTGAAACTCAAAATGCAATGGGCGCTGGCAACTTGCAAACCTTTGTTGTCTATACTTTTAAGAGGCTGCAATTCAGCCGAAGATAGTGCGCCACTACAATGAAAAATAATAGCGTCTGAGGCAATGAATACCACGGCTAGAGTCGAATTTAACATCTCAATAGCGACGTTCTTAATCTGCCCATCTGGCACCGCCAGCATCCACACATCGGCAGCACGCATGTCGCGCATACGGGTTACTGCACGTCCTGCACCGATAAATTGCACCGCTTCTTCCGCGCTGGTTTGCGACCGCGTCAGCACATCTTGAACCGCAAACACACCCTGCTTGTGCCACAAATGCGCCAAGCTGCGGCCCACGCGACCAGCCCCAATGATGTTGAGAGTTTTCAAGTCAGTATTTCTTGATTTGGAATCAACATAAGAGATACCGTTCGGACTGAGCTTGTCGAAGTCTTCACAAACCCTTCGACAAGCTCAGGGCGAACGGCGTCATTTTTACTTCTTACTCGCCATGAACTTACCCACTTCATTCGTCCCTTGCGCAGAACCACTCATAGGCACAACATCACCTTGACGATTCGTCACTTCAGCCAGTTTTGAAGCCAACAATTCAGGCGCATCGCCGCTCAAACCGATGTGCACACCCTGCGTCATGGTGATATGCGCTGCCTCAAATGTACCTGCACCGGCGCACAAAATCGTACGGGTTGGCGCATTTTCGGCCACCATCACCAGCATGGCCGGCACCACGGCTTCGGGCTTCAACGCGGCTAAGACTTCTTCAGACATCAAGCCTTCGGTCATGCGTGTTGCGGCAGTCGGGGCGAGGCAATTCACACGAATATCGTTTTTAGCGCCTTCGATAGACAAGGTCTGCATCAAGCCTACCAAGGCCATTTTGGCTGCGCCATAGTTGGCTTGGCCAAAGTTGCCGTACAGACCGCTGGACGATGTGGTCATCACAATACGTCCATATTTTTGCTCATTCATGATGGCCCACACTGCTTTGGTGCAGTTCACCGCACCCATCAAATGCACGTCAACCACGAGTGCAAAATCGGCCAATTCCATCTTCGCAAAGCTTTTGTCGCGCAAAATGCCGGCGTTGTTGACCAAAATATCGACCCTGCCCCATGTCGCCATCGCCTCGGCCACCATGGCTTGCACGGCGGCAAAGTCGGTGACAGATGCGCCATTGGCCATCGCCTCGCCGCCAGCAGCGCGAATTTCTTCAACCACTGCCTGTGCAGCGGTCATGGACTGTGTACCTGTCGCACCATCACGTGCGCCGCCCAGATCATTCACCACCACTTTTGCGCCCCGAGCCGCCAATGCCAAGGCATGCTGGCGACCCAAACCACCGCCTGCACCGGTCACAATAGCCACACGGCCTTTAAAATCTAGTGAATCTAGTGACATGCTCTTTTCCCTTTAAACGTAAGCTAAAAACTTAAAACCGATTCAATAATATTATGGAATTAAACCACCAAGCCATTGAAACCCCTGTCCGCGACGCGTCAACCGTCGTGTTGCTGCGCGACGCAGCAGCTGGTTTAGAGGTGTTTTTGATGAAACGCAGCGGTTTGTCTGACGTTCTGGGCGGTGCTTATGTGTTTCCGGGTGGCAAGCTGGATGCGGCTGACGTGATTGACGACATGCCAAATCGCCTAGACCAAACACCACAAGCTTTGCATACTGCATTAAACGAGCCAAATTTGCAGCACCATAGCGCCGCTGCGCTGTATGTAGCCGCTTTGCGCGAGGCTTTTGAAGAGTCTGGTGTTTTGTTTGCCGAAGGCGCAACGCTTGGCATCACAGCCCAAGCGGCAAAGTTGCTCAAAGCGGGTCAAACTTTTCCTGCGGTATTGACCCAGCTTGGCTTGCGGCTACAAACCCAGCATGTGCAGCCGTGGTCGCGTTGGATCACCCCGAAAATGGCTTCCGTATCAACCAAGCGTTTCGATACGAGGTTTTTTATAGCAGCGGTTCCAAGTCATCAAACGGCCGTGCATGACGATTTTGAAACAACCGAAAGCGTCTGGCTTTCCCCGCGTGCGGCTTTGGAAGAGTATTGGAGCGGCAGCATCTCACTCGCACCGCCGCAGATCATGAGCTTGGCGCATTTGTCACACCACCGCACGGTTGCCAGCGCCTTGACGGAGGCTCGCAGCAAACCACCCGCCGTCATTGAGCCCGAGCCTTTTGACTACCAGGGTATACGCACCATCACCTACCCTGGCGACCCGCAACATTCTGTTCGCCAACGCGCCCTGCCCGGCCCCACGCGGCTGCGTTACAGCAACAAGCGGTTTGAGCCGCTGGGTGGTTTTGAGGAACTGTTTTCCTAGCCAAAACCTAAGCACCGTCACGGCAATTGCCATGGGCATGCCGAACCGATGGGGCAAACTACGCCCCAACGTTATTCACTGCAAGCATGGATGGTCATTTCGCCATAAAGCGAACGGTGACGGCATGACGGATTTCAACATCTGAACGTCTGGCTTGCTCAGCCTTGGCACTACAGAATTTTCCATTTGCATAGTTGATTTGGATATCACCCGACTACCTTCACATTCTCTTGATAGTTTTTTAATATTTGTTGCATAAAGCACAAAACTGGGTATGTTGTTTATAGCGCAGAGTGTGTAAGATGATTTACGTTTGTAACTTTAAACGTACAACATGTATTGCCCTATTACCAAATAATTTGATTTGAATTTTTAAAGGTCTTACCTCTTATGTTCAATGTCTTCAAATCATCCAAAAGCGAAATAGCACTGGCCTTGAATGAATTTAAGGGTGCATTTCGCACCGTAGGCATTTTTAGTGCCATCATCAATTTGATGTTACTGGTTCCCTCTTTATACATGTTGCAGGTTTATGACAGGGTTCTTTCAAGTCGTAATGAAACGACCCTGTTGATGCTGACAATCATGGTATTGGGTGCATTTTTATTCATGAGTGCTTTAGAGTTTGTACGTAGCTTTGTGCTTATTCGTGTAGGTGCGCAGCTGGATATGAAGCTCAACAAGCGCATTTACACAGCCGCTTTTGAAGCCAATTTAAAAAAAGCTGGCGGCAATGCCGGCCAAGCGTTGCAAGACTTGACAACTATTCGTCAGTTTTTAACGGGCAACGCATTATTTGCCTTCTTTGATGCGCCTTGGTTCCCCATATATCTGATAGTAATTTTTCTATTCAACCCCCTACTTGGCGTATTTGCGGTATGTGGTACTATAATTTTAATAGCACTCGCCTTCATCAATGAGGCTGTTTCCAAAAAACCGCTGGCGGAGGCAAACAGCATGGCAATATCTGCCAGCAACCTGGCAACCAACAATTTACGCAACGCTGAGGTGATAGAAGCCATGGGCATGTTGCCCAATTTGATGGGGCGTTGGTTCAAACTGCATGGTAGGTTTCTGCAATTGCACGCCAACGCCAGTGAGAAGGCCGGCATTATCACCGCGACGACTAAGTTTGTGCGGGTCTCGCTGCAGTCTCTCATTTTGGGTTTGGGTGCACTTTTGGTACTAGATGGAAAAATCACTGGCGGCATGATGATTGTTTCTTCTATTTTGATGGGCCGCGCATTGAACCCGGTTGAACAACTCATTGGCATTTGGAAAAACTGGGACAGCACACGCAGTGCTTACAAGCGCTTGAATGAATTGCTTGAAGCGAACCCACCACGTAAATCAAGCATGTCGCTGCCAAAACCGCAAGGCAAGGTGTCGGTCGAAGCTGTCACAGCCGCACCACCAGGCGGCAGAGTTCCAGTGATTAAAAATTTGAGTTTTTCGCTTGTGCCCGGTGATGTCTTGGGCGTCATTGGCTCTAGCGGCGCTGGCAAATCGTCTCTCGCTCGCCTACTGGTCGGTGTCTGGCCGGCGGCTGTAGGACTTGTACGGTTAGATGGTGCCGATGTTTATCGTTGGAATAAAGACGAATTAGGCCCTTCAATCGGTTATTTGCCCCAAGATATTGAACTTTTTGCTGGCACGGTGAGTGAAAATATCGCGCGATTTGGTGAAGTAGATGCTGAAAAGGTAGTGGCAGCAGCAACAATAACCGGTGTGCATGAGATGATTTTGCAATTTTCACAGGGCTATGACACCATGCTCGGTGATGGTGGTGCAGGCTTATCGGGTGGCCAAAAGCAACGTATCGGCTTGGCAAGAGCCATGTATGACGACCCGTCATTATTGGTACTCGATGAACCGAACTCAAATTTAGATGAGGTAGGCGAGCTGGCATTGGTAGTGGCTATTGCTGAATTTAGGAAACGAGGTAAAACTGTTGTGTTGATCACCCACCGCAGCAGTGCTATTGGCACAACCAACAAACTGCTCTTACTGCGCGATGGTGTGGTGCAAGCTTTTGGCCCAACCTCTCAAGTGTTAACTGATTTGGGAAATGCAGCAAAAGAACAGCAAATGAAGGCACAAGGCTCAGCATCCAATGGCGCTGGCAAACCGTCGATTCCCAATATAGCCATTGCGTCATCCGAGAAAACCACCGTACAACCATCTGTATGAAAGGTACCCCTGCTATGAATACCAACGTTACTGACGTGGCCTCTCGTTCTGAGGTGCTGAGCGAAGTCAATACCAATTCAAAGCTGCACACCCGAATGGGCTGGTGGATCATCATTGCAGGTTTGGGCGGTTTCATTGCTTGGGCCATTTACGCGCCGTTGGACAAGGGCGTCCCCATGTCTGGCACAGTAACTGTAGCAACCAGCAAGAAAGCAATTCAGCATCTTACAGGTGGCACTGTAGAGGATATTCTGGTCAAGGAAGGCGCAATAGTAAAAGCGGGAGATGTCCTGGTTCGCATGAATTCCGTTCAAGCCAAAGTCAATGCCGAAACAGCACGTATTCAATATTCAACAGCCCGCGCTACAGAGGCAAGACTCAGCGCTGAACGAGATGGCAAAACCACCTTAACTTTCTCTGCAGAGTTAAAAGACGCCATGAATGATCCGCGGGTGGCAAGCACGATGTCGCTGCAGCAGCAACTTTTTAGCTCTAGACAATCCGCCATCCGCAGTGAATTGAGCGCTTTTGATGAAAATATTGCGGGTCTCATGTTGCAAAAAAAGGGACTGGAAGAGTCACGCGAAGGCAAAAAACAGCAACTAACGTTTTTAAAAGAACAACTTGATGGCATTCGCGATCTGTCCAAAGATGGCTACGTAGCACGTAACCGCTTGCTGGAGCTAGAGAGAACGTACGCACAGCTCAATACGGCCGTTACTGAAGACACGAACAGCATCGGAAGGAGTTTGAGTCAAATTTCCGAGATCAAACTGCGCAAATTGCAGCGTGCACAAGAGTACCAAAAGGAAGTTCGCTCGCAACTGTCAGACGTTCAGCGCGAGGCGGACGGATTAGCAAATCGCTTGACTGGTTTAGAGTTTGACTTGAACAATGCGCTGGTCAAAGCACCAGTGGATGGAACCATCGTAGGAATGAATATTTTCACCAACGGCGGGGTTATTGGCCCCGGCTTTCGCATGATGGATGTTGTACCTAGCGATGACCCTTTGATCGTAGAGGGGCAGCTGCCTGTACACTTAATCGACAAGGTACACCCTAATCTAAAAGTAGAATTGATTTTTACGGCATTCAATCAAAATTTAACACCGCACATCCCCGGCATTGTGACAAACGTGTCTGCTGACCGCTTGGTTGATGAAAAAAGTGGTGTTCCCTACTACAGTGTCAAAGCAAAAGTAGCACCAGAGGGAATGAAGTTAATTTCAAATCTACAAATCAGACCAGGCATGCCTGTGGATTTGTTTGTCAAAACGGGAGAGCGCACGATGATGAACTACCTGCTGAAACCTATTCTTGACCATCTCAAAATGTCGATGACGGAAGAATGACTATGACTTTCTCGACATTGAACACAATGAAATCGACGCTACTTTGCATTGCAATACTTGCTTTAGGCCAAGAAGCGAAAGCTTTGAGTTTATTACAAGCTTATGAGGCCGCCTTGGCAAACGACCCTGCATATTTAGCCGCTGTACAAGAAAATATAGCCGGGCAGCAGTACAAGGTAATTGGCAGAGCTGGCTTGTTGCCGAATATTTCAGCGAATTACTCAAAGAATATAAACAGAGCGGAAATCGCCACCACAAAGCACCTTGAGCCTATTGGCGTTACATCCACAGAGCCTGCAGTTGAACCCGATAGTGCCAAAACGCAAGCCAGCGTATCGCCTGAAAATCGCCAATACTCTAGTCTATCGGCCTCGATACAACTGCGCCAATCACTCTTCAATTTGGAAGCTTGGGCTAGATATCGGCAAGGTAAGTCGCAAACTCTCGCCAGTGATGCACAGTTTGTAGCGCGAAGCCAAGACTTGATTTTGCGACTTGCCAGCTTGTACTCGACGGCCAAATACAACGAAGACCAGCTAGCGCGGGCCATCTCGCAACGCGATGCTTATGCTGAGCAAAAAAGTGCGAATGAGCGCATGCTGCAACGCGGCGAAGGTACAAAAACGGAGGTATTAGAAGCGCAAGCCAAGTTTGATTTGGCCGAAGCGCAAGTATTAGAAGCGCGCGACGACCTGGCTCATGCGCGCAACTCTCTGGCCAACATGATTGGGCAAGAGGTCACAGAACTTGACTCTCTAACGCCGAATTTTGTCGCAACACCTGTATCACCAAATACATTTGAAGCTTGGAAAGCCATTGCGCTAGAACGCAATGCTGAAATTGCGATTCAAAAGTTCTTGATTGAGGCTGCCAGCCAAGAAATCAACAAGAACTGGGCTGGCCATGCCCCCAAACTTGATTTGGTCGCCAGTGTGAGTAAAAATAATTCGGATACCGTCAGCACTTTTGAGCAAAATACTTACGTCCGCAGCATTGGGTTGCAGCTGTCAGTACCGTTGTATTCGGGTGGCTCAGTGACAGCTTTAACCGCTCAAGCCGTCGCCAACTATACAAAAGTGCAAGCTGATTTTGATGCAAAAACCAAGCAAGTATTGCTTGAACTACGCAAACACCATAATTTAACTGTCAGCGGTGTTTTACGCATTTCAGCAGCTGAAAAATCACTTAATTCGGCCTTGTTATTGGTTGATGCAACCCAAAAGAGCGTTAAAGGTGGGGTGCGTACCAACTTGGATGTACTCAATGCCAAACACCAAGTTTTTGAAGCAAAACGTGATCTAGAACTGGCACGCTACAACTTCTTGCTCAGCACGCTACGCCTGCGGTTTTATGCAGGCACACTTGAAGCGGGTGATTTGAAAAATATTGCTACTTTTTTTATAGCAAAATAATCAATAAATACG
>JAYSZH010000155.1:0-8488 GCA_043738155.1 Polaromonas sp. | reverse complement strand
GAGTTATGCAGAAATTTTGCCACCTATGCTTCAATTGGGTCGCAATTAGGTGGGTAGTTCTTATCTGAGAGAATTTTGAAGATGCAGGTTTTTAAGGGTAAAAGTGGCGGTATTTTGGCGGGATTGGCGGCAGGAGCGCTGTGGGGCTTGGTGTTTGTTGCGCCGCGCATGGTTTTAGGTGATTCAAACGTCGCCGTAGGATTCAACTCGGTTGATTTAACAGCGGGGCGGTTTTTGAGCTACGGTTTGATCGCGGCGGTGATGATGTTTATTGGTTTGCGTGCCAGAAAGCTGCCGACTTTGAACCAAGCCATCGCCGCATTGGTGTTGAGTTTGCTGGGTTTTACGGGCTATTATTTGCTGTTGGTGCTCGCTATCAACGATGCTGGCACGGAAATGCCCACGCTCATCATCGGCACGATTCCGATTTGGGTGATGTTTTTGGGCAAGCAGCAGGGACTGAGCTTTCGCAGCCTGTTGCCGGGTTTGCTGCTGACGGCGGGCGGTTTGGTGCTGATGGGCTATGTCCAATTGCATGCTCAGCCGGAAACTCAAAGCGCAATTTCAACGAATTACTGGCGCGGCATCGGCTACGCGCTGGCATCCATGGTCTGCTGGACGATTTTTGCCATTGTCAACTCCGCTTGGCTGAAAAAGCACCCCGAAGTCAGCGCGGCCGACTGGGCAAACTGGCTGGGTGTGGCGACGGGTTTGGGCGCTTGGCTGTTGTGGCTTTTCGCAGGATCAGATTTAAAAACGATGACGAGTGACCCAAAATTTGCCTCGTTTGCGCTGATTTGCGTTGCCACCGGCCTAGGCTCAGCTTGGTTGGCAACCATTTTTTGGAACATTGCCAGCCAGCGGCTCAGCGCCAGTTTGTGCGGGCAGTTGATTGTGAGCGAGACAGTATTTGCCTTGATTTACTCGTCGTGGTGGGATGGGCAGTTGCCTGATTTGTTGGCACTTGTGGCTGGCGTGTTGTTTGTGCTGGGTATTTTGGCTAGTATCAAGGCGCATCGATTAACCAAAAATGACAGAAATTGATAGAGATTCCTTATGAAATTAATGATTCCAGAGAAGAAAAAACTCGTTTACGAGATGTCCATGCCCATCCGCTGGGGCGATATGGATGCCATGGGTCACGTCAACAACACGATTTACTTCCGGTATTTAGAGACCTGCCGCATCGACTGGATGAGTTCGATTGGCGCTTTGCCAGATGCGAAAGGCGATGGCCCGGTCATCGTCAACGCGTTCTGCAATTTCTACAAACAGCTGGAATACCCGGGTGATGTGGTTGTGAAAATGTACGTCAGCGACCCCGCCCGCACGACTTTCGAGACCTGGGGAACCATGGAGCGCGCAGACCAACCCGGTGTGATATACGCCGCAGGTGGGGCGACGACGATTTGGGTGAATTTCCCGCAACAAAAGTCACACGACCTGCCAGATTGGATGCGCAAGATTGTTAGTGATGATTAATATTGACTAAAACAGTGACAAATATGCCTCTAGCCGGCGTATTTATTGCATAATGTGCTATAAAATTAATAGCAATATCAAAGAGGCTTCGACAAGCTCAGCCCGAACGGTAGGGCAAAGTTTTTTTTAGCGAACCGCCCGCCAGCTATTCGCATGGGCTTCCAACCAGTTCGCAGCCAGCTGCTGGTTGTCGCCAAAGGGGTCGTGATTCGGGTGAAAGTCGCGTTTGAAATAGGCCAACAATGGCCCGGTGCAGCGCCAGACAAAGCCGTTGTTGCCGACTAAAAACTTTGCTGCGCCCCACCATGTGCTGGGTTTGAACAGGCTGCCGTCGTGCCAGAGGTTCAGTGTGGTTTGTCGCACGGTGTCGTAAGTAAACAGCACCAAAACGTACAGATACCAGCGGATGCGCCAAGCGTAGTTACCGCCAATGGCTTGGTAAACGTCGAAAGCGACGGCTTTGTGTTCGGTTTCCTCCGCAGCGTGCCAGCGCCACAGGGTGGCCATCTTTTCGTCTGCACCCGCAAACCATGAGTCATAACGCAGCGTGCCGTCGGCAAACACGGCGGTGCAGTGTTCAAAAGCGGCGGTCACGGCCAAAAAGTGCTTGGGGTTGACGTTTTGGCTTCGTGCAAAATCCAAGCGTTTGGTCGCCCAGTTTTGCCAATGGTTGACCAAACCTTGCTGCTCCAAATGTGCGTTGTACAGGCTGTGAATGCGTCTGTGCGTGGCTTCTTGGCCGATGAATTGCCCCACAGTGGCGCGGAGTTGCGCGTATTCTTCCGTCTCAGGAAGGCGTTTGGCGCAGTCGCGCACGGCGTCGATAAAACTTTGTTCCCCCACCGGAAAGCTCATCGACAGGGCGTTGTAATACTGGCTCAAAAACGCGTCGCCACCGTGCCAATGGCGATCAAAGCCGCTTTCAATGTCGATTTCGAGCTTGCGGACAGTGAGCTGGGGGCTGTTGTCAATCATTTGCAAACTATAAGCTTATTTGGCTTTAGGGGCTCTTAATTCTCTGCCCATCAGGTAAAACTCAGGATTGGGCATCAAGCTGGTCAAGCTGGCCATGCGGTTAGACAGGCCGAAAAACGCCGTGATGGCGGCGATGTCCCAAATGTCTTCGTCGTCAAACCCGTGAGCACTCAGAATGTCAAAGTCGATTTCTTCAATGTCAGCCGAATCAAGACAAATCTTCATCGCAAAGTCCAGCATGGCGTGTTGGCGGGGCGTGATGTCTGCTTTTTTGTAGTTGACGGCCACTTGGTCGGCCACCAGCGGCTTTTTCTCTTGAATCCGCAAAATCGCCCCGTGCGCCACCACACAATACAGGCAGTTGTTCGCCGCGCTGGTGACGGTGACGATCATTTCACGGTCGCCCTTGGTTAAATTGCTTTTTCGGCCTGTGGTTTCAGGCGCCATCAGCGCGTCATGGTAGGCAAAAAACGCGCGCCATTCGGCGGGGCGGCGGGCGAAAGTTAAAAACACATTCGGAACGAAGCCAGCTTTGGCTTGAACTTCTAAGATTCTGCTCAGAATGTCGCTGGGTAAATCGGTCAAATCGGGGGCAGGGTAGCGTGCTGATGTCATTGTTGTCTTGTCTCTGGTCTATTTCAGGTTGTTATTTTGTCAGGATTAAAACACTCGAATCTTGATACAGCATGATTTTGCACCAAAGCCCTGAGACAATAGGAGCTATGACTGAAAAAATTGAATCTCCGAAAATTGAAAAGTTGGCTGACAAAGCAACCGAGAAAACATGGACCGAACGCCCCGTCGAGTGGCTGAACGTTGAATCTCTGGACATTGAAGCGCAAGGCGTGGCCCACAAAGCGGATGGCAAAGTGGTGTTTATCGACGGCGCCCTGCCGTTTGAGGTGGTCAGCGCCAACACGAATCGTAAAAAAGACAACTGGGAAAAAGCGACGCTGACGGCGATTCAGCGGGAATCATCCCAGCGCGTCACCCCCGGCTGCCCGCACTTTGGCATGCACGAGGGCGCATGCGGCGGCTGCAAGATGCAGCATCTGCATATCGCCGCACAAGTAGCAGTGAAGCAGCGCGCTTTGGAAGACGGTTTGTGGCATTTGGGCAAGCTCAAAGCTGGCAACGTGATGCGCCCGATTGAAGGCCCTGCGTGGGGCTACCGCTACCGTGCGCGGATTTCTGTGAAGTTTGTGCGTAAAAAGAACGATGTCCTCATCGGTTTCCACGAACGCAAAAGCCGCTATGTGGCCGATATGAAAGAGTGCCGTGTGCTGCCCAAACATGTCAGCGATTTACTCATGCCGCTGCGTGCGCTGATCAGCAGCATGGATGCCAAAGAGACGATTCCGCAGCTGGAGCTGGCTGTGGGTGATGACGTGATTGCGATGGTGGTTAGGCACATGGAGCCGCTGTCAGAAGGTGATTCTGCAAAGTTACGCGCTTTCGCTGTCGAACACCCCGCCGTGCAGTGGTGGTTGCAGCCTAAAGGCCTAGATACTGTGCATTTGATGGATGAGAAGCTGGGCAAGGTCAGCACCCTGTTTTACGCCTTGCCTCAATTCGGCATCACCATGCCCTTCAAACCCACCGATTTCACGCAGGTCAACCCGCACATCAACCAAGTGCTTGTGGCGCGAGCGCTGCGCTTGCTGGATGTGCAAAAGTCTGAGCGGGTGATCGACTGGTTTTGCGGCTTGGGCAACTTCACGCTGCCGCTGGCGACCCAAGCGCGCGAGGTGCTGGGCGTGGAGGGAAGCGAGGAGCTGGTGGCGCGGTCACGCCAGAATTACGAGCTGAATCAGGGCGTAGCCGGCGTCTCTATTGCTTTATCAGCTACAAATTTTGTAGTAAGAAATCTGTTTGAAATCACCGGTTCCGTGCTGGCTGCAGACGGTATTGCAGAGAAATGGCTGATGGATCCACCGCGAGAGGGCGCATTTGCACTGGTCAAGGCATTGGTGGAGTTGGTCACGCAAAGCACCAACCCGACGATTGAAAACCCGTCGGAAGTCGTCAAAAATTGGCAGCCACCCAAGCGGATTGTGTATGTGAGCTGCAACCCAGCGACTTTAGCGCGAGATGCGGGACTGCTGGTCAACGAAGCGGGCTACACCTGCACAGCGGTTGGCGTGGTGAACATGTTTCCGCATACGGCGCATGTGGAGTCGATTGCGGTGTTTGATCGCGTATAGCTTTTTAATCAGCTTTTAGGTTTAACGTCGACCACGTCGTCAGACTTGGGTTTTGGTGAAGTGGTTTTGGCTGGTTCAGATTTTGCAAAGACAGCATCATCCACCTTGCCGCCTTTTTTCTCAAACTGCGCTTTGAGGCTCTCATACATTTCTTTGGGTAGAAGTTTGAAAGCCAGTTTGAAGAGCAAAATTGACACCACGCCGTCGTCCAGCCAGCCCAGAATTGGAACCACATCAGGCACGAGGTCGACGGGGCTGATGATATAAACCGCTGCCAGCAGCGCCACCAACTTGGCTATCGCTGGCGCGGCTGGGTTGCGCAGCATAGCCCACACCATCATGATTTCTTTTTTAAACTTCCACCACAGCACGCCTAATTTCCACATAAAAGCTCCTAACTATTGATTCTGCAATAAAAAAAGGAGCCTAGCGGCTCCTTTTTTTGGCTAAGCGCCTAATAAATCACAACTTAGTCTTTCTCACCACCAAAAATACCCAGAAGTGCCAGCAAGCTTTGGAACACGTTGAAGATGTCCAAATACAAAGCCAGGGTAGCGCTGATGTAGTTGGTCTCGCCACCGTCGATGATCTGCTTCAAGTCATACAACATGTAAGCGCTGAAAATACCAATTGCAGCCACAGAAACAGCAATCATGGCAGCCGATGAGCCGACCAAAATACCAATGACGGAGCCAATCATCAACACAATCGCGCCTACAAACAGCCATTTACCCATGCCGCTTAAGTCACGTTTGATAACGCTGGCCAGTGAAGCCATCACGAAAAATACGCCAGCCGTGCCGCCAAAGGCCGTCATGATCAACGATGGACCGTTGCTGTAGCCTAAAACACGAGAAATCAAACTAGACAGCATCAAACCCATGAAAAAAGTGAAACCCAGCAAAACTGGCACACCAGCGGCTGAATTTTTTGTCTTTTCAATGGCGTACATGAATGCAAATGCACCACCCAAGAAAACGACCAGCCCCATCCAGCCGCCCATGAAAGCTTTGGTGATACCTGTGCTCACGCCCAGCCATGCGCCTAAAACGGTGGGAATCAAGCTCAAAGCCAATAGCCAATACGTATTGCGCAAAACGCGGTTGCGTGATTCGGCGCTGACAACGGTGCCGAAACCAGTGTTGTTTAGAATTTGTTCAGACATATCAGTTCTCCTATGAATGCTGCAAATATGCAAAAGCAGTGCAGACATAGCTGATTTTAGGCGGTTTTTATAAAAATCAAGTGGTTTGGTGAATATCCTACAAATATTTGTAGAATTGAGAAATGAAAACCAAACATACCCTAGAGAGCTCAGACCTCAAACTCATCGCCGCTGCTGCTGAGGCAGAAGCGCTTAAAAACAACTGGGCAGTTAGCATCGCGATTGTCGACGACGGTGGCCATTTGCTGCATTTCAACCGCTTGGACGGCGCACCTGTGATGTCTGCCAGCATGGCACCTGCCAAAGCCAACACCGCTGCCCTGGGTAAACGCGAAACCAAAATCTACGAAGACCTGATCAACGGCCCTCGTGTCGCCTTCCTAAGCGCGCCTAATCTGCAAGGCATGCTTGAGGGCGGCGTTCCCATCATGAAAGATGGCCAATGCCTGGGCGCAGTCGGTGTGAGCGGTGTGAAATCTACAGAAGACGCGCAAATCGCCAAAGCGGGCATTGCCGCGATTGGTTTGTGATTAGCTAAAATCAGCAATTTTTGCTATTTATTTTATAGTTAGATAACCAATAAATACGTTGGCTACAAGCATAATCATCGCCAATATATTGTTCATCCGTTGGGATTTTTATTTTGATGAAAGAGATGCTTGCTGTACATGCATCTCTGCCAATAATCTTTCTTGAAGAAAGTTCTTGAGAACACCCGACTGGGTTTGATCAAAACACTTGCGAAATGCGTTTTTGTGGCTTGAGCCGAACAACGGAATATCACAATCCACGCCGGCAATGGCATCGTCTGGGAGTTTCAACAGGGTGGTGCCTTTGACGCGGGACAAGAAATCTAAATCGCTTTGCGAGTTGTAGTCATCGTTTTTAAATGCAAAAACAAGTGATGAAATGAGATTCGCAGAGAGTATTTCTGCTGCTTGCGATTCATGGCGTTGCTGCCAAACCTCAGGCCGCCATTGTTTTTTCCCCGCGAACGCGGGTGCAAAAGCAACTACTGCGTTCACGCTTCGCGGGTGGCGTTTTTGGTGTAAAAGTGCCGCCCAGCCCCCCGCAGATTGACCCACGAGAAATATTTGCGATGGCTCAATCCCAGCACGGTTTAGTTCTTTCAAAGTCTCGTCGATGGCTTGAACACGTTGATCGATTTTTAAAGGTTCACCCAGCTTGGTGGCGCGGCCATGACAAGGCGCAAAGACCATCACTTCCAAGCCCAGCACCTCTGCACCGTTCAAGTGCCGCACGACTTCAGGTACAGATTCTCCTAGTTCAGAACTATTTGGATCGCAACGGTCGTCCATTTTCTCCACCACTGAGCCATGCAGGTACAACACAACCGCTTTAGATTTTGGATTGGCAATACTGAGGCCACGGTTGTTTTGCCAGTGGTTTTTTTTGACATTGAAATCCCCATTGACCATGGCTTTGGCGTGCAAACAGCCCACAAGCAACACTGCGGCATGGCTGGTTTTGATAAAACGCCTTAAAGTGCGACGCAAACCCGCATCGGTCTTTAGAGATCGAGATTGGGCTTCGGTCGATTCCGAGCTTGGTTTTGCGCCACGCATCAAGCCATGCAAGGTCTGCAACCGACTTCGAACCGTGTGGCGCAATGTGTCCTGTGTGGTGTGTGGCATAGAACAACTCCTGTGATTTACATCAACGTACGATATTATTATCGTGTGTGTTTGAATTTATGTGTGTAACATTACATTAATTTGCAACACAAAAGTTGTTAAATTTATTTTTTTATTTATTCAATAATTAATTTAATTTAATTTAATTTAATTTGAATTGAATTGAATTTCTTATAACTTGGATACCGTCGGAAATATCAGCTGTGCCTGAATCGCCAATGCCTCAAGCATGGCCAAGGATCGAACTGGAATATATTTTCGAGAAGGCAGCGCAGAGTAAAAAATTAAACTACCCGCGTGCCAATCTGGCAAAACATGAACGATGGTTCCATTTTGTATGGCGCGTTGAACCAGACGTTTGGGCATCAAACACAGACCCGCTCCCGATTTCATGGCAATATGAAGTACATCAAAACTGAGTGTTTGGAAAGTCACATTCATGGGAATATTGACAGCTTCAATGAGACCAGATTCATGGCTCAATCGAAGAGTGTGATCACCATTGTGGCCAGCCGCTTTGTGCCAGGGAAAGTTCAAATAATCATGCTCTTGAAGTTCGGTTGGATGGGTAGGTGTACCCGCACGGCTCAAGTAGTCGGGCGCTGCACACAATAGCCGTTCTGTTTTGCCAATCATCCGTGCAACGATGTTGCCATCAAAATTATCCTCTACCGACATCAGAGTTAAATCAAACTCCTCGACACGTAAATATGAAAAGGGGTCGATGCTGACGTCAATCGTTACTTGAGGGTGCTGCGTTCTCCAGCGGCCGGCCAAAGGTGCCAATATTTTCGTCGCCAAGAGCGGCGTCGATAAAATATTCAGCGTGCCAATCAACTCCTGCGATGAGTTTTGCGCCATAACATCTGCATCGTTGATCTCTTGCAAAATCGGGCTAATTTTTTGCAGGTACAAATGCCCAGATTCTGTCAGCACCAGTTTGTGCGTCGTACGCTGAATGAGCCGCGTACCTAGGTGATCTTCTAAGTCATTGACCAAACGCGTCA
>JAYSZH010000154.1:0-3294 GCA_043738155.1 Polaromonas sp. | reverse complement strand
GCACGACACCGCATTTGGCGATTGAAGAATTCTCTGGCAAAGCGGGCATTGATATTGTCGATATTCCGTTCAAAGGCTCGGCCGAGATCATGCAGGCGATTCTGGGTGGCCACATCACACTGATGAGCGGCACGACTGAATTTGCCCCGCACGTCAAAAGCGGCAAACTACGCCTGCTGGCGACGCTGGGCCGCGAGCGCAACAAAGCCTTCCCCGATGTGCCCACCGTCAAAGAAAGCGGCTGGGACACCATCACCGAATCGCCCTTTGGCATTGGCGGCCCGAAAAACATGGACCCTAATTTGGTGAAAATCTTGCACGACGCCTTCAAAAAGACGCTGGACGACCCCAAAGTGCTGGAAACCCTGGACAAGTTCTACCAGCCCACCATCTACATGAATACCGCAGACTACACCGCCTATGCGGCTCGCACCTTTGCATCGGAGAAGAAAACGATTGAACGGCTGGGGATGGCGGCGAAGTAATTTTGAACGCGGATTTTCTCCTTCAATGATGTGTTTACAGCCCTGCCAGCACGCCGCCAAAACCCTGTAAATACGCTTCAAACTTATGAATATCGCTGTGCCCCGCGCCGTTGATGATCAGCAGCTTAGCTTTAGGTGACAGCATTTTCAGGCTTTGGCTGTGGCTAGGGGGGATGAGCTTGTCCCTATCGCCATGCATCAGCAACAACGGGCTTTTGATGTTGGGCAGCAGTTGGTCGGTACGCAAGGGGTAGCGCAGCACGGCTTGCGGCACATAGGGGTAAATTTGCGCGGTCAGGGTACTCATGCTGCTGTAGGGGGATACCAGCACCGTCAAGTCCGGCGGCGTTTTGCTGGTTTCTAAATCTGCACTCAACCCAGCGGCCAGTCCCGAGCCCAGCGAGCGCCCATAGATCACCCGCTTTTTGCCCGCATAACGCGGCGCTATCTGCTCCCACGCGGTGCGCACGTCGCTGCGCAGCTGTGCTTCACTCTCAATCTGCCCCGTGCTTTTGCCAAAACCCCGGTAGTCCACCATCACCAAATCCATGTTGTTGCGGCGATAAATCTGGGTATTGATGAACCATTCGTCCAAATTCCCCCGGTTGCCATGCAAGAAAAACACCACGCCTTTGGGGTTGGGCAAGGTGAGCTGCAGCCCCGACAGCTTGGCGCCTGGCACATCTACCGTGAACTCGCTCACGCCCTTTCCTTCCGCGTCTGCTTGCGTTGTCAACGCCTGCAGCGGTTGGCCGGCCGCAATGGGTACAGGCTTGAACAACAGCGCCTCTTGCTTGACATACAACCAAGCCATCGCCGCCACATACACCGCCAAGCCCAGCAGCAAGCTGGCGGTGATGACAAAGTACAGGCCAATGCCACGCTGATATCTTTTTGTGTCAGTAGGTATATGCGAAGGTGTTGGCGTGGACATCAGACAGATTTTAGGGTGTAACCTAGAAAATGTCAGTTAAAACGGCGTGACGGGTTTTCGCAAGGTGATGCGGTGAAAGGCAAGCCTGGGGCTGATTTGGTGGGCTGAGCCTAGCTTGAATGCCCCTAAAAATGTAAAAAATTGGGGGATTCACCCAATTTTGAACGCAGATCGAGGTAGATTTACCTCATCATTTGCTATTATTTTTATAGCTATTTAAACAAAAAATACGCAGGCTAGAGGCATTTATCAGGGGTACAAATCACGCATTGAAAAGCTTTCGCAGATTAAAAGCTTTCGCAGTTCATACCCCATTCAAGAACACTTCTTCAAATCGAGATGGTAGACCAGGGCACCCCTAGCGGCATCGGTGGTGTCCAAGGACGCCATGGGCTCGCCGGTGCGCAGGTCGCCGTCCAAGCCGAGTGTGATGCCGACATTGAGCACGGCGGCGGCGCCGCAACCGACGCGTTTCATCTGCCCGGCACCGATGGTTTCGGTGAACAAATAATCGCCTTCATGCGGGCCTTTGACTTTGCGCTTGAAAACGCGACCACGATCATTGCCGTGTGGCCCCAAAAAATATTGAACCTCGAGATCGGTCTCTTGCTTTTTAACGAGTTTTGCAAAACCCCTGTAATCGACCTTGTAAACACCGATGGATTGGTTGGCCGGTAAATTGAGTGGTGCCGATATGCGGCAAACTTTTCGCGGTTTGGTGCTGCCTGTGCTGCCGCTGCTTTCAAGGGTGAACTTGTCAAACAAGATGCTCAAGCTGCTGCCGTCGGGCGACATGATGATGGAATAGCTTCCCGCTGGGCAGCCGTTGGCCTCTTGCGCCCATGTGGGCAGGCTGGCAAGCCATGCGCAGGCGATGATACTTTTGATCAACAATTTCATGGCTATTACTTTCCGTTTGAGTCTCAATTTAGCGCTCTTTCAACCACTAAAAACAGGGCGGCCTTGGCATCCAACTACCGCCCTGTGGTTAGCCTATCGTCATCCGATAGTTACTTACTCTCATTCACTTACTTACTCTCTCACTTACTCTCACTCACTTTCTCTCACTCACTCTCACTCACTCTCACTTACTTACTCTCATCCATTTACCAAGACCTTAGCTGACGCATGGACGCCATTGCAACTGGTAGATGATGCCCGCGCTGACGTCTTGCGAGTCGATGGAGGACATGGCTTCTTTGTTTCCGACTGTTTGAACGCGCATACTAGAGTTGGTGCGCAGGTTGACGTCTGCGCCACAGGCTGACCAGACCATCGCTTGGACGGTGAGTTCATTGTTGATCAGATAGTCTTCTTGCAGGGGACCAGTGAATCTTTTTTGAAATGCCGGGCCGCGCGTGCCGGCAAAGAAGTATTCGACATTGAACTGCGAACTGGCCGATTGCGGCAATTGGTTGAAGCCACGATAGTCAATTTTCAGGACAGATACGCTGAATCCTTGGGGCACACGCACAGGAATGGCGATGTTGCAGCTTTTGCGGTCAAAGCTTTTATTGGTTACGCCACCGACGGCCACCTGGTATTGGTCGAACAACAAGCTCAAAGATGTTGCATCTGGGCTCAATGTGGCAGATACGGAACCGGTCGGACAGCCCGTTCCGCCGTAGCCGGGCTCGCCCAAGGTGATGCCGTCAACGGCGAAAGCCGGTGCGCTAAGCACCATGGCGGCAAATAACAAAGCACTTTTTTTCATATTGAAATTCCTATTGCTGGTTGATAGACTTGCTTAACGCTAGAACGAATGGCCAGTTGACATTGCGCCTGAGCATATTGTTTCGACTTGTTTAAAGTCTATGAAAAATCAGCTTTGTCGTCTGTTGGCTGACGCACATAACCGCAAATTTGCGATATTTA
>JAYSZH010000153.1:0-24663 GCA_043738155.1 Polaromonas sp. | reverse complement strand
GCAGAATACATAACTAATACCGATTTGACAGTGCGTTAGCGAACATAGAGAAGCTGTGGTAAAAATCGCTAAGAGTACGCAACGATTGATTCAGGTAGCCGATCAATTTAAGCAGCCAAGGGTAAAGGCAGCAATTTGAAATACGCCTTTTTCGAAAAGGCATAACATTCACAAGCATGCCGCTCCAGCCTCTGCCTGTCATGAACGACAATACGGCCACGGCTGTATTGGATAGCACCCTCGTGCTGCAGTTTGAGTGCGGCAGCAGTCACGCCCTCGCGACGCACCCCCAGTAAGCTAGCCATCGCTTCTTGCGTGATCAATAGCTCGTTCGATGTTGCCCGGTCTAGGCCCTGCAGCAAACGGCGGCTAAGCTGTTGGTCAATCGAGTGATACCGATTACAAATCACGGTTTGAGACACTTGCGACAGCATGGTGTGTGCATAGTTGAGCACGAGCTTCATGCTGGGGCTGCTCAATTCCAAAACATGCTTTACTGCATGCGCACTCAAGCGATACGCCATACCCGCGCTTTGAACAATCGCCTCATGTGGTGCATCATCGCCCCCCATGAACAACGAAACGCCAACAACGCCTTCGTTACCAACCACCGCGACTTCAGCGGTTTCGGCATCAAGCGTCATGTAAACCAACGAGATCACACATGAAATCGGAAAATAGACATATGCTGGCGTCCTACCCGCTTCAAACAGCACTTGACCAGCCTGAAGTTCTACCGCCTCAAGCATCGACTGAAAGCGTTGCAATTCAGCATTTGGCAGCACAGATAACAAATGATTGTGGCGCGGGTCGCCGGAATACGGGGTATGTGATTTCATCAGTCGCTCACTTAAAAAAGTTAGAGACTTGATCATGCTGAATCTTGTAAAACGCAGGTATCAGTAGTTACCGTTTGATGCTGTCGGATTACACCTACAGCTATCGATACCCTATTTTTTGCATTACTACTGTACGCTAGCCAACAGACAGCATTCCTTCGCAGCAATATTCTTTACACGTTGAATCAGTAAGTCACAGCGTTTTCGAGCTTGGTTTGCTAGATTAAACAACTCTCAGAAATTTATTCAAGAAAGAGGAATCCTATGAAATCAATTAATAAATTGACACTCAACGTCGCGGCCATTGCCTTGTTTGCAGTCTTAAGTGGGTGCGCTGGCATGTCGACGCGAGATCAAAACACTGCTGTTGGCGCTGGTATTGGGGCCATTGGTGGCGCTATTTTGACCAATGGCAGTGCAGTAGGCACCATTGGCGGGGCAGCAGTAGGTGGCGTGATTGGCAACCAAGTTAGGCCTTGAGTTTTCTTAAGTCGTTAATTGTGTGGAATTTTAAGAATCTTTGCCGACAGCAATGTTTCAGCAAAAAAGCAAAGTAACGCCAATAAAAACGACACCACACCCGCAATAAAAACAACGATGGCGGTACGGGCGAAATTGACCTCCAAGGTTTCGCCAAAAAACAGCAACACGATGGTGGAGCCAATCAAAATCGCGCACAAAATCAACAGTGCGATGCACCAGTTCACCAAGGTGCTGCGCTGCCGCAGCAGCCGCAACTCGTCTTTCCATCGTTGCATTTTGGGCGCAGTGGGCGAATCTTCCATCCACCCCTCGACTTGTCTGGCACGGTCAATAATTCGCGCCAAACGTCCAGCGACGGCTCCAATCATGGCGGCTACAGCATTGAGCAGAAAAACAGGTGCGATGGCGAGTTGAATGCCTTGGGCAACGGCTGAAAGATCTGAGGGAAGTAACATAAATTCCTTTAAATTCAACTATTTAAAAGCCCGGCGGTTGAGTTTTCCAAGTTTGCCCACCCGTGGCATGGGCGTAACCTCGCGCAAACAAGGCTTGCATAAACGCCGTGTCAAACTCTTCTGGATGCGGGTGGGTAAAGTCTTCTGGAATGTGCGTTAGGTTGAACTTTACGCCATCGCGTTGGGCGGTGAGGTAGATGCGGTACAGATCACCGACACCTTGCGTATGGATCATCGAACTAATGGCACGGCCTGCTATCGAGATCACGCGACGCTCGGTTTGCGCCCAGTCTGGGTCTATGCGGGTGTTCATCACCACAAATAGATTGCGTTGGCGAACGCCATCGCCGGTTACGGACAGCTCGCCCAGTTTGACATTGGGCGGATAAATAAAGACCTGCGCCATGGTGCCACCATCCACATGCATTTCTTGGTGCGGTGTGCCATCCAGATTCACGTCAAACATGATAGGCGGGAAAGCACCGGGAATGGCGGCAGATGCCAGCATCACATCATGAAACAAGGTCAAGGCACGTGGATGTTTACTGGCAGCCAATTTGGTCATGTTCCAAATCACACGCTGACGAGCATCCAAATTTGTGGTGGATATCCAGAGTTCGCGTCCTTTGGCATGTTCAGCGGCAATTTCATCCAAAAATGCTTGGTCTATGTGTTTACGCAGCTGCGAACGAAGTGGCGCTGTATCGGCAACGGCATCATCGGTCAAAACAGCCCACCAATTGCGGATTTTGATGATATCTGCCGGCTGATTGCGGGTGTACAGATCACGCAAAATAGCATCGTACTTAGATCCTAAAAAGGCAAATGGTGCTATCAGCGCACCAGTGCTGATACCTGTCACCAATAAAAACTCCGGTCGCGTGCCAATGCTTGTCCAGCCATTGAGCAGCCCCGCTCCAAAAGCACCGTTATCGCCACCACCAGACAGCGCCAACAAGTTGCTAGGTGGCAGTTGGTCTGTGGGCTTACCTTGAGCAGCCAGCCAAGCTCGTTCGCGTGGCCAAGTCTCGGTCATATCTCGTGCGAGACGCTTCATATCTTGCTCATCACCAACCACGTAACGCACATCATCCAAACCCGGCAATACCGCCCGCGCAGCAAAACGATCAGGCACTGCACCCATTCGGGGCAAGGCGCTACAGCCTGTCAAAATTACGGCAAAAAAGACCATTGCCACCCCATTCATCATTGATCGCATCATCAGCTTGCCCCTGTTTAATCTTTATCAAGCACTGCGCGTGCCACCTCGGCAAAACCCCTACCCCGTTCGGCTAGAGTTACATAGTGAGGCAGATGCTGTAGTTGCGTCGCGTATTGACGAATATTAGCAACACCTACACTGTGCTTAAAATGCTGAAATATCGCTTGGTCGTTGCCCGAATCCCCCACAAACACCCATTGATCGAGCTCTGCAGCTAATTCTCGCTGAAACAGCTCTCGCACAATCCATTGCGCACCCAGCCATTTGTCAAACCGCCCAAAACAACCGTGGATATGGATGCTGCTGACCGTGGTTTGCATGCCTGCCCGCTTTAAAACAGCAAGGATAGCCTGCACGGTCTCGGACGGCAGGTTTTCAAACTCGTTGTAATCAAACGCCAAATCAGTCTCGCGCCCCGCATGGTCGTGCGACAGCACGGCAGTAGGCACCTGCGACAGCACCTGCTGCGCGATGCGCGCCATCCGCGCCAGGTTGCCAGAGCGGGTAGTAGCGTCTTGTTGGTATATTTTTGATAGCACTCTAGGCAATGAGTACGCCGGCTGGATGCCAATTTTAGGTATATTTTTGGCAAAATCAGCTGAAATTACCTCGGATTCAACCATTTTGAGCGCAACTGCCCCGTTTTCAACCACGATGGCATCCACCGGCAAACGGACGGCCAAAGGTTCCGCCCAACCGACCGGCCGACCCGTGATGGGGATGACGTGCAGCCCGGCCGCCTTCAAATCTGCCAACGCCTGCAGCGCATCAGGGGTGATGGCACCGTGCGTCGTCAAGGTGTCGTCAATGTCGGTAAAGACGCCGATGATGCTGCGGCGGGCTTCAAGCGGCCAATCAGTTAAAGGAAGCATATGTTTTCCGACGGGCCACCCCTAGGAAAAATGCGCCCCTCGGGGGCAGTGCAGTACACGTAGTGACCAGCTTGGGGCATTATTTAACCCGCATTCTGCAAAGCCAGCCCTGCATGTTCGCGCAGTGGGTGAAAATGGATCTTCGGGAAGCGTTCTTGCGCCAAACGCACGTCGTATTGGGAAGTAGTCAGGTACGCCAGCGTGTTCGCAGCGTCCCGCGCCATGCGCTGTGGGTAGGCGTTGACGAATTCTTGCAGCTCTTTCGGGGTGTCAGCGGTGATCCAGCGGGCTCCTGTGTATTGGCTGCCTTCCAAGCGAATATCAGCATCGTATTCGCCCTTCAAGCGGTGCTGCACGACCTCAAATTGCAACTGGCCAATGGCACCCAACAGCATATTGCCGCCCATTTCGGGACGAAAAACTTGAATCGCACCCTCTTCACCCAGCTGTGCCAAGCCTTGCTGTAGCTGTTTGGTACGCAGCGGATTACGCAAGATCACGGTCATGAACATTTCAGGCGCAAAAAACGGCAAGCCGGTGTATTGCAGGTTGATAGTCCCGTCGGTGATGGTATCGCCCAACTGCACGCCGCCGTGTGTGGTGAAACCCACGATATCGCCGGCGTAGGCCTCTTCCACGGCTTCACGGCGCTGTGACATGAACGTCACCACCGATGTGGGGCGCAGCTCTTTGGAAGTGCGCATGACCTTGAGCTTCATGCCCGGTGTGTATTTACCCGACGCCATGCGCACAAAAGCAATGCGGTCGCGGTGATTCGCGTCCATATTAGCCTGCACTTTGAATACCACGCCGCTGAAGGCTTTGTCCTCAGGCTGCATGACTTTGACGACCGGCTGGCGGTTGACCAAAGTGCTGCTGGTACGGCTTTTCGGACTGGGGGCGAGGTCAACCAGGGCGTCCAGCACCTCCATCACACCAAAGTTATTCACACCCGAGCCGAAGAACACCGGCGTTTGCTTGCCAGCCAAAAAGGCTTCTAAATCCCAAGCAGGGGAAGCACCCGTGGCCAGCTCCATGCTCTCCGCCGCTGCCGCCCACTCACTGCCAAAACGTGCCGACAAAGCGGCCGTGTCACTGATGGGCATGGCATCAAAATCCTGTGGCAAGCGCTCGCTGCCGCTCTCAAACACCGTCATCGTTTGGGTGCGCAAATTCACAATGCCGCCGAACGATTTGCCCTGCCCGACTGGCCAGGTCATCGGCACGCATGGCATGCCCAACTCGCGCTCGATCTCGTCCAAAATGTCCAGTGGCTCCCGCACTTCGCGGTCCATTTTGTTGACAAAGGTGATGATGGGCGTATCGCGCTGGCGGCAGACTTCAATCAAACGACGGGTTTGCGCCTCCACACCGTTGGCGGCGTCAATCACCATCAGCGCCGAGTCCACCGCCGTCAAGACACGGTAGGTGTCTTCCGAGAAGTCTTTGTGACCCGGCGTGTCCAGCAAATTGATCACATGGTCGCGGTACAGCATCTGCATCACGCTTGATGCGACCGAGATACCCCGCTGCTTTTCAATCTCCATCCAGTCGGACGTGGCATGCCGCGTCGCCTTACGCGCCTTGACCGAGCCAGCAATCTGAATCGCACCCGAGAACAGCAAAAGCTTCTCCGTCAGCGTGGTTTTACCCGCATCGGGGTGGGAAATGATGGCAAAAGTGCGGCGGCGACGGGTTTCGGAGAGGAAAGACATGGAATTTTAAAAGCGCAAAGCGAGATAGGAGCAGCCTATGATTTTACCTAAGCGGCTTTGACTCAACCGCACCCATTTTGAAGCGGAAACCGCGTTTATCCGATAAATGCAGTATTTTTAGAGCATTTTTAGCCTCTAGCCGGCGTATTTATTGCTTAAATTGCTATGCTAAATGTAGCAAAATTATCGAATTAAAATTTCGATCATGATAGAAATACTCCGCAATCACATTCTTACTAAAATTGGCGACAACACTTCTCAACTGGAAGAGGTATTGTCACAATTTCAGCATATGGCTGTAAAACGTGACACACAACTTTTGCGACAAGGTGATGTCTGTAAACATGTATATTTTGTAGCGACGGGGTGCTTGCAAGTCTCTACCCTAGACCAGAATCACAAAGAAACGACACGAGACATCGTTATAGAAAACTACTGGTGCTCTGAACTTGCCAGCTTTAGTGGGCAAATACCTGCCGTTGAAAACATCACTGCGATTGAAGATTCCAACCTTTTAGCCATCAATAGATCAAATTTTCACAAATTAATGTCTAGTGTTCCTCAATTTGAGAAGTTTTACACACAACTTTTAGAAGCATCCTACGCACATTCGGTGCACAGGATAAACGCAATCATGGCATTAAGCGCAGCAGAAAAAATTGAATGGCTAGCAGAAAATCAGCCGCATTTATTAGAAAGGGTATCAAGCAAAATGATTGCTTCCTACTTAGGCATTACCCAAGAAACTTACAGCCGACTAAAACGAAAATAATGCCATTGACATTTATCAATGCGCGTTGCGAGCATTCTTTATATTATCCTGAATCAGATTCACAAGTTAGGATTTACAGTGACAAAGACGCTTACAAACGCCAAACTTCCCACATGGTTTTGGGTTGTCGCAATACTGGGGCTGGCATGGAATATTTTTGGTGTCATTCAATTTTTAAGCACGACGAATGGAACCGTTGAAAGCTTGATGCGTAACGGCTTATCGCCAGAACAGGCCGAGCTTTATGTGAGCTTGCCAGGCTGGATGACTGCTTCGTTTGCCATTGGCGTGTTCGGTGGCGTTATTGGCAGTCTTTTGCTTTTGGTTCGAAAAAAGCTATCTGTCAGTGTTTTTCTACTATCCTTAGCAGGATATGTCCTTCTTTATATTGGAGATATCACACAAGGCGTTTTTAAGGTTTTCGGAACACCACAGGTTGTCATTCTGACCAGTGTCGTTCTGATTGCAGCAGCTCAGTTTTGGTTTTCGCGCCGTTTTACGACAAGCGGTCATCTGAACTAAGCTGATTCATTTGCAAATCATTCACCCCAAGGCAACATCAGCGTCACAATACTCAGCTTCGCAAACTCGGGTTCGAACTCGTCAATGATCTTTTGCGGATCGGGGCAGAGGGTGGCGTCGCTGATGATGCCGAATTGGACGCCACCGCCGTAGCTCAAGATGGAGACGCCTAGGCCAACGCTGCCGCTTTGCGGCACCCAGAACAGGCTTTGCTCCAGCGTGGAGCCGCAGAATTTCAGCTTTTCCTTCGGGCCTGGCACATTGGTCATCACCGCCGTTGTTTTTTTGGAGAACAGGTTGAGCAGCGCTTCTTGAGCGGGTTTGACCAACGTACCTGCAACCGCCAGCATGCCAAAGGCCAATAACGGCTGCATGCTGCCTTTGAGCGCACCCATACGACGGCGCACCTCGTAGACGCGTTCGATGGGGTTTTCTACGCCTATGGGCAGTACCAAAGGCGCTAAACCAAAGTTGTTCCCCAACTTGTGCGCTTGATCCAGCGGGCGTAAGTTGACGGGAACCATAGCGCGGATTTCTTGGCCTTTGGTATTGTCGCCCAAGGCGCGCAAATACTCGCCAATCGCACCGGCAACGCAGCTGAGCAGCACATCGTTCAGCGAGCAGTTCAGCGCTTTGCCCACGGCTTTGACTTCATCCAGCGGAATGGGCTGACACCATGCTACTTTTTTGGTCTTGCCGGGTTTGCCTTTGAGGCGGGTGGGCGAATCATCCGGCATCAGCACCAGCGCAGCAGCGTCACTGGCGAGCTGGTAGGCGATTTTGGCCATGCTGACGGTGTTGTTAGCGGTATTGGTAAGGCCTTGCTTGGGATCTGCCAGCATTTCCAAGGAGTTGCTAAAACCATCGCCCGTTTTGCCCAATGTTTTGACAGCGAGCTGGGTCAGCGATTTGATCAAAGTGCCTGCTATCCAGTCTTCCGCACCTTCTAATCCACCCCGTTTTTCGACTTTAGCTTTGCGCTCAGGCGGCTTGGGGCCACCATCTACCATGGACATACTGACGGCAATCAAAGCAATGCCATCGGCGATGCAGTGGTGGATGCGAACTATCAACACGCTGCCACCGTCGTAATCTTCAATCAAATGCAGCTGCCACAGCGGACGCCGTGGGTCTAGCGGCTGCATAGCCAATTCAGCAACGCGGTCTTGCAGCGCCGTTTGTTCTTGGCCAATTACCGCTTTATGTTTATCAACCTTGGGGAGCTTTTCAACAACGATGTGTTTGCTGATGTCAAACGATTTGTCGTCTACCCACGTAGCACCCGCCGAGTCCTCAACCACGCGCTGCTTGAAGCGGCGAAATTTGAGCAAAGTGCCTTCAACACGCTCACTCAAAGCCTCGTACGACACCTGCGGCTTGAGCGTCCAGACGCCGACAATCATCATCAAATTACTGGCGGAATCCATGCGCAGCCAAGCGGTGTCGACTTTGCTCATGCGCTCTCCGCTCATGCCCAAAGTACCGGCCACCGCGCGACGCACATCTTTTTGTACTTTTTGTGCAGCCTTCTGTGCTGTGTCTTTGACACCCTTTGCAGACGGGGACTTAGAAATCCGAGTAACCATATTGACTCCAAACAAGCTAACACTAGTGATAACGCTCTATTTTGATTTTAAATTGCAGTTTAAGATAGTGAGCACTTACCCCAATTTAACTTCAAGTTAAACGGAATTACGCCGAATTTCGCACATTCACCAGGAGTTTTTATGTCAGACCTCACCACAAAATTTGAAGCCGCCGTAGGCAACTCGAAAAATCTCAGCGAGCGCCCAGACAACGCGACCATGCTCAAACTTTACGCCTTGTACAAACAATCAAGCGCTGGCGACAATGCCGATAAAAAACCAGGTTTCAGCGACATGGTGGGCCGCGCCAAATGGGATGCTTGGAATGGCATGAAAGGCACGGACAGCGACGCAGCCAAGCAGCAATACATCGACTTGGTAGAGTCGCTCAGCTAATTTTCTATTTGGCGGTTTTTTTAGGGGCAGTTTTTTTTGTTGGTTTGGCCAGGAGTGCATCTAAATTTTTAGATATCTCTGCCTCGATTTTGTCTTTGAAAGCGCCCACTAAAAACCCGAGTTTCGCTTTCAACTCGAAGCCGTCTTTGGTCACCACCAGTGTGCCATTGACGCCAGACCGGGTGAAGCTGACACAGTCTTCGGTTTTGCCTTCTTCGTAGGTGCAAGCCATGTCAAGTTTATTCTCGACATTCTCAGCCCAGTTGAAGGCGATATCGCGGGCTTTTGCCAAACCTAAGGTGTGTTTGCGGTGGATGTGGATGTCTGCCATATCAATGTCCTCACGTGTATTTTTTTGTTTAACTTTGTTTAAGTTTGATTGACTTCAATGCTAATTGCCTAGCTTCCTTCGGCATGGCGGCTAAGGCTTGCACAGCAGCGTAAAACTTGTCCCAATCGCCACCTTGTTGTTCAAACAGCGCTTCAAATTGTGGCACACCGTCATCATACGCAGCCAAAGCGCCAAAAGCCGCGTTGTTGGCTTGTTTGACCCAGTTGTCATAGCCAGCGTAGCCATGCCAACTTGTTTTAAGCAACTCATACTGCGCTTTAAATGATTCAATGATTTTATTTTTAGCTTCAAATGCTTCTTTTTTCGTAATTTTTATATCATTTTTTGCTATATTTTTAATAGCTATTGAGGCAATATTATCGCCGGCTAGAGGCTTATTTTCGTAGTATATTTCAGTCAATTGAAGCCTGGTTGCTTTGATCAACGCTTTAAACTGCTTTCGCCGCCCGTCGTACACCTCATATTCGGCTTTGGTGGCAACAGAGCCATACTTTGCCAGCCAACGTGCGCCACCTAAGCGCTCCACCGCTGTGGCGAAAGATTCGTTGAACGAGGTATCGTCTGCCACATAGACCACCTGATGCGCCAACTCGTGGAAGACAATGCGCGCCAACTCGCCCTCTGGGTAGCCAATGAAGGTGCTGAGCAGCGGGTCGCCGCCCGCCCAGTTGCTCCAACCCAGCGTGGAATAAGCGGGCACGCCATAAACGCTGACATCAAAATCTTGTTTTTTAAGCACTTCAGCTTCAAGTTTTGCCTCCGCCTCTGAAAAATAACCCCGATAACCCACACACCCTGCAACGGGGAAACACCATGTTTTGAGCTTGAGCGACAATGCCGGCGCGGCAACCACATTCCACACCACAGCTTTGCGTTTGAGATCTGCATAGCTTTTATAGCTGGGGTTGTCGGGCAGTTTCAGCTCTTGCGCTGCAAAAGTGCGTATTTTTTGCGTCAACGCGAGTTTGGCTTTGAGTTTTTCTGGTGTTTGAGCATCTGCAAGCCAATCGTCGACTGGACGAGCAGCTTTCATCAGCGAAACATGGCCTTCCACAGATTGCCAGTAGTAGCCCAAATCGGCACAGCTACTTAGGCACAGAATCAGCGGCAAAATCAGCAGTTTAGTGATCAGGTGCAACGCTTCACCTCAACCAAGCAATCATAAAATACAGGGCCTTGACCCAAATCGGTCAGTTTTTGACTGGTCACTTCGTTCACATTGGTGCCATTCAAGCCCAGCTTACGCCACCAAATGCCCAAACCATTCACCACGCCGGGGCGAGCACGTTTGGACACCACCGCTTTGCATTGGTAACTGCCACGCTGGTTGAACACCTGCACCACGTCACCCGAAGCGATGCCACGCTGTTGCGCATCGTCCGCATGGATCTCCAGCACCGGCTCGGTCTCAATATCGCGCAAACTGGTGACGTTGACGAAGGTGGAGTTGAGAAAATTGCGCGCCGGCGGGGTGATCATGGCCAACGGATACATCGCAGACGTACCAACCAATTCGTAGTTATCCAGATGATCAGGCAGGCCGTCCAAACCTTGTTTGGCCAGACTGTCACTGAAAAATTCGCACTTGCCCGATGGTGTGGGAAAGTTACCATTGGCGAACGGGGCATCGGGAACGGGCAACGTCGAATAGCCTTTTTCCAGCAAGGTATCGAAACTGACCTTGCCACCAAAAGCTTGCTTGCACAAGGTTTCGTCATCGTCAGCAAAACAAGCATCGGTATAACCCATGCGGGCCGCGAGCTCTCGGAAAATCTGGGTATTGGTTTTGGACTCACCCACGGGTGCAATCGCGGGACGGTTCAGCATCACATCGGTGTGGCCGTAGGTGGTATGGATGTCCCAGTGCTCCAGCTGCGTGGTGGCGGGCAGGATGTAGTCGGCATAGTCGGCGGTGTCGGTTTGAAAATGCTCCAACACCACAGTGAACAGGTCTTCCCTGACAAAACCTTTGACGACCTGGCTGGAATCAGGCGCAACTGCGACCGGGTTGCTGTTGTAGACGAACAGTGCTTCGATTTGGGGGCCGAATTCTGCGGAGCTGGTTTTTTGCAAATCGTCGCCAATGGTCACCATGTTGATGGTTCGGGTGCTTGTGGTTTCAAGGTCTGGTCGCTGCAAAGCCGCCTTGTCCACGGGAAACATGCCGGAGCTGGACAACAACACGCCCCCGGCCGGGTGTTTCCAAGCGCCAATCAGCGCTGGCAAACAAGCAACAGCACGCACCGCATTGCCACCACCACGCACGCGCTGCATGCCGTAGTTCAGGCGGATAGCGGCTGGTGTTTGGTTGACGTAACACTGGCCATAGTCAAACGCCAAAGACTTGATCTGCTCAACCGGTATGCCGCAAACTTGGGCTGCGCGCTCTGGATGCCATTGCAAGGCACGCGCTTTCAATGCCGGCCAACCGAGCGTGTGTTTATCAATATAGTCGTGGTCCAGCCAGTCATTGACGATCAACTCGTGCATCAGAGCCAAGGCCAGCGCAGCATCGGTACCCGGCAACAAGGCAATGTGCTCATGGCATTTATCGGCAGTTTCGGTTTTACGCGGATCGATGCAGATGAGTTTGGCACCATCACGTTTGGCGGCCTGGGCATAACGCCAAAAGTGCAGATTACTGCCGATGGAATTGCTGCCCCAGATGATGATGAGTTTGGACTGCGCAAAAAACTCGACCTTCATGCCGACCTTGCCGCCCAATGTGTAGGCCAAGCCTTCGCCGCCGGCCATGGAGCAAATCGAACGGTGCAGTTTGGAGGCGCCCAGTTTGTTGAAAAACCGGGCGGCCATCGCTTCGCCCTGTACCAAACCCATGGTGCCAGCGTAGCTGTACGGAACGATCGCTTGCGGGTTGCGCGCAGCAATCGACCTTAACTTTGTAGCGATATCCGACAGTGCTGTATCCCAGGACACGGATTCAAAACGCCCCAAACCTTTGGGACCAACACGTTTTAGCGGTGTCAAAATGCGCTCGGGATGATAGGTGCGCTCGGTATAACGCGATACCTTGGTGCACAACACGCCGTCGGTTTGCGGATGCGCCGGGTTACCCTGCACTTTGACGGCGATGCCATTCACCACGGTGGTCAGCAAGGCGCAGGTATCGGGGCAGTCGTGTGGGCAGGCTCCGCGAACGGTGATGGATGCAATCTCAGTAGTCATGCACCATTCTAAACATCTGAAAATTAATCTGCTCGCAACGCTACCCTTAAAGCCTCACCAATTTCTGGCTTGCCCGCAAACGGGTTGGTCGGGTTGCGGATTTGCACCACATCTTCCATGCGCGTTTGCACAGAGGCCAGCGCTTTAGGATGGCTGTAGATGTAGAACTGGTCATTCACCATCGCATCAAACACCTTTTGAGCCACATCAGCCGCGCTGACTTTGCCTGAACCAACCGCTTTGTCGCTCATGGCCTGGCCAATGAGCTGGCTCTTGGTGGGTTTGGCGTTATCACCGGCAAAGTCACCCGGCTTGTTGCGGTGGCTTTGCGCAATGCCTGTGGCCACAAAGAAAGGGCACAGCACGGAGGCGCTGATCTGGTCGGTCACCAGTTTCAAATCCTGGTAGAGCGTTTCAGTCAAGGCGACAACAGCATGTTTGCTGACGTTGTAGACGCCCATGTTGGGGGCATTGAGCAAGCCTGCCATGCTGGCAGTGTTCACGATATGGCCTTGGTAGGCGGGGTCATTTTTTGCGGCATCTAGCATCATCGGCGTGAAGACGCGTACCCCATGTGCCACGCCCATGACGTTGACACCCAGCACCCACTCCCAGTCTTTCAGCGTGGTTTCCCAGATCAAACCGCCCGCGCCCACACCGGCGTTATTGAATACAAAATGCGGTGCGCCCAGTTTGGCGAACACGGCTTGCCCCATGGCTTCTACCTCAGCAGCTTTGGAAATATCCAATCGAAACGACATGACTTGACCACCGAACTTGGCGGCTTCTGCCGTGATCTCAGCCGTGGCTTTGTCCAGCGCGTCTTGCTGCACATCAACCAGTACGATGTTCATACCCAGTTTGACACCGATGCGGGCACACTCCAAGCCAAAGCCGGAGCCGGCACCGGTCAATACAGCGGTTTTATTTTTGAAATTGGAGATCATCTTATTTTTAACTTTCTTGAATACTTTTCTTTAATACATAACCAATGCGCGGGAAATGCACATGCACCACGCCAGCACGTTCATCAACGCGGCGCAGGGTGTAATGCATGCGCGAGCAGGCAACCAGCTCGCCCTCGGTTGGCTCTGGGCCAAACGCATCGCTGGCGATGCTGACCATGCTACCCAAAGGAATGCTATGCTCGTCTTGAAAAACAGAATTCAAAGGGTCATTTTCGACCTTAGCCGGCGTATTACCTGCACATACAGCTATTGAATCTATAGCATTTGATTTATGCATGGTGCCCGAACCAATCGCTGCCATGCGGTCCATCCATGCCAGTACCGCCGGTGTCGCATCCAAAATACCGGCCATGGCGTAAGTGCAATGACGGGTGAACCACAGCGGGTGGTAGACGGCAAAGTCGGCAATGCAGGGCATGTCCCCCAACAGGAATGGATGCTCTTCCACCATATGGCTGATGCGGCGCAGGTAGGATTTGTAACTCGCTGCCGCATCCGCTGGTGGCAGGCGCGGCACGGCAACGCGCATTTTGGCGCGGTCCTCGCCAAAAGCTTTGGCTACGGCCATGTTTTCGGGTTTACTGTCTGGTTGATTTAGGCCAAACATCTGCGCCGCCCCAGCAGGGCTGAAGTTGTAGGCCATCGCCGCCCAAAACAGCGTCGTGTCGGCCCACTGTGCCAAGATCCGTGCAACACCTTTTTGATGGACTGGATACAGTGTTGGCATGGGATGGAGCTGCTCCAGAACATCGCAAATCAGGGCGCTGTCACAGTAAATATCAGCGCCGATTTGCATGAAAGGCGTCTTGCGGTAACCGCCCGTCAAAGCCACCACATCGGGTTTAGGCATGATCATCGGGATCACCACCGATTGCCAGCTCAGATTTTTATAACCCAGCACCAAACGCACTTTTTCAGAAAAAGGAGAGGTGGGGTAATGGTGCAGGATGATATTGGACATGATGATGACGGTTCGTATAACTGGTAAATACTGGTAGATATTGCTATATGAGGATTAACGAGGCATAGCACGCTGGATGATGGCGTCAAAGTCCGTCTGGGCACCCAGGGTGCCAAAAGCTTGGCCCCAATCGCCGCCTAAGCGCGATTGGCAAAAGGCAGCAAACACTGGCTCTGGTGCGGTTTGGTACAACAGGCAGGCTTGTACGGCCAGTGCCACGTCTTGGGCGAGTCGGCGAGCTTCTGTTTCAGTGGCGTCATCAATTCTGGACGGCAACGTTGCGGCAAGATGATCAAGCGCACGATGTGCACCTTTGGCAGGTGCCAGCTCTTTGGCCAGTGCAGACACAACATCGGCTTTGCGCAGCGCACGCAGCAAATCAATCGCCATGATGTTGCCCGCACCTTCCCAAATCGAGTTGAGGGGCATTTCACGGTAGATACGCGCCATGATGCCCTCACCGCCCTCCTCCACATAGCCATTGCCACCTAAGCATTCCATCGCCTCCTGCGCAAACAGGCTGCCGCGCTTGCAAATCCAGAATTTTGCAATCGGCGTCAACAAACGGCTCATCACGCGTTCATGCTCGTCGTTCGGATTGTCAAACGCTCGCGCCAGTCGCATGGATAAGGCTGTGGCGGCTTCGCTTTCCAACGCTAGATCGGCTAGCACATTGCACATCAAAGGCTGCTCTATCAAAGGTTTGCCAAAAGCATGTCGTTGCTGGGTGTGGTTGAGCGCAATGCAGAGTGCCTGGCGCATCAAACCGCTGGTGCCCAAGGCGCAGTCCAAACGCGTCATGGTGCCCATCTCCAGAATCTGCGCAATGCCACGTCCTTCATCCCCCACCAACCAAGCGGTCGCGTTGTGAAATTCAACTTCTGAGCTGGCGTTGGCTTTGTTGCCCAGTTTGTCTTTGAGGCGTTGGATGTGGATGGCATTAATGTTATTTTTATTGGTGCTGTCATCCGGCAATATCCGTGGAAGGAAAAAACAACTCAATCCACTGGCAGTTTGCGCCAAGACCAAAAAAGCATCGCACATGGGTGCGGAAAAAAACCATTTGTGACCCACCAAGGTGTAACGCTTGCCCCAGGCGTCATTGCCCTCAAACGTCGCTTGCGTGGTGTTGGCCCGGACGTCCGAGCCGCCCTGCTTCTCGGTCATGCCCATGCCCATGGTGACGCTGTTTTTATGGGCAAGGGCTAGAAAGCGGGCATCGTAGGTTCGGCTCGCCAGCTTGGGCGACCAATCAGCAACAATGGCGGCATTGCCTCTGAGTGCAGGCGCGACCGCGTAGGTCATTGAAATAGGACAGAGGATGGATGGCTCCAATTCTGTAAAAAGCATAAAACCTGCCGCACGCTTCACATGTGAATGCGAATGCGCATGCTCATGGGCATGGGCATCCACCTGACTTGTCGACTCTGTCCATGGCGTTCCATGCAAGCCAGCGCCAATGGCCGCATCCATCAAGGCGTGGTAACTGGGATGAAATTCAACCTGGTCAATGCGGTTACCAAAACGGTCATGGCTATGAAGTTGTGGAGGATGCACATTGGCCAGCCGCGCATGGGTTTGCATCTCGGCCGTACCCAAGGTTTGTCCCAACCGACTCAACTCTGCAATATCCAAGTTGGGCGCATTGAATTTCAAAGCAGCCAAAAGTGGACGATTCCCTTCCAGCAAGTTGTAGTCAACCAAGGCCTTCGCTTGGTTCAGCACATCATGGGTGGTTTGCATAAGACTCCTTTGCACGACCCTGTACGCAAGATCGCTTCAGACCAGTTTGACCAACTGCTTGCCAAAGTTTTTGCCACTGAGCAAACCAAGAAAAGCCTCTGGTGCTGACTCAATACCCTGCGCGATGGATTCGCGAAATTTAAGTTTACCCGTAGCTACCAAGCCGCCTAGTTCTTTCAGCGCCTCTGGCCAGTGCTCCATGTGCTCTGACACGATGAACCCGCGCATGGTGAGTCGGCTCATCAAAAACAGTTGTGGCTGCGTGATCGGCACGGGTACGCCGTTGTAACCGGCGATCATGCCGCACAGCGCGATACGTCCAAAAGCATTCATGCGGCTGAGCACCACATCCAAAATCACACCGCCCACATTCTCAAAATACCCATCAATGCCATCTGGTGTGACTTCTTTAAGCGCCGTATACAGTGCTTTTGAATCGGGATAGGCTTTGTAATCAATGCAGGCATCGAAACCCAGTTCATCCACCACGTATTTGCATTTGTCTGTGCCACCAGCAAAACCGACCACGCGACAACCTCTGGCCTTGGCCAGCTGACCCACCACGCTACCCACGGCACCGCTGGCGGCGCTGACTGCAATGGTTTGGCCTGCTTGGGGTTCGCAAATTTTCATCAAACCATACCAGGCAGTCACACCCGGCATGCCAACTGAGCCCAAATAGGCGCTCAAAGGGATATGTGTGGTGTCTACCTTGCGTAAAGCGCCGACAGCGTTCGCATCAACCACGCTGTATTGTTGCCAACCGCCCATACCCACCACCTTGTCGCCGACCGCAAACTTGGCATGTCGGCTTTCTACAATGACACCCGATGTGCCTCCACCCATGACCTGTCCCAAAGGCTGGGCCGCCGCATAACTCTTGCTGTCATTCATGCGGCCACGCATGTACGGATCCAGACTGAGGTAATGGTGTTGCACCAAGACTTGTCCGTCTTCAAGCGCTGGCGTTTCACTGCTGCTTAGTTTGAAATTGCTGGCCAGTGCTTCACCACTGGGACGATTGTCTAAAAGAATTTGTTTGTTGGTAGCCATGGTCATTGCCTTGTAAAAAAAATGAATACCGATCAATCGGTCGAAATCGCATTGAATGACTGGGTGCTTTTGGGGCCTGTCGGTAGCCGTTTGACATACTTGAACGTGCCAGTAGCATGCGCGCAGATTTTGTTTTCAGCGTCAAAAATGCTGGCTTCAGTAAATGCCATTGTTGCTGTGCGGTGAATCAATCGGCCTTTAGCAACCAAGGGACCTCTGGCGGCTTGCATAAAGCTGGTTTTCATCTCGATGGTCACAACACCCATTTCAGGCGAAACGCTGCGAGCGGCAACCGCCATGGTCACATCCAACAATGTCATGCTCGCGCCGCCATGGACAACATTGAATGAATTGAGGTGTTCTGGCTTTGGATCGTAGTTGATTTGCGAATGACCACCTTCAAACAACATGAGCTCAAAACCCAAGAGCTGAACAAAAGGAATTTCCACACCAAAGCTCAACGCATATTTTTCAAAGCTCATGATGCATTAGTCATAAAAAATTACCGTATTAGCCACCCGTCACGACAGAAACACCGCCATCAACCGCCATCCACTGACCCGTGATGTGCTTGCCAGCAGCGGAGGCGAACAACAAGGTAAGACCTTTCAAATCCTCATCATCACCCAAGCGCTGCAAAGGCGTTCCACCAATAAGTTTGTCTTCACCCAAAGCCTTCAAGGTACCCATGGTCATCTTGCTAGGGAAGAATCCTGGGCAAATGGCATTGACCGTGATGTTATGTGCACCCCACTCGGCACCCAGCGTACGGGTGAAGTTGACAACCGCGCCTTTAGACGTGTTGTACGCAATGGTTTGCATGCCAGCAGGATTTCCATTCAAACCAGCGATTGAGGCAATGTTGATGATGCGGCCCGATTTATTAGGAATCATGCTGAGTTTGGCGATATGCTGACTCAAAATAAAGTAACCCCGAATATTCAGGTTCATCACTTTGTCCCATGCCTCGACCGGATGGTCTTCAGCAGGCGCACCCCAAGCGGCCCCTGCGTTGTTGACCAAGATATCAATGTGTCCCATGCGTTTGATGCTTTCTTCAGCCAGAGCGCGAAGGTCAGCCTCTTTGCCACAATCTGCAGCAATCCAGTCCGCATCAATGCCCGCAGCTTTGAGCTCAGCCACAGCTTGCATCAAATCTTCCGCTTTGCGTGAACTGACGATCACTTTGGCACCTGCTTCACCCAAAGCGTGCGCCATTTGCAAGCCCAAACCTCGCGAGCCGCCTGTTACCAAGGCAGTTTGTCCTTTGAGATCAAAAAGTTGTTGAATCGTACGTGCCATGTTTACTCCAAGTTTCGCAGCAAGTTAAAAATCATCTTCAGCCATGTTGGCACAGGTCAAATCACGGCTATTCACCACATTCAGCCAAGCGGCTATTTTGGGTAATTCGTAGTGATAAAAATAGATCATAGCCGGCGTATTTATTGCCTGAAGTGCTATTTTATTAATAGCAATATCTAGCCACATCCAAGCAATCACCATGTGCCCAAAAGCTTGCATATACGGTACAGCGTTGGCCAAGGCTTCATGGGGGTTAGCCGTTGACCATGCCGATTTGGTTGCATCATCCACAGCGATCACTGCGTTATCCAGATCACTGGCGTATCCAGCAAGCTCGGCGTACTGAGCTGCACGTTTACTCGTTACAGCTATTTTTAGCTTTAACAATTGCCAAGCTTTCCCACCTTCCATCAGCACTTTGCGACCCAATAAGTCGGCTGCTTGAATGCCGTGCGTGCCTTCATGAATCATGTTCAGACGATTATCACGCCAATATTGCTCAACTGGGAAATCACGCGTGTAGCCGTAACCACCGTGAATTTGTATCGCCAAGCTGTTGGCCTCTAAGCACCATTCGCTAGGCCAGCTTTTTGCAATCGGCATCAACACTTCCAAGATAAGTCGCACCTCTTCGGCAGAAGCTGTGTCTCCGGTCATTTCTTCATCAACCATACGTGCGCAATACAGCTCCAACGCCAATGCACCTTCACAATATGATTTTTGTGCAAGCAGCATGCGTTTGACATCTGCGTGTTCGATGATACGAACTTGCGGTTGCGATGCATCCTTGCCAGAAGTGCCCAAGACCCGACCCTGCGGACGGTTTTTGGCATAGTCCAGCGAGGCGAAATAACCAGCCAAGCCAAGCATCGTAGCCGCAGTTCCGACACCAATACGCGCTTTGTTCATCATATGGAACATGCAGCGCAAACCTTCACCTGGCTTACCTACCAAGTACCCAACCGCACCAGCTTGGCCACCAGGTGTGAATTTGCCTTCACCAAAATTAAGCAGCGTATTCGTCGTACCGCGCCAGCCGAGCTTGTGGTTCAACCCCGCCAAGGCCACATCATTGCGCTCACCAGTTAACTGTGCTTGTTCATTCACCATCTTTTTAGGGACAATGAACAAAGAAATGCCACGCGTGCCGGCAACCAACTTGCCAGACGCATCAGGAATTTTCGCGAGTACGAGGTGGATGATGTTTTCGGTCAACTCATGATCACCTGAAGATATCCACATCTTGTTGCCTTTGAGCCGATAGCGAGGCCCCAAGACATCGTTTTGCCAATCACCCCCCAAAGTACTGCCAACATCGGGCGTAGCACGCGTGGTGATGTCTGACAGACTTGAGCCAGCTTGCGGTTCGCTCAGACACATGGTGCCAGCCCAGCGGCCAGAAAACTCGTTGTTGGCGAAGACTTCTTTTTGCTTGTCCGTGCCATGCACCAGCAGCAAACCCGCATTGCCAGCCGTCAACATGTTGGAACCTATGCTGACCGATGCACAAGCAAAAAATGCATTCGCAGCAGCCTCAACGGTGTAGGGCAACTGCATGCCATCTAGTGCGTAGTCTTGCGCGGCGCTAAGCATGCCGGAAGCGACGTAGGCAGCGTGTGCATCATGCGTGGCCTGCGGCAATATGACTTTTTCGCCATCAAATTGCGGCTCTTGTGTATCAACCAATCGGTTGAAAGGCGCATATTTCTCGCGAGCAATTCGCTCGCAAGTATCTAAAACCGCATCAAATGTTTCGCGCGAGTGATCGGTAAATCTCTCGCGCTTGTTCAGTGATTCAACATCTAGCCATTGATAGAGTAAAAAATCTAGGGTTGTTCTTAAACTCATACTCTAAAACTCATGGCTAACCTTGAAAGCATATTTTATATTTTTTGATGTGCTTTAAATATTAAAGTACTTCGAAAATACCACAAGCACCCATACCACCACCGATGCACATGGTCACCGCCACGCGCTTGGCACCACGGCGCTTGCCTTCGATCAAGGCATGACCCGTCAAACGCTGACCGCTGACGCCGTAGGGATGACCCACAGCAATCGCGCCACCATTGACATTCAAACGATCAGCGGGAATGCCCAGTTTGTCGCGGCAATAGAGTACTTGAACGGCAAAAGCTTCGTTCAGTTCCCACAAATCAATATCACTGACTTTGAGACCCAATCGCGCTAAAACTTTAGGAATGGCGAACACAGGGCCAATACCCATCTCATCAGGCTCACAGCCTGCTACAGCAAATCCAAGGAAACGACCAAGAGGCTTCAAGCCCTTTTTCTCGGCAAGTGTCTCGTTCATGAGTACACAAGCACCACCACCGTCTGAGAATTGGCTGGCGTTACCCGCAGATATCAAACCGCCTGGCAAGGCAGAGCGCAGACCTGCAATACCTTCTTTGGTCGTACCGTCTCGAATGCCTTCGTCGTTGCTGACCGTTACTTGCTTTGTCGTCAAACCCATCACAGGGTCTGCAACCCCCATGGTTATGGTGATGGGTGCAATCTCTGCTTCAAACAAGCCAGCAGCCAAAGCAGCAACCGCCTTTTGCTGGCTAGCCGCGCCATATTCGTCCATCGCTTCACGGCTGATGCCATAACGCTTGGCGACTTGTTCAGCAGTTTGCAACATGTTCCAGTAAATCTCTGGCTTGTTTTTCACCAGCCAAGAATCTGCCAGCATGTGCGTGTTCATTTCTTGTTGAACACACGAGATGCTTTCTACGCCACCCGCCACATAAATGTCACCCTCATTTGCAATGATGCGCTGTGCTGCCAAGGCAATGGTTTGCAGGCCTGATGAGCAAAAGCGGTTGACCGTCATACCCGAAGTAGTGATCGGCAAGCCAGCGCGAAGCGCAGCTTGACGAGCAATGTTGGCACCCGTAGCACCCTCAGGGGTCGCGCAACCCATGATGACGTCGTCAACTTCAGCGCCTTCAATGCCTGCGCGCTTGACAGCATGTTCAACAGCATGGCCACCCAATGTTGCACCATGCGTCATATTGAAAGAACCCTTCCAGCTTTTAGCCAGAGGCGTGCGTGCGGTAGAAACAATTACAGCGGATGTCATGATTTTTGTCCTTAAATTTTTGGAATAAATTGATGCTAAATGAATTAATAAATAGATTATTTAGTCAAATAATTAATTGAAGGTTTTACCTTCAGCAACCAGCCTAGCCAAAAGCGGCGCTGGCTTCCAAAATTCACCATCGTCCAGTGGGTTTTGCGCAAATTTGTTCATGCTTTGCACCACGTTGAACAAGCCAACCTGATCTGCGTAATTCATAGGGCCACCACGGTAAATTGGGAAGCCATAACCCATGAGATAAACCATGTCGATATCGCTGGCCTTGGTGGCAATACCTTCTTCAAGGATATGTGCCGCTTCATTGACCAACGCATAGACCAAGCGCTGCACAATTTCATCGTCTGAAATTTTGCGTGGTGTGATGCCTAAAGATTTGCGATGTGCTTCAATCATGGCAACCACTTCTGCATTTGGCACTGCATCGCGTTTACCCGCAATATAGTCGTACCAACCAGCACCCGTCTTTTGTCCAAAGCGACCCTTTTCACACAACAAATCTGCTGTTTTGCTGTACTTCATGTTAGGTTTTTCAACAACCCGGCGCTTGCGAATGGCCCAGCCAATATCGTTGCCCGCCAAGTCGCCCATACGGAACGGACCCATCGCAAAACCAAAGTTCTCCATGGCTTTGTCAACCTGCGCTGGCGTACAGCCTTCGTCCAACAAGAAGCCACCCTGACGTCCATATTGTTCGATCATCCGATTACCGATAAAACCATCACAAACACCGGAAACAACCGATGTTTTCTTGATTTTTTTACCTAAAGCCATCACAGTTGCCAACACGTCTTTTGCCGTTTTTTCACCGCGTACAACCTCAAGCAACTTCATCACATTAGCAGGACTGAAGAAGTGTGTGCCAATCACATCTTGTGGGCGTTTGGTGAAACTTGCGATTTTGTTCAAATCTAGCGTAGAGGTGTTGCTGGCCAAGATCGCGCCTGGCTTCATCACACGATCAAGCTCTTTAAAAACGACCTCTTTGACACCCATCTCTTCAAACACCGCCTCAATGACCATGTCGGCATCTTTTAAATCATCGTAGCTCAACGTTGTGCTTAACAAGCTCATGCGCTGGTCATATTTGTCCTGCTTGAGTTTTCCTTTTTTAACTTGTGCTTCGTAATTTTTACGAATGGTAGCTACGCCACGGTCTAAGGCCTCTTGCTTCATTTCCAGCATTTTGACGGGTATGCCGGCATTTAAAAAATTCATAGAAATACCACCACCCATCGTTCCTGCACCAATGACAGCTATCGATTTGATAGTGCGTTGGGGTGTATCTGCAGGCACATCAGGAATTTTTGAAGCGGCACGATCTGCCACAAAGATATGACGGAGCGCTTTGCTTTCAGGCGTCAGCATGAGGTTGATGAACAAGTCGCGCTCGATACGCATACCTGCATCAAACTTTTGTTTGGTAGCTGCAATCACGGCTTCTACACACTTCATGGGTGCAGGATAGTTTTTCGACATGCCTTTGACCATGTTGCCAGCGAAACCGAAGTAGGCGTCGCCCAATGGGTGTTTGCAAGGCAAATTCCGCACCAGAGGCAAGGGACGCAATGCCGCAACTGATTGCGCAAACGCCATGGCTTCCTCAGCCAACGACTCAGCAGAGGCGGACAACTTATCAAACAATTTTTGACCAGGCAATTGCGCCAACATTTCGCTTTTCACAGGCTCACCACTGACCATCATATTCAAAGCAGCTTCAACGCCCAACACGCGTGGCAGTCTTTGCGTACCACCTGCGCCAGGAACCAAACCCAGCTTGACCTCTGGCAAAGCAATGCTGCAGCCAGGCGCAGCAATGCGATAGTGGCAACCCAAAGCCAGCTCTAAGCCACCACCCATAGCAACAGTGTGCATAGCAGCGACAACTGGTTTCGAAGAATTTTCAACAGCCAAGATAACGCTTAACAAGTTTGGCTCTTGCAAAGCTTTTGGGCTACCAAACTCTTTGATGTCGGCACCACCTGAAAATGCTTTTCCAGCACCAGTAATCACAATAGAAGTAACAACGGTATCATTATTGGCTAGCGCCAAACCATGGGTAATACCCTGACGAGTTGCCAGACCCAGTCCGTTAACTGGTGGATTATCCAAAGTAATGACCGCCACGTTGCCATGGACTTTGTATTGCGCTGTCATGCTGATATTCCTTCTAAAGCTATAAAACCAACAAAATAGAACGACCGTTCTTTTTACCCATTGTAGTAAAAATCTCAGAGTGTCTAACTCCAGAATGTCCCCGCTGGGACAAGCAAGGAATCTCTAATTTAGACTTCCAACCACTCTTTTCGGATGGTAGCGTCTTGTCGCAACGAATCGGGCGTGCCTTCAAAAACAATACTGCCATGCCCCATAACCAAGGCACGGTCTGAAATGGCCATTGCGATAGTCAATTTTTGTTCAATCAATAAAACTGAAATACCTTTTGAACGAAGAGTTTTGAGATATTGTCCAACTAACTCCACGATTTTCGGAGCCAAGCCTTCAGTGGGCTCATCAATGATGATAAGGTCTGGATCACCCATCAAAGTGCGACAAAGTGTCAGCATTTGCTGCTCTCCGCCCGACAGGACACCTGCCTCAGTATGCTCACGCTCCTTCAGTCGAGGGAACATCGTAAACATATCGTCAAACGACCACCTACTGCCTTTACCTGCACCCTTTTGCCCTAAAAGCAAATTTTGCCGCACCGTTAAAGTTGGAAAAATATCACGATTTTCCGGCACATAGCCGAGACCCAGATGTGCTATTTCAAATGCTTTTTTACCGTTTAACGGTGTACCCTTCCAAGACAAGCTGCCTTGCCAATCAACCAAGCCCATGATCGCTTTGGCTGTCGTTGATCTTCCTGAGCCATTTCGCCCAAGTAGAGCGACAATTTCACCGGGCTGTACATCAAAGGAAACACCATGCAAAACATGGCTTTTTCCATAATAAGCATGCAAATTGTCAATATTAAGCATGATGCGCTCCTTGCTCATCTGCTACTGCGGAACCTAGATAGGCATCTTGCACGCGCTGGTTTGCGCGCACTGCTTCTGGCGTGTCATATGCGAGCACTTCACCATAAACAACGACTGCAATTTTGTCAGCTAAGCCGAAAACAACGCCCATATCA
>JAYSZH010000152.1:0-25107 GCA_043738155.1 Polaromonas sp. | reverse complement strand
TTGCGGCAAAGCGGCCTGCAGCTCAGCTTTCAGTGTATGCGGGGGATTGATGATGAACATGCCGCTGGCGGGCAGGCCGGGGCGGACGGTAGTCCCCTCGGCATCGGTCGTGAGTTTGCTGGATTTGACGGTCAGCGTGGCGTGCAACCAGCTTTTACCCAGCTTGGTGGCCAAAGTTTTGAGTCGTTTCGGCAAATCATGCGCTTCAGGGCGGGGAATGATGGGGTACCACACGGCGTAGGTGCCAGTGGCGAAGCGCACCATGGCGTCGGACACCATCGCCAAAACCCGCGCGTAATCGTCTTTCATCTCATAGCTGGGGTCGCACAGCACCAGCGCACGGCGGGCGGGCGGCGGCAAAAACTTTTTCACGCCCTCAAAACCGTCTTGCGCCAACACGGCGATTTTACGACCCGCGTTGAGCTGGGCGATGTTGTCAACAAGGGTACGGGAGTCGGTGGGATGCAGCTCAAACAATTTGAGCTTGTCGTGCTCGCGCAACAGCTGCTGGATGATGAAGGGCGAACCTGGGTAAACGCGATGGCTGCCGGTTTTGTTGAATTCAGCAACGGCAGCGAGGTAATTTTGCAGCAACGGGGCAAGTACCACAGGCGCTGTAGTTTTGGTTGTTTTGGTCGTTTTTGCTATATTTTTAATAGCTGTTGAGGCAATAGATACGCCGGCTAGAGTCTCTTTTTTATGACTGTTTTTATCTGCATTTTTAGCGCCATTTTGACTCTGCAATTGACTTTGCACCAGCTTTTTATAGCCTTCGACAGATTCACCGCTGGTTTCGGCATAGTCGCCATCCAAGCGGTACAAGCCCGCACCGGCGTGGGTGTCTACCACCATCAAGGCGGCGTCTTTTTCAAGCATATGGTTGAGAATGGCAATCAACGTGGCGTGCTTGAGCACGTCTGCGTGGTTGCCGGCGTGGAAGGCGTGGCGATAACTGAACATGGGCTAATCATAAACGCCCCAGCACACGCCATGCTTAAGTTACGTAGAAGTTAAGTCACGTACAAGTTCTATACCTTTTGGCAACTTGTAAGTTGCATAGTCGCTGCCTATAATCTTTAATAACATTTATTTACAAAGGGTTATTTATGGACATCGTCGAACGCGCCAAAGCCATCACACTCAACCCTGCAGCCACTTGGCCGGTGATTGAGGCTGAAAAGCACGATGCCAAATCGCTTTTTGTGCCCTACTTGTTGATTCTGGCGGCCATTCCGGCTGTAGCAGGCTTCATCGGCATGTCTTTGGTTGGCATGGGTGGGTTTGGCTTTAACTTTCGGATGCCTATCGCCAGCGGTTTGGCGATGATGATCACAACCTACGTTTTGTCAATCATCATGACTTTCGGCATGGGCTGGCTGGCCAGCGCCTTGGCGCCCACCTTTGGCGGCAAGAGCGATTTGGTGCAGGGTTTGAAATTAGCGGTGTTCGGCGGCACACCGATGATGCTGGCCGGAGTTTTCAACATTTTGCCCGCGCTTAGCCTCGTTGGCTTGCTGGTAGCGCTGTATTCTTTGTATGTGATGTACCTTGGTTTGCCCGTGTTGATGAAAAACCCGAAAGAAAAAACGATTGCTTATATGGTGGTGCTCATCATTGCCAGCATCGTTGCTGGCGTGGTGTTGAGCATGGTGAGCCGGGCTTTTATGCCTGCAATGGCTGGAATGGGTATGGGAGGGGTAGGTATGGGCGCAAAAGACACGCCCGCTGAGATGACTATTACCACGCCCCAAGGCAATGCCACCATCACCACCACACCAGGGGCTGCCAGCGCACCAGATACAGCGTCCATCACCATCAAAACACCAGAGGGTGAGGTAAAAATTGACGCTCAGAAGATGGAAGCTTTTGCCAAGCAGATGGAAGAAATGACAAAAAAGATGGAGCAGGCTAAAAAGTAAGCCCTTAGTTCCTAGCGCCAAAAATGGCAGAACCCACACGCACCATGGTGCTGCCGGATTGAATAGCGGGCTCCAAGTCGGCGCTCATGCCAATTGACAGCGTATCGACGTCGGAGTTGACCGTTTTTAACTGGTTAAATATGGCTTCAGCCGGTGCATATATTGCCTGAATTGCTATATTAATCATAGCAATTTTACCGTCGGCATTGGCTGCAATATTCAGCACATCGGGCATGTCAGGTATGGCCATGATGCCCCGCAGTTGCAAACGTGGTAATTTTGCGATCTCTTTTGCCAGCGTTAAAACTTCGCCGGGTGCGACACCAGATTTGCTCGGGCTGCCATCAATGTTGACTTGAATGCAGACCTGCAAGCGTTTGGCATCAGCAGGACGCTGTTCGTTCAAACGCTCGGCGATTTTCAAGCGGTCTATCGTATGCACCCAATCAAAATGCTGCGCCACCAATCGGGTTTTGTTGCTTTGCACAGGACCAATGCAGTGCCATTGCAGGCCGTACAGAACCGTCTCCAAGGTTAGGGCCGCTATTTTTTCAACCCCTTCGGCTATATAGTTTTCACCAAAATCACGCTGTCCTGCCGCTACCGCCATTCTGATGGCATCAGGCGACACCGTTTTACTCACAGCCAAAAGTGTTACTTCATCGACATTTCTGCCTGCTTTGTGGCAACTTAGTTGAATCCGCTGACGCACAGCCGCTATATTTTGCTCAATGTTGGTCATAATTAACTCTAAATGTAAATGCAAACCGCAATCGCAAACGTATCGGGGAACAATTCAAGCATGGATATCACACAATTATTGGCTTTCAGCGTGAAGAATAAGGCTTCTGACTTGCACTTGTCAGCCGGTATGCCGCCCATGATTCGTGTGCATGGCGATGTGCGTCGCCTCAACGTCGAGCCGCTTGACCACAAAGAGGTTTACGCCATGGTGTACGACATCATGAACGATGGGCAGCGCAAAATATACGAAGAATTTTTGGAAATCGACTTTTCGTTTGAGATTGATGGTTTGGCGCGGTTTCGTGTCAACGCGTTCAACCAAAATCGCGGTGCGGGTGCGGTGTTTCGGACGATTCCCTCCACCATTTTGACGCTTGAACAACTGAATGCGCCCAAAATTTTCGCTGAACTCGCCATGAAACCCCGCGGCTTGGTGCTGGTGACAGGGCCTACGGGGTCGGGCAAATCAACAACTTTGGCCGCCATGGTTGACCACTTGAACAACGAAGAATACGGCCATATTTTGACCGTGGAAGATCCGATTGAGTTTGTACACACGTCAAAAAAATGTTTGGTGAACCAGCGCGAAGTTGGTCCACATACCCAAAGCTTTGCCGCCGCTTTGCGTTCAGCTTTGCGTGAAGACCCAGACGCGATTTTGGTGGGCGAAATGCGCGACTTGGAAACCATTCGCCTGGCCATGACAGCAGCAGAGACCGGCCATTTGGTGTTGGGCACACTACACACCTCAAGCGCTGCAAAAACGATTGACCGGATTATTGACGTCTTCCCCGCGGAAGAAAAAGAAATGGTGCGCGCCATGTTGTCAGAATCGCTGCAAGCTGTGATTGCGCAAACGCTGTGCAAAACCAAAGACGGCTCAGGTCGTGTAGCGGCGCACGAAATCATGATTGGCACCAGCGCGATTCGGAATTTGATTCGTGAAGGTAAAGTGGCACAAATGTACTCGTCCATCCAAACCGGTAACAGCGTGGGCATGCAAACGCTGGATCAAAATTTGACAGAGATGGTTAAACGCAATCTGATCACCAATGCCGAAGCGCGTGGCAAAGCCAAAACACCTGAGAACTTTCCTGGTTGATCAAGCAAGCCTGGATTTAAACGAACCCCATTCATTAGGACAAAGCCATGGAACGCGAACAAGCCAGTAAATTCATCAACGACCTGCTGCGGTTGATGATCTCCCGCAACAGCAGCGATTTGTTCATCACCTGCGACTTTCCGCCTGCCATCAAGGTGGATGGCATGGTGACCAAAGTATCGACACATTCCTTGTCGGCCAAGCACACCTTGGCGCTGACGCGTGCCATCATGAACGACAAGCAGATTGCCGAATTTGAGCGCACAAAAGAATGCAACTTTGCGATTTCGCCCACGGGCGTAGGGCGTTTTCGGGTCAGCGCCTTCATGCAGCAAGGCCACGTCGGCATGGTGCTGCGGACGATTCCTGCGGTTATCCCCACGGTGGATAGCTTGGGCGTACCGCAGGTGCTCAAAGAAGTGGCCATGTCCAAGCGCGGCTTGTGCATCTTGGTTGGTGCGACAGGTTCTGGTAAATCAACCACCATGGCGGCGATGATTGACTGGCGTAATGAACACAGCTATGGCCATATCGTCAGTATTGAAGACCCGATTGAGTTTGTTCACCCCCACAAAAACTGTGTGATTACCCAGCGCGAAGTGGGCACGGACACGGAGAGCTGGGGTGCTGCGTTGAAAAACTCATTGCGCCAAGCGCCTGATGTGATTTTGATGGGTGAGATTCGTGACCGCGAGACGATGGAGCATGCCATTGCTTTTGCGGAAACGGGGCACCTGTGCTTGGCCACATTGCACGCCAACAGCGCCAATCAGGCGCTTGATCGGATTATTAACTTTTTCCCTGAAGAACGACGCACTCAATTGTTGATGGATTTGTCGCTCAACTTGCGCGCATTTGTATCGCAGCGTTTGGTCGCTAAAGAAGATGGCAAAGGTAGAACGGCGGCCATCGAAATCATGTTGAACACGCCCTTGATTTCCGATTTGATTTTCAAAGGTGATGTCACCGAAATCAAAGAAATCATGAAGAAAAGCCGCAATTTGGGCATGCAAACCTTCGATCAGGCGCTGTTTGACGCCTACGAATCGTTCACAATTTCATACGAAGATGCGCTACGCAATGCAGATTCAGTGAACGATTTACGCTTGCAAATCAAGCTGTCTAGCGAGCGCGGTAAAAACAAAAACTTGGCTGAAGGCACTGAGCACTTTATGGTGGTGTAAAGCACCCTTTGCTGCAGCTTTATTTTTGATTGGCTTCTGCTTCGCTGATCAGCTCGAAACTGCGCACCACTTTGACAACGCCATTGACGCTACGCGCAATTTCGGTGCCGCGGTCGGCTTCGCGCTGGGTCACGCGGCCCAGCAGGTAAACAGCACCGCGTTCAGTCACCACTTTGAATGCGTTGGATGGCAGATCCTTGGCTTCTATCAAACCCGTTTTAACGCGGCTTGTAATGTAGGTGTCGTTTGAGCGCTCTTTCAATGTTGATGTACTGCCGGCAATGGTCAACTCGTTAACGACGAGTTTGACGTTTTCCACTTGAAAAACCAACTGCTCAGCGGCTAGTTTGTCGCTGTTTCCAGCGACTTCGCCAGTCAACAGTACGCGGCCGTTATAACTGGTGACGCTGAAATTGCCACGCTCGCCAAATTTTTCTTTGAGGCGATTGGCAGAGCGAATTTCTATGCCTTCGTCATTGAGTTGTGCGCCCGAGGTGCGGCGATCAGTTGCAACCATGACAGTGCCCGCCATCACGCCACCCACAACCAAAGCGGCACAACCGCCCAAACTGCTCAGTACACTGGTCAGTACGAGTGTCTTGATAACAGTTGATGAAGATTTTTGCAATTTATCAAACATAGTCATACAGACTCCTTTTCACCCAATAATTGTTGATCAACGCCATCACACAAGCAGTGCAAGGTTAAAAGATGCACCTCTTGAATCCGTGCGGTTCTGTCATGCGGCACGCAAATATGCACATCGGTTTCGCGCAGCGCTGCAATCATCTTTCCGCCACCCTTGCCGGTTAAGGCGATCACGGTCATGTCACGCTCATGCGCCGCTTCTATGGCTTTTAAGACATTGCTTGAACTGCCGCTGGTTGTAATGGCAATCAACACGTCACCCGCTTGCCCAAGTGCACGCACCTGTTTGGCATAAATCACGCTGAAATCGTAGTCGTTGGCGATGGCTGTGATGATGGAACTGTCGGTTGTCAACGCCAAGGCCGCCAACTCTGGCCGCTCGCGCTCGTATCGACCCACAAATTCTGCAGCAAAATGCTGCGCATCTGCCGCAGACCCGCCATTGCCGCAAGCCAAAACCTTGCCGCCGCTGGTGACGCAGGACAACAGAGCTTGCACAGCCTCAGCAATCGGTTTACTCAATACCTGTGCAGACTGGTATTTCAAGTCTGCGCTGTCAATGAAATTTTGTTCTATACGTTGCTCTAACATGTGGGTAATGATAACCCGTGTTACAAATGCCTCTATGTTTAGACCTTCAATTAATGTTACGGGGTGTCACGCTGCTTCGAAAGCGGCTTTGAGCCAAGTGATGTCGTTCTCAACAAGTACAACATCAAAGCGGCATGCAGGAACGCGGATAAGTTTCATCAAATAATATTTAGCGGCAAAAATGATGCGGTTGCGTTTGGTCGCGCTGATGCTGGCTGCTGCGCCACCAAAGAGTGCGCCCGCACGCTGCCGTACCTCCACGAAAACCAGGGTGTCGTCTGTATCTCGCATAATCAAATCAATTTCACCGCCGCCTCGACCTGGTGTTCGATAATTACGCTGTAATAGCTTCAAACCTGCGGCCTGCAAATGTGCCAAAGCCGCCTCTTCAGCGGCATCGCCTTTTGACTTGGTTGTGGCGGGTGCTGAGGCTTTCATGACAAAACAAGAAATAAAAGATTAAATACATTGATGGACACATCGCAAACTTTAACACTGAACGCCCAATGGGGCGGCTGCTTGACGGCAGCCCAAGATGCTGCGGGAAAACAAAGTTATCCCACAGCCACCTTATATGTCGTGGCCACGCCGATTGGCAATTTGGCAGATATCTCTTTGCGTGCTTTGCATGTACTGAACTTAGTCGATGCCATTGCTTGTGAAGACACGCGCCACACACAACCACTTTTACGCACCTACGGCATCAACGTTGGCAGCGGGAAACCCATGCTCCCTGTGCATCAACACAATGAGCTGGAAGCCACAGAGCAAATAATTCATCGCTTGCAACGCGGCGAACGTATTGCCTTCGTCAGCGATGCCGGTACGCCTGGGGTGAGTGACCCAGGTTCAAAGCTCGTTGCTGGCGTACGCGCTGCCGGCTATCGCGTTGTGCCCTTGCCCGGAGCAAGCAGCGTGACGACGCTGCTGAGTGTGGCGGGCATCACGCAAAGCGATCATTTCACTTTCATGGGGTTTTTACCCACGAAAGCTATGGAGCGCGATGCGGCAGTTTTTAAACTTCAAACTATTCCAGGTTCAATCGTATTGCTAGAAGCGCCACATCGCATCGAGGCTGTGGCAAAAGCGCTGGGAGTTTTAGGCGATAGGCGCATTACCATTGGTCGTGAACTGACGAAACAATTCGAAGACATTGCAACAATTGCTGCTGCCCAATTTTTTGAATGGTTGCAGCAAGACAGCAACCGTCTGCGTGGAGAGTTTGTATTGGTACTGCATCCACTCGCAGTCGTTGCTGAAAATGAGGATGCGCCACGCATTTTGAAGCTGCTGCTAGCCGAGTTACCTTTGAAGACTGCCGTCAAACTCGCATCCGACATCACCGGAGCACCGCGCAATGCGCTTTATGAAGCTGCATTGCGCCTAAAAGACGAATCAACCTCGACATAAAAAAGCCGTTTGCAACTTTCGTCTGCAAACGGCTTAAAAAGTACAAACTCGCTTTAAGAACTATTTTAAAACCTACTCAGCGATAGCGTTCAACGCAGTTACAGTTAAACGACGACCCGTTGCAGCCGTTGGATGGAACGGATCCCAGTATTGATAGGTGTCTGGTGCAGAGCAGATTTCAAATGTCGTTGGGTTTAAGCATGGGCTGGTGGTATTGATTAAACCAGCAGCGCTTGTGCTGTTAAAGTCCGCAATGGCCACTTTAGCTGCGCCGTTGGTCGCTTTAAAACCGTTCATGGCACTCGTCAATCCGGCATTGAAACCACTAGACAAAGCAGTTGCACCAGCCGCAGCTTGCGCGCCCAAACTCTTCACATACGGAGTCGCCCCAACATCAGGTACGTTGGTCACCAAGAAGCGTCGTGCGCCTGCATTGTAGAGCTGCTGCATCATTGCGGCGGTGTCTGCGGGTGCCGCTGCAGTAACTGCAGAATTAGGAATCGCGCCGTTGGAGCCCAAAACTGCCAGCATGTTGTTGCCAACGCTGGCTGCATCAATCACATACAACGCTTCGCTATCTGCTTTGCCGCCAGTCGCGCCCAAGAAAAGCGCTACTTGCGTGCACATATCCGGTACTTCAGAAGTAACACCTGCTATCGCGCAGGTTTTGGCGCCTCCGTAAGCAAAATTAGTACCGCCAGCTGACGAACGCGTAACTGTTTTACCCACTTCAGCCGCAACATTTTCAATCCACAATGGGCCATTTGACCAGCGGCCACCAAAGTAATAGGGCGCAGGGCCTGGTGTTTTACCGCCTGTAGCCGCAAATACGTTGCCTGTATCAGACAAACTGGCACCAAAAACGACCACTTGGCTATATTTGTAGTAACTGGGGTCATCACTGCAGCCAGCCACGAGCACAGCTGCAGCCAACGCCAGCCCCAAGCGAACATTGATTTTTTTAAATGATATTTTCATACCGATCCTTGCTTTAAATGAAGTTGAGAACCACGAAGAGCGTCAGTTCGGACAGCATGTTGCGCTGCTTTAATCAACCTCACCATAGGCTTAACCCTAAAAGTGTCGCGAAGCAGACAGTATGGTTATCATTTAAACAGCACCGTCACCAGCCACAAACTGATCGCTGGGAAAAACAGCAGCAACACAACGCGCAGCGCATCCCAAGCCAAGAACGGGAACACGCCTTTGTAGGTCTCGCTCATGGGCACGTCACGGGCTAGGTTGTTGACGACATAAACGTTGAGTCCAACGGGCGGTGCGATCAGACCAATGCCGACTGTCATCAGCACCAAAATGCCAAACCAAATCGCCTTCATGTCTTTCTCCAGGCCCCATAGCTCCAACCCCATGATGGCCGGGAAAATCACCGGAATGGTCAACAGCAACATCGAGAGCTCGTCCATCACGCAGCCTAGAACCACATACAAAACCAGCACCGCGCTAACAACCAAGAGCGGTGAAATCGGCAAATGCGTGACCCAATCGGCAATGCGCGCTGGCATTTCGGTCAGCGCCAGCGAAGCATTCATCATGTCTGCGCCCAAGAAAATCATGAACACCATGGCGCTGGTTTCAGCCGAAGCCACCAATGCCCGCTTAATGCCCGCAGGACCCAGCTCACGTCGTGCCAAGCCGACAGCAAAGGTGAGCAAAGCACCGATAGCCGCTCCCTCAGTCGGCGAGAATATGCCACCATAAATGCCGCCGAAGACGATCACAAAAATTCCGACAATAGGCCAAATCGTTATCAAAGCCTTGCCCCGTTCTGCCCAGCCCACAGAAGCGCTAGGCGTGGCAAACTCAGGGCGAGCGCGGCAATACAACGCAATCACCACGATATAACCCAGCATGGCCAGAATACCTGGCACCATGGCGGCTGCGAAGAGTTTGGCAATATTTTGCTCGGTCAAGATGGCATACACCACCAGCGGCACTGACGGCGGAATCAAAATACCCAAGGTGCCGCCTGCAGCCAACGTAGCGGTCGACAAGCGGCCATGGTAGCCGTTGGCCTTCATCTCGGGGTAGGCCACTTGTGTGATGGTGGCGGAAGTGGCCACAGATGAACCACACACCGCGCCAAAAGCAGCAGCGCTCATGATGGCTGCCATAGCCAAACCACCACGAATGTGCCCCACAAAAGCAGCCGCAGCCCGAAACAAATCACGGCTCAAACCACCTTGCGTGGCAAACTGCCCCATCAGCAAAAACAGCGGAATGACACTCAGCTCATACACTGTCAAACGCGCCACGGCGCTGCCTTTGAGCAAATTCAGCATGGCGACATCGCCACTGATGGCCATGTAACCCAATGCACCGGGAATGAACATGGCGGCGGCAATCGGCACGCGCAACCCCATCAGCAAAAGCATGCCGCCAAACATCAACAGGCCAACGAGTGTGGGCGTCATGACGGCTCTCCTTGGGCATCATTGTCGGCATCAATCAATGCTTGATTGTTCAAACGCATCCACGCCTGAACCAAAGCCACCAAACCACCCAGCGCCAAACCAGGCGCCAAGGACGCATACGCCCACCACATGGGCAAGCCAAGAATCATGGAGCTTTCTTGAGCATCGCGCACAGCCACAGCACCAACACCCGTGCGCCAGGCCAAGAGCAAGCACATCAACGCCACCAACACTGAACCCACTGCGTCTAACAAACCTTGCTTTTTGGTGGTCAGTTTTTGCGTAAAGAAGTCCACAATAATATTGGCACCGCGCAACTGACACCATGGTATGCACAAAGAGATGGACAAAGCGATACCCAGCTGGGTCAGCTCAACATCGCCCTGTATAGGCGATTTAAAAAATGCCCGGCCCACCACACTGACAGCCGTCATCGCACCGACTGCCAGTGCGATGGCCGAACCCACCACCGCAAACCACCAAGTCAGTGGTCTCAAAGCGTTCAACATAAATCTGCTAATTTAGGATGCTTATTTGCGATGTTTAACGAGCAAATCACGTGCATCTTGCAGCATTTGCTTGCCTGGCAAGCCGCGTTTGTCCATGTCAGCCACCCACTCGTCGTTCAAAGGGGCGGAGGCTTTGATCCAATTGTCCGTCTCAGCCAATGAGAGAGTCATGATGGTGTTGCCACGATCAGCCGCCGCTTTGCGCCCCACAGCTTGGCTTTCATCCCAAATTTTGCCGATTTGACGAGACAAACCAGCGCCGCTGTTGTTGTCGATGACTTTTTTCAGGTCAGCTGGCAATGCGTCATATTTGGCTTGATTCATGGCAAAGACGAAGCCTGCGCTGTAAAGCGCTGGGCGTGCAGGATCAGTTTGGGTATGGAACTTGGTCATTTCGTGCAGCTTGAAGGCTGGAATGACTTCCCAAGGCAATGCGAAACCGTCAATGGTCCCTTTAGACAAGGCATCGGCGACGCCTGTGACTGGCATGCCCACAGGTGTAGCGCCCAGTTTCGACAAAAGTTTGTTGGTCTGGCGCGTCGGGGCGCGCATTTTCAGACCCTTGAAGTCGTCCAATGTTTTGATTTGTTTGCCGCTGGTGTGAACATAGCCTTCGTCATGTACCCAAGTCGCCAAAATTTTGGTGCCCGGGAACTCTTTGAGACCGTGCTTTTGCAAGTATTCCCATGCAGCAGAGCCACCGGCTTCGGCAGAATTGGTCATGAAGGGCAGTTCAAACACTTCCATGGCTGGGAAACGGCCAGCGGTGTAGCCTGGCAGAGTGATGGTGAGGTCGTCCACACCGTCTTTCACACGGTCAACCAACTGGGGCGGTGTGCCGCCGCCAGACATGGCGTGCAGCATTTGGCATTTGATGCGGTTGTTGGACTCCGCAGCCACCTTGTCGCACCAAGGCGCGATCACACGGGTGGGCGCCATCGCGGCAGCGGGCCAAATGTGGTGGAATTTGAGGGTAACTTCTTGCGCCATGCTCGCAGTAGCCGCGAGTGAAAATGCCGCCAACGAAGCTGCTTTAGCTAAAGTATTGAATTTCATGCTGTTGTCTCCTAGGGTTGATAAAAGTAAGTGTAGTTACATTCGACACATTTGGTATTGGTATTTACATCAGTCTGGGTCAATCTGGTCAATCCGCGCGGTAAGCCGAATCCAGTGTGATTTCGCCCACCACCCGCGACACGCAGACGCAGATTCGCTTGTTGCTGGCTTTTTCTTCGTCGCTTAAGAAAACATCGCGGTGGTCAATTTCGCCATCGACAGCCAGCACATCCATCGCGCACAGCCCGCATTCGCCGCGTCTGCAGTCGTACATGGCTTGCACGCCTGCCATTTCTAGCTCGTCCAGCAAACCATTGTCTGCCGGAACGGTGATGTCCAAGTTGTGTCTGGGAATTTTGACCCTGAAAGCCTGCGGCGCAAAGCGGCCGCTGCTGCCAAAGGTTTCGTAGCGCAAATCAGCGGTCGGTCGTCCTGCGTTTGCCCAAGCCTTCCGCGCTGCATCCAACATGGGCACGGGGCCGCAAATGTACATCTGAGCTTTGGGCGGTAATTGGGCAATTTCAGCTTCGAAATCTATGTATCCGCCTTTCTCAGCGGTAGCCGTCTTCAATCGGTCTTTCAACACTGCTTTGAGAGGTTCTAAGTAGGCCAATTCAGCCTCTGATCGTGCGCCAAACAACATGCGCACATTGACACCAAATTGAGCGCCTCGCTGTTTTTGTTGTTGCACGAGCAACTGCGCCATGCCCACCAAAGGCGTGACGCCAATGCCGCCTGCAACCAGCAAATACGCGGGCGCGGCCAAATCAAGCGGGAAGTGGTTTTGTGGCTCCGAGATTCGCAATCTGTCGCCCACCGCCAACTGCCACATGGCTTTGGAGCCACCACGACCGTCATCCAAACGCTTCACCGCTATCCGATAAAACGTACCGTCGGGTTGCCCAATCAACGAATACGAACGTGTATGCGGTCTAGCTGTGGCGCCATTGTTGACCAAAACTTGCATCTGCAAATGCCCGCCTGGTTGATGCGGTAACGCGCTTTGCACGGGTTTGAGCGTGATTTCACGCACCGTCGGCGTCACATCGCGTAGCGCGTGCACCTGTGCCTCTGTCCAAATTTGTGCTGTTTTCATGCTTATTAGGCGCTTTTAACGGTTTTAGCTTCTTTTCAACTTCTTTTCAACTTCTTTTTCTGATCAAACTCACGCCAGGCAGCTGGTTCAGCGTCTGGCTTTGCACCACATCGCGCAAGTTGCGTTGGGCGATGCGGGAGTGCTCACGCATCAAGCTTTCAGCCCGTGAGCCTTCGCGTCGCTCAATCGCGTCCAGCACTTGCCAATGCTGGTCTTGCGCCACCACCAGCATGTCACGCGCTTTCGGGGTGTTGGCTTGTACGATGACAAAACCCGATGGCGAGGCGAATGGCAGACTGCAAACGCGCTCTAACTCCTTGGCAATCACGCTGCTGCCTGACAGCTCGCTCAGCAGGGCGTGAAATTGCTCGTTCAGCTTCACATAGCTGGCAAACGCTTCGTCGTCCAAGGCAGATTCGCTCAAAACAGCGTCAATCGCCTGCAAACACTGCCGCGCTTCGTTCAGAACCACGGGCGCTGCGCCACGTTCTGCGGCTAATCGGGCGGATAAACCCTCTAACGTACCTCGCAGCTCAATCGCCTCCGCCACGTCGCGCTCAGAAAAGGTCTTGACCGCATAGCCGCCGTTGGGCAGAGCGTCCAGCAAACCCTCTTGCTCCAACTTCACCAAAGCCGCACGGATAGGGGTGCGCGAGAAGCCGAGTTTTTCAACAATGGTGAGCTCCGCGATGCGCGAACCCGCGGGTAATTCGCCCGCTAAAATCATTTCCCGCAGTTGCAACTGCGCCCTGAGCTGGACACTTTGCTGCACACTTTGTTGTCCATTTTGTTGGGGGTTTTGTGGATCATTGAGGTTATTTTTAATAACGTTATTTTGCCCCTCAAATTGACCTCTAGCCGGCGTATTTATTGCTTGAATAGCTATAATATTTATAGCATTTTTTCCATCAGTTTTATCAATGAGTTTTGTCATCATTTAAGCGCTTTGGTGAATCGGAATCACCTGCTTGGCAGGCTTTTCTTTAGCAATCAACCCATCAATCAAACGCCGCGCCCACATCGAGCCAGCGTCGATGTTGAGGTTGTAAAAAGCGTGATTCGGGCGGTCATTCATGGCTTGCTGCTGCGCCTCCAAAACCAGCTCGTCTTCGCGGAAGATATTCGCCACGCCTTCACGCAACTCGTGCGTTAAACGCTGTTCACCCGTACAGTAATTGCGCGCAAACGCCCAAAAATACAGGCAAGTAGTGTCGGTTTCAGGGGTAATTGTATTCAGCACGAAGCCGTTGACGCCTTTGCTTCGGTTGCTAGTGCGAACATCTCCCGCATTGCCGCCTTCAGGAACAGCGCCACTGCCAGCTTGCGCCACCCCCACATCAATATTCACCGTGCAAGGCGCTTCAAAATTGATGATTTGCCAGCGGTCCACCTTGCCCTCATAGCCCAAGGCGTGTTTGATTTGCCCTGCCCAAAACGGCGGCGCATCGATGTTTTCCATCCAGCGCGTCACCGTTGCGGTGCGGTCGCCGTGGGTGGCGACAAAGGGGGCTTCTGCCACGGCGCGCTGGCCAATGCTGGAGCCGTGGACAAAGGTTTCGTGCGTCAAATCCATCAAATTGTCGACCACCAAGCGGTAGTCGCAATTCACGCGAATCATTTTGCCGTCGCCCGCCCACTGTGCGTCGTCGTTCCAATGCATATCGGGCACCAAAGCGGGGTCGGCTTTGGCGGGGTCGCCAGGCCAAATCCAAACGAAACGGTGTTTTTCGACAACGGGGAAGCTGCGCACGCAGGCGGAGGGGTTCAACGTTTCTTGGCTGGGCATGTGGGTGCAACGGCCTTGGGCGTTGTACACCAAGCCGTGGTAGCCGCAGGTGAGCTCATCGCCGTCTAAATGCCCCAAAGACAGCGGCATCAACCGATGCCAGCAAGCGTCTTCCAAAGCGGCGACCGAGCCATCTAACTTGCGAAACATCACGATTTTTTGGTTGCAGACCGTGCGCGCCATCAACTTGCGACCCAGCTCTACATCGTAAGCAGCGGCGTACCAAGCGTTCAGCGGAAAAGTAGTATTTTCGGGTTTCATGCATTCTTATTGTATACATAAAAGCTGTATTTGTCTTGATTTTAGTCAATTTATGCAGTTTTATAGGTTTATTGTATTTTTAGAATTTTGAAAAAATGTTCTATGATGATGTTTGGCATTCAAACACATGGAGAAATTAATGGCTCACCTTCCCCCACATTTACCCGCACACTACGACCACGTTGGCAGCTTTTTGCGCCCAAAATTTTTGCTGGAAGCCCGTGAGCAAAAAGCCAAAGGCAGCATCACTGCCGAGCAGCTGCGCTTGGTCGAAGACAAAGCGATCGCTGAAATCGTCAAATTTCAAGAAGATGTGGGCCTGAAAAGCGTGACCGATGGCGAGTTTCGTCGCACCTACTTTCATTTGGACTTTTTAGAGCAATTGGGCGGTGTCAAAGTGGGCGAGGTCACCATTGGTATAGGCGCAGACGGCAAAGAGCACTTGATGCCGCCGGCCATCCACGTGGTCGACAAAGTAACCCACGCCAAGCAAATCCAACTGGCTGATTACAACTTTCTCAAATCACAAGTCAGCGCTGGCCACAAAGCCAAAGTGACGATTCCATCACCCACCATGCTGCACTTTCGCGGTGGGCGCGCTGGTATCAGCCGCACAGCTTACCCTGAGCTAGAGCCAGATTTTTATACCGATGTTGCCAAAGCCTATGGCGATGAGCTGCGCTCACTCAGCGCAGCGGGTTGCGATTACGTGCAAATGGATGACACCAACTTGGCATACTTGTGCGATGTCAACATGCGCGAAGCCGCGAAAAACCGTGGCGACGACCCGAATGAATTAGCGCACCGCTACGCCAAGTTCATCAACCTCGTGGTCGCGCAAAAACCCGCTGGCATGACGCTGGCGATGCACCTGTGCCGTGGCAACTTCAAAAGCACGCACGCCGCTTCTGGCAACTACGAGCCGGTGGCAGAAGCCTTGCTCAAAGAAATGAACATCGACGCGTATTTCATGGAATACGACGACGACCGCAGTGGCGACTTCAAACCCCTGCGCTACCTGCCCAAAGGCAAAACCGTGGTGTTGGGCTTGGTGACCACCAAATTTGGCGCGATGGAAGACAAAGACGCCCTGAAACGCCGCATCGACGAAGCTGCCCGATACGCACCCATCGAGCAGCTCGCCCTGTCACCGCAATGCGGCTTCAGCAGCACCGTGCATGGCAACGACATTGCGGTGGAAGCGCAACGTGCGAAATTGCGATTGGTGATTGAAACGGCGCAAGAAGTTTGGGGTTGATTTAAGAGTAAAAACCAAAGGGCAAAGTCATGAAAACAACCGTGCATTGGTTCAGTATTGTTGTCTTTTCACTGTTTTCATGCGTGCCTGTATTTGCGCAAACGCCCCAAGCCCCTTACACCGGCCCTTTGTTTGACGCACATCTGCATTACAACGACGAAGCCTGGGACGGCAAAGTAGGGCCGCACAACGTGCCGGATGTGGTGGGTCGCCTGTCTCGCAGCGGCGTGAAGGCGTTTATCGGCAATTCACGCCCCAATGCGGGCACCCTCACCTTGGCAGCCAGCGCTGAGGTGAAATCTGCCGGTATCAAAGTCGTGCCCTTCATCCGTTTGTACCGCAACCGTGCGGATTACACGGGCTGGTTTGCCGACGAATCTATCTACCAAATGGTGTTGGCTAAATATGCCAAAGGCACAGCCAGCGGCGCGTACAAAGGCATTGGCGAATTTCATTTGTACGACAGCGCGAATGCGAATGGTGAAGTCGCCAAAAAACTGATGCGTTTTGCGCAAGACAAACAGCTCGCTGTACTCGCACATGTGGACGACACCGCCATTGATTTGCTGATGGCGCACGCACCCCAAGCACGGCTGGTTTGGGCGCACACGGGTATTGGCGGCGCGGCGGCAGAGCGGGTTCGCAGTTTGTTGATCAAATACCCAAAGTTGATGGGTGAGCTGTCATATCGCCCCGGTTTGACTTGTAGCAATGACCAACAGAGTGGACAACTCTGCCCCGAATGGCGCAGCTTAGTGTTGGATTTCCCAGACCGATTCCTCATCGGCTCCGACACGTGGGTCAACCAGCGCTGGGCGTATTACGAAGAGCTGATGACGGGCTACCGCACTTGGCTAGGTGGTTTGCCAGCTGATGTGGCGAGCAAGATTGGCTGGAAAAACGGTGCGACTGTGTTTGGGTTGAATTAGGCTCTTAGATTTAGCTTTAGTTTTAGTTTTAGTTTTCGCCTTAGCCTTTACGATTGACCAGCAACATCCCAACTGCCACGCAAGCCAAACCGACAATCAAACGCAGTGTCAACGCCTCGCCCAACCACAAACTGCCGACCAGCAAAGCGAAAAGCGGCGTCAAAAACACAAAGCCCGATATTTTGGTGGCCGGATAGCGGCCAATGAGCCACATCCATGCCAAATAGCTGATGAAAGCGCCCAAAACCGTTTGAATCAGCATCGACGAGATGGCGAAAACGCTCCAAGTATGTTGCCAGCTTTCTCCCACGGCCAAAGAAACAACTGGCAACAACGCGGCGCTGATGGCAATTTGGTAAAAAAGCAGTTTTTCAGCGCTTAGTTTTGCCAAAACACTGGTTCGAATCACCACCGTGGTCAACCCCCAGCCCAGTCCGCCCGCCAGCGCGAGCAAATCACCCTTCCAATGCCCAGGCTGTGAGCTGCTAAAACCATCAAACAAGGCCAAGGTGACGCCGCAAAAAGCCAAAATCAAACCCAGCCATTGCCATTTGCCTATTTTTTCAGCAGGCACCCACAAAGGCACCAACACCGCCACCCAAAACGGCGATGTGTACAAAAAAACCGTCAACCGGGAGGCACTGGTGAACTGCAGCCCCATGTAAATCGCAGAAAACTCGACCGCAAACAGCAAGCCCGCAATCACGCCAGGTTTCAAGCTGCCATCACGGCCCCACAGCGGGATGTTTCGCCACTTACACCAGAGCATGAGCAAGACAGTCGCACCGATGAATCTCAAACTAGCTTGAAAAAAAGGAGGCAGTTCTGCCAATGTCGCTTTGATGAGCACCTGCTGCGCACCCCAAAAGAGGCAGCAAGCAATCAGAAGCGATACGGCGATACCGTCTAAATGCGTTTTGCGTTCAATCATTCAATGTTTTTGGATGTCCAAAACTTCTAAGACGTTGGTTAAATTTGTGCCCGTAAAACTAGGTTTTGGGCCCAGCGTTTCATGCGGAAGACCTTGGCGATTGACCCAGAATGTGGTGAAGCCATGCCAAGTGGCACCCAAAGCATCCCATGCGTTACTGGAGACAAACAAGATTTCATTGTTTGGAACGGGGAAATACTGGGTCACCAAGGCGTAGCTACTCGGGCTGGTTTTGAATTGTTTGATGCTATCCACCGAAATAACATGGTCCAACACGTCTTTCATGCCTGCGCTCGTCACCGCTGCATCCAACATCTCTGGGTTTCCGTTGGACAATATCGCTGTTTTAAAACCTCGTGTTTTGAGTGTTTGCAAAACACCCAAATTTTCTGGAAAAGCGGTCAAATGCGCATACTGCCCCATCAAAGCTTCCTCGTTTTGCGAGGTTAAAACCAGTTTGAGCCGTGCCAAGGTATAGCGCAGCGAGAGGCGCGTTAATTCCCAAAACGGCAGATAGTACCGGCTGCCAGATGGGCTAGCAGGGTCAGACAAACTGATCAAACGCGTGTATTCAATTTGCTTGTCTCGCCACATGGTTGAAATGGCTGCGCCTTGGCCAGGGTACAAACGTTCAGCCAATATGCTGATGGAATAAACATCAAACAATGTTCCATACGCGTCAAAAACAATTACTTTGATCATCTTTTATTAAAATGTATTCGTTGAAAACGCGGCAATCTTGATTTGACCATTGGTTATCATAGCCTTTATTTTTTTAATTTTTTGGCGTGCATCCACGCATAGATCTTTTGGAGTTTGACATGAAAGTTGCTTTGGTTGGTTCGCGTTACTTTGGCGCTAGCGTCTTAGAAGCGCTGCGGCAAGTGCCGGGCGTTGAGATTTCATGCGTTGTCACCATCGCTGCAGACGACCGATTGGCCTTGGCGGCGCAAAAAGCCAACATTCCCATGCATATTTTGGAAAACCCTAAAACCGTACCGGGCGACGCCATCGCCACAGGTACAGACGTCATCATCGCCGCGCACACGCATGCACGCATCAGCGACGATGCCTTGGCCAAGTCTCGCTTAGGTGGCGTGGGCTACCATCCGTCATTACTACCGCGCCATCGTGGTATTGCCGCTGTGGAATGGACGATTTTGAGTGGCGACCCCATCGCCGGCGGCTCGGTTTACCACTTGGCAGACGGCTGGGACAAAGGCGGCATCGCCGCGCAAGACTGGTGTTTTGTGGCTAAAAACGACGATGCCCGCAGCTTGTGGGAACGCGCCTTAGCGCCCATGGGCTTGAAACTGTTGTGCGATGTGGTCGCCCACGCGCGTGATACGGGCGAACTGCCAGACTTGCAGCAAGACGAAAGCTTTGCCACCAAAGCACCCATGATCCGCCGCTCGTTGAAGCTGACCGAAGACCCGGCACATGCCACGTCCAACAGCAACACCGCCTTGGTCGTCACCGTCATGGGCGCAGACCGCCCCGGCATTGTCAGCCTGCTGTCTGACCGCGCCCACCGCTTCGGCGCCAGCTGGGCAGACAGCCGCATGGCACGTTTGGCAGGCGAATTTGCCGGCATGGTGCAGCTGGATGTGCCACCTGAGAATGCCGATGCCTTGATAGCGGCACTGAAAGATCTCGAATCCACAGGCCTGCGCGTCGTCATCACCAAGAGCGAAGGCCGCGCTGCTGCCACAGGGCTGCGCTTGATGACTTTAGAACTGCTGGGCGGTGACCGCGCGGGCATCGTGAGCAAGCTGACAGCCAATTTGACCAACCGCAACATCAGCATTGAGCATCTGCACACCGAAATCGTTACCACGCCAGCCAGCGCCGGCAACAAACCCATGTTCAAAGTCCGCGCCGAAGTGCTGGTGCCGCAATCCGTCTCTACCGAATCCTTGAAGCTCGATTTAGACGCGCTGGCGCATGAAATGACGCTGGATATTGCGCTGGGGGATTAACGTAGAGTATGGTGATGAAGAAATGGTGCGGCTGGCGGGGATCGAACCCACGACCCTTGGCTTCGGAGGCCAATACTCTATCCACTGAGCTACAGCCGCAACGTGGCTTGTATTGTAGGCGTTAGCTTGCCCTTTTTCTCATCACTGGGCGCATGCTCCCTTATAATCGTCTGTTAGTTCAGTTTTAACACTCGATTTACCGCATTTGCACCTTCGCAGCCTATTTTTGTAGATTTTTAGAGAACACTATGAGCACTCAACACGAAGAAGACCACACTGGCCCTGTTAAAACGCCTAAACAGTTTGCACAAATGGCGTTTTTCTCATTTGTCGTCCCTATTTTCATGATCATCGGGTTGGTTTACTACGTCGTTTCAGACGCAAAACCATCTGGCGATCTAAACGACAAATCAAAAACGGCTTTCAGTGGCTTGAGCGATGCTGACCGCGCCAAAGGTGTGGCGGCACGTATTCAAAAAGTCGGCACGATTGAGATCAAAGACGCCAACCGCGCCCTCAAAGCTGGCGAAGAAGTGTTCAAAGCCCAATGCGCCGCTTGCCACACCGCTGGTGTAGCCGGCGCACCCAAGCTTGGCGACGCAGCTGCTTGGGGCGCACGTATCAAAACCGGCTACGAAGCCTTGCTGACCTCCGCTCTCAAAGGTAAGGGCGCAATGGGCGCGCAGGGCGGTGGCGATTTTGACGACACAGAAATTGGCCGTGCCGTGGTTTACATGGCGAACGCGTCTGGTGGCAAATTGGCAGAGCCAAAAGCACCCGTAGCCGCAGCCGCTGAAGTTGCTGCCGCCCCTGCTGCTGCGATGCCTGCCGCCAAGTAATTTACGCATTTCCCCCAAGCGGGGAAGTAAAAAGCCGATAAGGTCACCGAGAGGTGGATTTATCGGCTTTTTTATTGCAAAATATGGCTCTAGCCGGCGTATTTATTGTCTAAACAGCTATTAAATATATAGCAAAATAACCTGACTTGCGATCTTTAATCCTTGCGGTATGATTGGGTTTGTAATTACACGCGTTATAACTTTAGGAGAATAGCTATGCATACCCTCAAACTGACCCAAGTTGGCAACTCGTTGGGCGCTATTTTTCCTAAAGACCTTTTGGCCAAGCTCAATCTTGAAAAAGGCGATGAAATCTTCTTAACCGAGTCGCCAGATGGTTTTCGCATCACCAAGAGCGATCCCGAATTTGAAGCACAAATGGCTGTGGCGGTAGAAGTCATGAAACGACGCCGCGCCGTTTTGCGTGAGTTAGCCAAATGAGCTGGCTTTGGCTGAATTCTGCGGTCGTTATCGCTGTACACGAAGCGCAACTTGCTGAACACGGTGGCGGTGCGGGTGTACGCGACCAAAATTTACTGGCTTCGGCCTTGTCGCGTCCGCAAAACCTAGCTGCTTACGGCAAACCTGATGCTGCAGATTTGGCCGCAGCCTACGGTTTTGGTATTTCACGCAACCACGCATTTATTGATGGCAACAAACGAACGGGCTTTGTTGCGGCAGAGATGTTTTTAATCCTAAACGGCTATCTGCTAACCGCAGACGACGCCAGTAGCGCCGTGATCATGCTGGCTGTAGCCGCCGGCGACATTTCCGAGGCTGAGTTTGCAGCGTGGATTCGTCTGCATGCGGTGAAAAAGGCTTAGTTTCTTTCTAAAATATGCTTCTAGCCGGCGTATTTATTGCTTAAACAGCTATAAAAATGATAGCAAATGTTTGCCTACAGCTACCCCGTCGCTACGCGCCACCCCTTCTGAAGAAGGGGAATTTTCTGTCTTTGGTATTCGTTCCCCTTCTTTAGAAGGGGTGCCCAACGGGCGGGGTAGCTGCCCCCGAATTGGTGGCGCGTAGCGACGGGGTAGCTCTTTATGCTTCAAACCCTTAAAAACCCCAACTCATACACCTGCGGGCGCAGCTTGTCGCCCAGCTGTTTGTAGGCGTCTTCAAAGGCGCTGAAGTCCACGGGCACGGCGTCGCCGCTTTCGTTGCGTTTTTTCAGGGCGTTGCGGATTTGGTACCAGCCGACGTCTGGGCGGTTCAGTTTCAACTCATCGCGCACGGTGCGGCCGTCTTTGTCGATGTCTTTGAAGTAGGCTTGCCACAGGGTTTTGCCGGCGGCTAAAACGGCTTTTGCCTCTGATGACAGCTTCAAACCTACCAAATACTTGACCATAAAGTCCGACTCAAACCGCCCGTTTGCGCCGACTTCTTCTTCGGTGAACGGGATAAAGTGGTTAACGATAGACCAGCTTTTGCCGTTCCATTCGAGTTTGTCGGCGCTGGCTGAGCGGTTACAGCGGTTAAAAAGCATCCAAACGAGGCAATCAGACTTGAATTCGTTGCTTAACGGCGCAGTTGGCTGCAAAAATTGGTCACGATCATTTAACCAAGTAGGCCCATACAGGCGCCTGACTGTAAAAACTATCGCAGCCTTCCAAAGATTCTCTTCCGTCACGTAAAAGCCATGACCATCGCCCCAAACTGACGAAAACATGACTGTTTGCTGCTCCGCATGCTGAAAATCATTGTTTTGACACCACATGTAGCTAATCGCTTTGTCAGACCAAGTATTCAAGCTTTTGGCTTTGGTATACGGGGACATTCCGTTTTTTAACGGAATAACAATCTCTTTGTTGGTTTTCGGTCGGTCAATCCAAACATTTAAATATGTATCACTTGGTAGATTCCAAAAGGATTTTTCACCGATTGGCTGAACTTCCTTGTCAAAAACTTCAACTCGAACTTCAGAAATTTCGGTTTTTTTCTTTTGATTGGTAGCCCAAACTAAAAAACCAATGGGAAATTTGCCACTCATTCCATCAAAAGCTTTGTTATGGACAACGAAGCCGCCCAAGTATTTCGCATTCCAAGCAGCTCTGAATTTCTCAAAATTCGAGGCATTTACATACTTCATCGTGCTAAACATAGCTAGCGTTGCAGTAGGAATTTCCTTGGCTACACGCGCTACAAACTGCGTAAAAAGCTCATTACTGGCTTTTCCGTAAGCTTCCATTGAAGTTGCCGCAATTTTTGTTTTCGCTACTCCCACTTTGTTTTTACCGTCAACCGAATCAATTGCTAAATTTTCACGATTCGCCGCCTCCGCATACGGTGGATTAATCAGCACGAGTATCTTTTTCCCCTCCGCAATCGCCGCCCGCAGCCCTGCGGGCACTTTGTTGGTCAGGCTGTAGTCAATCTGGCCGAAATCATCAATGTCGTCGTTCAAATAGTCGTATTGAAACCTTTGGGCAGAAACGCAGGTTTTGGTGGCTTTCATCACGTCCACGTCGGCCTCATCCAGCGTACTCATATAAATATTGCGCGGGTTGCTGTGTTTCACCTCTAAATTGCCCACACCACAGCACATGTCCCACACGATGTAGTCTTTTTGCCAGTTTTTACCCAGCGTGTCGGCCAAAGTGTCATACGCTTTGTCCACCACCGCCAGCGGCGTGTAATACGCGCCTTTGAAGCTGCGCTCGTCCAGCGGAATCAGGCTGTCGCGGCGCTCTAGCAGGTAGTTGCGGTGCTCGGCCTTGGGCGGCTTGTGGTAGATCGCCCAAAACTGGCGGTAGCCCTCTTTGCTGCCCAGCTCATAAATTTTGCCACCCAGGCTGAACACGGGCGCACCGTTTTTGTGCAGCAGCTCGGCGGGCAGGTTGGCGTGGGTGGAGACTGTGCCGTCGTGCATGATGTCGGCAAAAAAGAGCAAAGCGTAGTCTTCCTCAGCCACGCCCGTGATCTCGCGCCCCACCATGACCACCCATTTGTCAAACACCTGCTTCAAATTGTCTGGCGTGATAGCCGTGCGGATGATGTCGCCCGACTTGATAGCGGCTTTGACGGTGCTGATGAACTCGTCTTCATGGGTCGCAATTTTGAACGACACAAAATGTGCGCCAATGTGGGCGGAGACGACTTCTAAAGCTTCTGAGGTGTACTGACTGGCCGATTTGCCCCACTTCACCTTGGTTTTCTGCAAAAAGGGAATCACGTCCGAACTGCGCATAATTGCGGCTTTTTCGGTGTCGATGACCGCTAAAAACGGCGGCAAATGTTCGCCCTTTTTCAGCGCCACATCCACGTAATGCAGCAATTGGGTGAATATGGCGTAGCTGGATTCTTTGCCCGTGTGCTTGGCCTCAAACCAAATCTCTTTGCTTTGAATATCAATCAAACCCTTGGTATGCCCCTTGAGCCCCAGCGCTTTGATGTAGGCGTCTTTGACGTCTTCTTCGGATTTAGCTTTTTGGAGGGCGGCGTATAAAGGCGTTGAGGGGGTCATGGGGTTAGTGTAGCTAATAACAGCTGCCGTTCAGGAAGCGGATGCAGCTACCCCGTCGCTTTGCGCCACCCCTTCTGAAGAAGGGGAATTTTCTGCCTTTGGTATTCGTTCCCCTTCTTCAGAAGGGGTGCCCAACGGGCGGGGTAGCTGCCCCCAAATACGCCCCTAAAATATGCCTCTAGCCGGCGTATTTATTGCCTAAGCAGCTATTAAATATATAGCAACACAATTAGCCCTGCAGCGCCTTCGGGCTACGCACATAGCCAAACCGCTTCGGCAAATCTGCCGCAACCATCTCCTGCGGCACCCACAGGCCTTGCTCTATCGCGTCTGCGGCGTACAGCATGTCTGCGGTGTGGACCAGGCCGAAGCCGGCGGCGGCTTCTAGGTAGAGACGACCGTGTTCGTCCACGACACAGCGCTGCAATCTGGCGGGCTCGCCGGTGTGGGACGTCACCTCGAAGTTAGCGCTTACTCTCCAAACAATCGGCGTGGCTTCTAGCTCGACGTAGACGCGCTGCGGGCCGTTTTGGAAGAACCATTGGCCTTTGGCGGTGCTTTGAACGCTGTCGTCACTCAAATAATTGCGGTTGATGAAGTCGATGAGCTTTTCGTGCTTCAGCATCGAACCCTTGGCTTGGGTGAATGTGCCCTGCGCCTGCACGCGGTCGTCGCGCATGTACCAGTTGCCACGCGCGTCCAAGCCCAGCCAGCCGTAACAGTGCGGCACGTTGGGCCACTTGGCCATGGCTTGTTTGACAATGTCATCCATTATTGAATTATCTGCTGAATGGTCTTTTCACGCTGGTAAATGAGCTGCCAACCAGCCAGATACCGCCTCTGGCATCGCCAACACCTGCGCGGGAAACTTGCCTTTGGGAAAGCCCACATGGCCGCCCTGCTCGGTGTGCCAAAGCGTCACGCTTTTGCTGACCTCAATAGGTTTGGGCAGTGACCAAGCGGGGAT